>JAVBPW010000004.1:0-92183 GCA_031549385.1 Alphaproteobacteria bacterium
GTGGTAAATTGAACTATGTGACAAAGAATGGCTCAACAATAGGTGTTGGTTATGAAATGCATGTAAGAGATAATTACGAAGCACAAGAATTCAGAATAGAATTAGGATACAGATTCTAAACTGAGAAATAGAAAAAGAAAACACCGACAAAATCGGTGTTTTTTATAATTCAAAATAAAGCGTGGACGTCAGGTCCTATTCGTCGTCTTCTTTAATATCCATATCTTCAAGAACTTTATCTAAATTTTTATTAATATTTTCTTGTTCTTCAAGTGTAGCATTATAACGCTTTTGACTTTTTTGCATATAGTCTTCAATTTTTTCAACAGCTCTATCTTCAGTTACTTTATTAATAACAGCATATTCATTAGCTAATCTTTCAAGTGCTTTTTGATAAATTTGTCTTTCAGAAAAAGATTGTTCAACTTTATTATAGTTTCTATACAAATCGCGAACAACTTCTCCAACTTCTTCAGGATTACCAGAATTAATTTTATCTTCATATATTTGAGCACGTCTTGACCACATAACGCGTTTAACTTGTGGGCTATCTTTTATAAGATCAACAATTTCGTCCATTTTTTTCTTGGAAGAAATCTTACGCAATCCAGAAATTTCGATTTTTTCAGTAGGAACTCGAAGTGTCATTCTATTTTTTTCAAATCTAATAACAACAAGTTCAATTTCTTGACCGCCAAAAGTTTGTTTGCCGATTTCAATAACTTGTCCAACCCCATGAGTAGGATAAACAACAAAATCGCCAACTTTAAAATCTAATTTGCTCATAAAAACTCTTTTCTTTTAGAATGTTATAATGTATATTATTATAGACAAAAAAGAGAAAAACACAAGATAAATCTGTAACATGTTCATATTAGACGTATTTTTACTATCGTTAGTCCAAGGTATCACCGAATTCCTACCAATTTCATCATCTGCTCACTTAGTTTTATTTGGCAACTTGTTAAATAATGATTTTGGCATGCTTTTTGATATAGGTCTTCATTTTGGAAGTATAATGGCGGTTTTATTATTTTATCGTAAAGATGTAATTCTTTTATTAAAAAGCATCTTAAAGCCAGGCGATAAAAAACTAGCCCCAGAAAGACATTTAATTTTAAAACTTATAATCGGTTCAATTCCGTTAGTTATAGCAGGAATGTTTTTATATAACCTTATAGAAGAAGATGCGAGAAATATTCAAGTGCTTGCAATTAATTCTATTATTTTTGGTATATTGTTATTTATAGCAGACAAATTTTTCCCAGCAACAAAAAGTACAAATGAAATAAGTTATAAAAGTGCATTTATAATAGGTTTATTTCAAACTTTGTCATTAATGCCAGGTGTAAGTCGTTCAGGAATAACAATAACTGCAGCAAGATTTTTAAAAGTAAAAAGAGTTGAAGCAATTAAGTTTTCTGTATTTCTATCTATTCCAGCGATTATAGGTGCAAGTGCACTAGCATTTTACAAAAACTTCAGTTCTTTAAGTTTTGACATGAATTTGATAATGGGAATTGTCTTCTCATTTATGGTTGCATATATTGCTCTATATTTATTTGTAAAACTTGCTAGAAATTTCTCATTTACAATATTTGCGATATATCGAGTTATATTAGGATTGTTCTTATTGAAATAAAAAATAAAGGGCTGCTTTCGCAACCCTTCAGACCCCAACTCGTGGGTTCTTTTTTCTTGGGATTTCTCCCTTTTTTACACCACAGCTCTACCTCAATACCGATGCGAGTTGAGCTCAAACTCGACTTTTTCAGGCCTACAAATACTCTGTGGTCAATGCAATCCTTTCTTCAGATTAAATGAGGGGAAAGATCTTTATATATTGTATATTTAATTTCTAACTTATTTAAAGGTCATTATAAAATCAAATTTTCAAGAGTCAAGATTAAACGGTTGAATTAAGATTAAAATCAATTTATAATATGGGTTATGTTAGAAAAACTAAATTCCATAGCTAAATTTCTATTAACTGCATGCGTGTGGTTTGTTATCTATTTAGCAATAGAGCAAACTCTTTTAAAATGGAATTGGGGATTTGATATAACTTCATACCGCCATTGGCAAATTTTAAACAATCATTGGAAAGCTGGTTGGAAAATAGATACATTATATGAATGGGCGTTTATTTTAATAATATTTACATTTATTCCATTATATTTAGCAACTTTGTCATACATAATGCATCCAAAAGTTTTTCCAAAAATCCAAGCTAAATTATCATTAATTTATAAAAACAAGATTACATTAGCAATTTACCATTTCTTTGTTCCTGTAAAAAAAGAAGAAAAGCAAGAAGAAGTAAAAAAAGACGAAGCGTCAACTCCAGCTTTTGAACCTGATCCAACAATGCCAACTGAAATAGCATCATTAAGACAAGGGGCAGGGCAAGCATATTTTGCACAAGATGCAATCGAAGAAAAGAAAGACGAAACTCCTCTTGATATGCCAGTTGCTCCATTAATGCCAGAAGAAGAGACTAAAGAAGAAAAAGAAGAAGATAGTATAAGTGATGTGCTAAGCAGAATTCAAGATATAATAGAAGAACCGCAAGTCAAAGAAAAATCAGTTGCAAAAGCTCCAAAAGCACAAAAAGAAAATTTTGAATATCAAAGGGAAGAAATTAAATTTGAACAAGCTGGATTTGATGTATTAAGAAATAAAGCAGGTTTTGATATAGTTGCATTATCACAACAAAAGATAATTTTCATAAACTTTTTAAATCAAAATATCTCATGGGTAGCAGACGAAGAATTTTTAGACGATGCAGAACCAGTTTGGATAAGTCAAGAAGCCTCAGTAACTTCTCCTGTCTATGAAACATTAGAAAAATTTATTCAAGCTACAAAGAAAATCAAAAAAGTATTAGGTCAAACACAAACATCATATATTCCAATAGTAAGTCTATTAAAAGGTGAAATTCAAAATGAAAAAGAGATGCTTAATGTTTGGAAGAAAAAGAAAGTATACGTATTAAACGAAGATCCAAGTTCAAGTCTAAAAAAGCTTGACGATTTCACCAATCAAATGGTAGATTCGCTTTCAGCGCAAGAAATCCAGAAAATTGAGCGAGTATTAAAATAAAACTGGACTTATAGCAAATAATTTAGTATAAAATAGTTCTTAAAACTAAAAGGAAGTAATTATGTTAGCATTTTTTTTAACTCTTGAAACTTTAATAGCAATTGCCTTAATTGCAATTATTTTGATGCAAAAATCTGAAGGTGGTGTTCTTGGAATTGGCGGTGGTGCTAAATTTGGCGGAATGCTTTCAGGAGAAAATGCAAAGAATTTATTAACAACATTAACAAAATACTTATCAATAGCATTCTTTGGAATTTGCATGATTTTATCATTAATGGTTTATCATCAAAACAGAGAAAAAACACAACAAGTAAGAGCTGCAGTTCAACAACAGCAACAAGAAGCGCCATCTGCGCCATCTGCTCCAGAACAAGCTCCACAAACACCAGCAGAAAATAAAAAATAATAGGGTATTAAAAATGAAAATCGGCGTAAACGAAATCAAAACAGGTCAAATTATTGAATGTAAAGGAAAAAGATGTGTGGTTCTTAAAAAAGAATCTGTAAAGCCTGGAAAAGGTCCAGCATATATGCAACTTGAACTCCGTGACCTTGAAAGTGGCCGTAAAGTAATTGATTCTATCGTAACATCTGGCTCGGTTGAAAAACTAGACTCTCGTGAAAAGACTTGTCAATATATGTATTCAGACGGAAACGAAGTATATTTCATGGATTCAACAGATTATGATCAATTCCCAATCAAAAAAGAATTATTAGGTGATAAATTAGCTTTCTTACAAGACGGAATGGAAGTAAAGATTCACTTTATTGAAAGCGATCCAATTGATGTAACATTACCAAATTCATCAGTATGGAAAGTTGCAGAATGCGAACCAGTAGTAAAAGGTCAAACAGCTGCATCATCAAACAAACCTGCTATATTGACTAATGGAATTCGTATTATGGTTCCAACATTTATATCAGTAGATGATGAAATAGTTGTAAATAACAATGACATTACTTATATGGAACGAGCAAACAAAAAATCTCTATAAAAGTTTTTAATTAAATCAAACTTAAATATTATATGAATACATCTGTAAAGATAGTGGGTCACACTTGCGATTTTGCAAAACCTACAAAAGAAAAACAAAAAGAGCTGGTCAAATCAGCTATCAGAAAAGCAATAGCTAAAGCATTCTTTTCTGAATATTGGATTATCTCCGATGAACAAATTATTGGTATTGAAAAGTGGATAGGCAGTAGCCTTCCTGAAGTAAGTGAAAACTTAAATAAAGTTAACGATGGACTTCAGGATACTATAACTGATTTCGTTCTCAAAGAAAAAAAGTTTCCTGCGGTTAAAATTGTTTTCAATTTAAAAATAACCAGAAAAGAAGAGGAAATTGGTTGGGATATAATCATCGACTACAATGGTGTTTTCCATACCAGAAAACAATCGGACAGGGTTGATAGACTTTTTCCAACAGAAGTAAATTAAAAAAGCGGGTATTATCCCGCTTTTTTTATACAACAACTAATAATTAGAACATAAAGTTGAATTTAACTCCAAGTTCATATTTATATACAGTTTCTTTATGAGATACTTGATTATTTTCAGCATCGTCAAAAGTATATTCACCATAAAAACCAAGTTGAGCATTAGGAGCAACATTATAATAAGCCCCAAGATTAAAAATTAATTCTTGATATGCATCTTGGTGATCCCCTAACATGCTATTAGCAACCATAGGAGCCATTGCACCGCCACCATAAAGTCTAACTTTGTCTACTGATGTAGATCCAGTGTATTTCCAAGTAACAGCACCATTAACTAACCATTTTTCTGTCATTTCATAAGATGATTTTAATCCAACGGCATAGTCTGTAGAAGATTTAATATCAGCATTTACCCAGCCGTTTCCAACTGCAGGAATAATGCTTTCAAATGTATATTTATTATTATCTCCAGCGATATTATATCTTATTTCTGCCCAAGCAGCATTTGCCCATTTTCCAATTTCTTTTCCAACTTGGAACCCAGTAGAAACAGCATAACGTCCATGTGAGTAATTATCATAATGGAAATCAGTTCCGCCAGCTCCTACAATAGCGTTACCTCTAGATTTAATAAGTCCACCTAAATGCAAGTCATAAAAGAAATCCAAGATAACTGGTTGTGATTTTCCAAGTAATCTATGGTTCATTCCGATTTTTCCCATATAAAGTCCCATTTTATCTTCATCTACAGAAGAAAGATATCCAACAGCTGTTCTAACAGTAGTAACATCTGAGATACCATATCCTAAATAAAGGTCATCTCTTGCTATACCTTTAATATTAAGGTCAGATCCGTCATATTTTTTTTGTACCATACCAAATTGAGCTTTAGCATAAAAATCTCCCTTATTAGCTCCGAATGTAGCGCCTTCCATATTGTTAGCAGCCATAGCGTTAGCAGATACTCCCAATACCAATGCTATTAAACTTAATTTTTTCATTTTTTACCCTTTTTTATTTGTTAAAAAATTAAAGGACTTTTATCCTTTTCATTAAAAATTAATCTTAAAGCATTTCTATATTAAGTCAATAATTATAATTTTTACATAAATGCTAAATTATGCTTAGTATTTACTAAATAATATTATAGATTTTAACTGTCTATAGTTAACATTACTACAACTATGCAATCTATATTAATTTACAACAGGTATGTTATTGATAATTCAGGAAAGTTTATAATTAATTAGTTTATTGAATTTTAAATAAAAAATTCATTTATTAAATTTTGCATATCATTTAAAGACTCGGTGTTATTTACTTTGAATCTAAATCCAGCAGCATTACTCATTCCGATACTATACCATGATGCATGTTTTCTAAAAATTTTTACAGCAGGTTTCTCACCATAAAGTTCACAAGTCTTATATAAATGTTTCAAACAAACTTCTTTAATTTGAGGAACTGTTAATTCAATTTTTTTATTTTCCAAACATTCTTTAAGCAACCATGGTTTTCCGAGTAATCCTCTTCCAATCATAACTCCATCAACACCATATTTAATTTTTTCATTAAATGATTCAAGAGATACTATATCGCCATTTCCAATCACAGGAATTGTGGCTTTATCTTTTACTTGTTTAATAATATCCCAATCAGCTGACCCACTATAAAGTTGAGCTTTAGTTCTTCCATGTACGGTAATCATGCAAGCACCCGATTCTTGAGCTATATTTAAAAAGTCAAAAATAGTAATTTTTTCATTATTCAAGCCGATTCTAGTTTTCACAGAAACTGGTATTTTAACAGCCTTTGATACAGCTTCTATAACTCGTCCTGCCAAAGGTAAGTCTTCTAACATAGCACATCCGCCACCAGCTTTTAAAACCTTCTTAACAGGGCAGCCCATATTTATATCAATCATAACAGCTCCCATAGATTCTAAAATTTTTGCGCTTTCGGCCATTTTTTCAATATCATTTCCAAATATTTGGGCAACAATTCCTTCTTCTATTTTTTCTTGTGGTGTAAGTTTTTTATGTTTGTAATGATTGATTAAAGAGTGACAAGAAATCATTTCAGAAAAGCATAAAATATCCTTATCAAAACTTCTGACAATTTCTCTGAAAGCAAAATCAGAAACTCCAGCCAAAGGTGCGCTAAACACTGGCTTCTTTATTACAAAATTTTTAAGTTTCAATTCTTTCAACATTTTTTTAACTTTCCTTTAAGTTGATTTTCTGATATAATATACGCGTCAAAAGGTATTATAAGGATAATTTATGAAAAAGTACAAGTTTTTAACAAAGATACGTGATTTTTTTAAATATATGATATTAATTTTTAAAAATCTAAAACCTCATCAAAAAATAGTATCCTTAGTATTAATAGTAATATTAATTTCATTTATCATTTCAATCTTTTTTGGAAAGAACAGTATTTTCTCATACATGAGTGTATCAAAAGAAGGTCAAAAATATATTGGTTTAGTAGAACAAGAAAAACAAGTCAATGCAGATTTAAAGAATCAAATAAATTTATTAAAATCAAATTCATCAGATTTAACAGATGAAATTTTAAAAACAAAATTTAATAAAGCGCCAAAGGGAGTTTATATATTAAAAAATGATTAATAAGAAACCTATAATTTTATGTATACTTGATGGATATGGTTTAGCAAAAGAATCAAAGTACAATGCTATATCAAAAAAAACAGCTCCAACAATTATGGAAATTTTTAAAGACTTTCCATTCACAAAATTATGTGCTTCATCAGGGTGTGTAGGCCTTCCTAAAAACACAATGGGGAATTCTGAAGTAGGTCATTTAAATATGGGAGCAGGTCGCATAGTAAAACAAATTTTACCTCTAATTAATGATGAAATAAAATCGAAAAAATTAGAAAAAAACAAAGATTTAGTTTCTATAAGTAAAACTTTAATTTCAAATCATAACTCTTTGCATTTATTAGGTTTATTTTCAAAAGGAAATGTACATTCTAACCTAGAGCATACATTTTTCTTGGCTAAATATTTTGCCTGTCTTGGTATAAAAGTTAAACTTCATTTAATAGGTGACGGCAGGGACGTAGCAACTACAAGTTTACTGAAAGATTTACAAAAAATTAAGAAAAATAAGTATATTGAAATAGCAACTCTCTCAGGTCGTTATTATGCAATGGACAGAAATAATAATATAAATCGAACAAAGAAGTATTTTGAAACTTTTTGCGGAGTTGGTTCTTCAACTTCTGATTTTAAAAAATATGTAAAACAAAATTATAAAAAACATATAACAGATGAATTTATATTACCTATAAGAAATGAAAATTATTCAGGTCCAGATAAAAATGATATTTTAATTTGCACAAATTTTCGTGCTGACAGAATGCGTCAAATAATGGAATTAATCATTAAGAAAAAAATGTTTAAAAAGGTATATTCATTTACGTCATATAAAAAAGAATTTGATAAGAATGTAAGTGTCATTTTTCCAAGTAAAAATTTGAATAATACTCTTTCACAGATTATATCAGAAAAAGGTCTAAAACAATTTCATATAGCAGAAACAGAAAAATATGCTCATGTAACATTTTTCTTTAATGGAGAAAAAGAAATTCCATATAAAAATGAAGACAGAATATTAATTCCATCACCAGATGTAAAAACTTATGATTTATCACCGAAAATGTCAGCTGAAAAGATTACAAAGGAAGTAGTAAAAAATTTTGATAAATATGATTTTATTTTAATAAATTATGCAAATCTTGATATGATAGGTCATACAGGGAATATAGACGCAGCGCGTATTGCAGTAAAAGAAATAGACAATCAAGTAAAGATATTAAAAGATTTAACATTGCAAAAAAATGCAACGTTATTGATAACAGCAGATCATGGAAATGCAGAAGATATGAAAGGGGCAGGGACTACAACACATTCTAAAAATCCTGTACCATTTTGTATAGTTTCAAATCAAAAATATCATTTAGTTAAAAAAGGTGTCTTAGGAGACATAGCACCAACAATTTTACAAATAATGAAGATAAAACAACCAAAAGAAATGACTGGTAAAAGTTTAATAAAAGATTAACGTTCTCGTTCGTTTTCTTGTTCTAAAAACTGTTCATATTCAAGCTCAACTTTTTGAGTTAATTCTTCTTTAATTTGCTTCCAAGGTTTTAAATTTCTAAAAGGGCTTTTTTTATCTAGATAAGGAACGCTAACAGCAGGTCCACAAGTTTGAAGTTCAACATTGTTTTCAGAGTCAAAAGCAACACTAATATCTCCCATATGAGCAAACTCAAATTTATGAGTTTCATCTAATTCTTTACCAATTTTATTCTTAACTGCTCTTCCACATTGGAATGTAGGAGAATCAAATCCCGTAATTCCAACAGGTATTTCATCAAAATAAGCTACATTTAATCCTGGTGCATGTATGGTAAAATCAGTCAAGTTTAAATCATATTTATCTAATTTTTTTTCATCAAGCATTTCTTTATAAACCATAAGTTCATCTTCAGGAGAAGTAAAAAGAGCAACGCTAACTTTATCTCGTAATTTATCTGAATGAGCGATTTTTTCAATAATTTTTAAACTTCTGTTCACTGAAGATGGGTGATATCTATCAACAGACAAATGAATTTCAACTGGAAAGAAATCAGGATTATAGGTATATTTTAAATCTTCTAAATCTTTAAAAACTTGGTTTCCATATTTTTTATCGACCCAAGCTCCATTAGTTTTAATATTAACCTCAATTTGACGATCTAATGCAGATTGCATAATAGAAGGCATATATTGAGGAGATAGTTTTTCGTAAGCAGTAGTAACTTCTCCACCGGAAAAAACAACAACACCTTTAAAGCGTTCTTCATTTTCTTTAAAATCATCTAAATAAAATTCAACATCTTTTTGAGGAATATATTTAGCATCACGTTGTGGGCCAGCATTAACGCAACAGTGTGCGCATTCATAATCGCAATGATAAGTGGTATTAAATAATAAAGAAAACTTAAAGCTATTCATAAAAAGCGGTGTAACCGGATTATACAGATTTGCTTTAAGTAATCTTTTAAATTCTGACATAATTGCCTTTATTGGCAATTATAAGCGTAAAACATAGCCTTTAATCTCATGTAATCAACTTTTGCATAAGAGCAACAGTTTGATAATTCATAGTAAGGTTGATCAGGCTTAGCGTAAATAACTGGGTCAAATCTTTCAGATGCAGTTAATAATGTGTTTATGTTGTTGTTAGCAGCAACATCAGTAACGCCTTTAACTCTGTTTGAACGAGCAAATTCAGTAGCATTTCTATCATCTATAACTACACCCATTTCTTTACAGATTCGGCCAGAAGGCAATCCATAAGAGTATATTTCAACTCCGCTTCGAGTAGCTTTCAAAACTCCACCTTGTCCCACAACAATCTTTCTATTATAAGTTTCTTGGTATTGTGTAGTTCCACAAGCGGTTAAAAATAAAGTAGATAAAATCAAAAGTTTTTTCATAAAATTGTCCTTTTTTCTTTGATTATAGAGCTAAATATAGAACAAAAATTAAATTTGTCAAGAATTATTATTGACAAAAGATAAATATTAAGATAAATTGGTCAAAATGAAGCAAAAACAGACTTTTAGTGAATGGTTATCGCGAGACGAGGAGAAATATCTGTCGTTTTGGAATGGTAATGCTGTCAGAGAAGATAGTAATTGTTATTCCTATGCGCTAAATTGCCCATTTGTGTTTTACGATAAGTTATACCCTTATCCTGGTCAATTTACGCTTCCAGTTTCCAATGATATCCATAATTATACTAAATCATATGCTCCAATTATGAAAGAGGCTTTGATATCAGATGGATGTATATTTGCTTCTGCAAAGAATAATCCTCCAAAGGATATAAAAGGTCATTATAAAATAACAGCTTTAAGCACTCAATTACATGGAGGTCCAGACTATCATTTCTTTCGTCAACATCCTGATGGTCGTTGGTCACACCAAAATGGAAAAGGTAATAAAATCTGGTTTATTAAAAGAGAATTCAAAACTGCAGCTGACTTTATGAGATATTACAATGAGGATAGTGAATTCACTGGGTGGTTTTATGTTCCAAACGAAGGTATAGATTTAAGTATAAACAAGATTACTTATGAAATTAATAATCAAAATCCAGAAATTCTAAACGAAGCAGGGCTTTCAGATGAATTTATTCAACTAAGGTTAAATCTTCATAAAAAAACTAAAAATCTTAAAAATAATGTAAAAAATCACAATGTTTTCACATTATCAAAAGAATATAGTCAATTAATAAAAGAGCATAATTCTTTAAATGAATCTAAAGAGGAAAATACTAATAAAATAAAAACAGCTTATCAAAAAATTAAAGCTCTTCAAGCTCCTTCAAATCAAACTCAAAGAAATATATTTCAAAAGGCGATTCATTATTTTAACGAAAAAACTAACAGGAAATTAGTATATTACAAGCCGCAACAATTTCATTACATAGTAAGATAAAAGCAGGATTTTATCCTGCTTTTAAAATTTAAAGTATTTATAATTATTAAAATCTAGTTTTTATCATCAACATGATGTTATCAGTTTCCACCATATCCATTAAATTTGATTCTGTATGTAGGTATTGTAATTCAACGCCAATAGTATCAATTACAGGCATTACTAATTCAAGCTCTATCAAAGTTTTATATTCTAACTCTAAATCATTAATATTTCTTCTTTCTCGATTATTTAAATAATATTCTTCAGTTTTAAATTTTTGAATATCTGCTAAGGTTTTAATAGGTGTAAGTATTGACAGAGCGGACATGGTTAAAAGAGTTTTTTTCACGAACACGCTCCTTTCTTTAGGTTTACATGCTTCATATAGGTATTAAATTCCACAATTTTCAAGTAAAATCATAATGAAAGTATATTCTTTTTATCTACTTTAATTTTATGTTTTTATATGTTATTATAAAGCCACAATGAAGAGGTATCTATGAAAATAACATTATACGCAACAATAACAGCAAATGGATTTATAGCAGATAAAAATGGAAATGAAGATATATTTCCAGATGCTAATTGGGAATTTTTCAAGAAGTTATCTCTAAAACATAAAAATATCATATGGGGCAGAAAGACATATGATATGGTATCTTCTTGGGGTGAAAAATATATAAAATGTTTTGATAATATTGATATTATAGTTTTATCAAAAGACAAAATAGACTATAATCGTAAAAATGTAACAGTTTGTCAGAATATATCTCAAGTTATTAATATTATTAAAATCAAAAAGATTTTAAATCCATTAGTAGCAGGGGGAACTTCAATTTATACTCTATTTATAAAAGAAAATATGATTAATAAAATAATTCTAGGATATAATTCTATTTTGATAGATAGTGGCATAAACTTACTGAATTCTGGTACAAATATTTCAAATTTCAAAATTGATTCTTGTAAGAAATATAAAAAAGATATTCTAATTATAGAAATGAAAAAATAAAAAGCCCCGAAGGGCTTTTTTTACTTTACTTCTTTAATTTCATTAGGTTTCCAAGTTTTATCAAAAAAAGGTTTTAAAGGACCATAAAGTCTAAGTATCAAAAAGAAACTTTTATTTGGTATTGTTTGCACCCAATTAACATTTTCTTCCGGTTTATTAGGAGCAAAATATATATCAACAGAACCGTCTTTATTAATAACAATATCTTTGTTTTGACTACTTACACTAGGAAATTTTTGATCTGTTTGAAGCATAGATCTTGTTTGAGTGTCGTAAAGAACAATGGACCAAAAATCTTTTGCTGGAATTCCAGAAGGCAAAGATAGCTTATAAGTTTTTTCACCATCAAAAGTTTTTTTATTGCTATCTTCAAAAGTCAACAGATATTGTGATCCTATTCCAACAGTTTTACTTCCCATAGCAGGTGTAACACCAGTTGCTATATATAAAATTCCAGATCTTCTTTCTTGAGAAGGGAAACCTTTTTCATAAAAATGATAATCAGAATCTCCAATAGGAGACAACCAGGAACTATCAGGGTAAAAGATTTGGTCTTTTTTATCTGTTTTATATGAAATAGTTCTAGCCATACCAGAGCCAACATTTGAAGCATCAGTTAAAATTTTTTTCATATTAGTGTCGGGTTTAAATTCTTTTCCTTTAATAATTCCAATATTTGCTAATTTTCCAAGCATTTCTGGTGAAAATGCATTAGTATGTTCACGTTGCACAACAGAATTAATTTCATAAAAGAAATTAATATCTGAAGAGTGAATAGTATTAAAAGCTTTTCCAGAAGCATTAACAAATTTATTTTTAGTTGGTTTATCTTTTTCTGACAATTTATATATTTTCATAGTCTTAGCATTATCAGCGCCAGCTTTCTTATCACCATCTTTAGCAAAAGCTCTGCCTAATAACCAATGTCCATATGTTGTAGATTTATAAACAAAATAACCTTTTGGAATATCTCCTTTATATTCAGGAGGTATAAATAGATATTTTCCGCCTTTACCTTTATCTGGTCCAGCATTACCTAAATCAGCTACATATTCAAATAAAGCATTATCAACAACAGAAAGCATCTCAGCAGGGCTTTCAAGAACAACAGGTCCATCGCTCAGATCAATCCAAGCAAAGGTATAAATACTTTCACTATTAGGAGTTAAAAATAAACTTTTTGAATCCATAAATTCTTCAAAAACTAATATAGTTTTATTAGCAGGTCCAAATGACAATAATCCTTCTCTCATAGCATTCAATGAAGCAGCAGGTATACCATCTAAGAAAATATCTAATGCATGGTGATATATTAATTCATTTCTTAATTTTTTTGTTGTTTCATCTGTAGGCACTCCATCAAAGAAATTTAATTTTCCAATACGAGTATCTAGTTTATTTGCAATAATAATTTCTTTTGGAATATTAGTAGTCATTTTATAAGATTTATCTGCTAAAGATGGAATTGTAAATATTGTAAGTGCAATTGCAGATATAAAAATTTTTTTTTTAATCATAGATACCTCCTTTATAAATAATAAACCAAATTTTATAACAAAGTTACTAACATATCAATAGGATAAAAGATAAATATATGAAAAAATAAAAAGCCCCGAAGGGCTTTTATTATTTTACTTCTTCAAAGTCATTTAATTGCCATTTACCATTAAATGCATTTTCTTCAGGGCCATAAACTCTGAAATAAGTAAACCATCCTTTACCAGGTATAGTTTTAATCCAAAAGTTTTCTTGTCCTTCAGGAGCTTTTGGTCCAAAATATAAATCTATATATTTACCCTTAACATCTTTTAATTCAAATAATGAACGAATAGCTGCCCTTTTTTGATCAGTAGCAATTTCACTACGGTTTTCACTATCATAAACAGTTACAGACCAAAATAATTTAGCAGGAACAGTTAAAGGGACTCTTAATTTGTAAGTTTTAGCGCCGTCTAAATAAGCTCCGTTATTGTCTTTATTTCCTAACCAGTAAACAGATCCTTGTCCAGAAGCTCTTCTAAACATAGCTGGTGATTCTACCATGGCTTGATAAAACCATTTTTCACGAGCGTCTAAATCTTTATAGTAAGGAGTATCAAAAGTTCCATTTTCAGGACGAAGTGTAGCCCATTCCCAATTAATTCCTTTCCATACTTTTCTATCTTCTCTTCTATCAGCAAAAGATTGAACTCTCATTTGAGCATTAGCAGTTTTTGCAGCTTGCTCTAAGATTTTTTTCATTCTTGAATTTGGCTTAAAAGGTTCACCTTTTTTAATACCAAGGATAGCAAGTTCTCCATAATAGTTTCTATATTCTTTATTAGCAGGTTCATTGTTAATTATTTTATGAAGTAGTTCCCAATATTTTATATTTGTTTCAATTTTATTTGGAGTAAAGTCAACTGATTTATCAGATATATCTATCCATTTATTAATAGTCCAGCTATTATCTAAAGCGTGTATTTTAACTGTTTTAATTAAATCAAAAGCTTTATTTAAATCTCCTTTAACAGGCAAAGCTCTTAATAGTAATACAACTTTGTTTGTAGTTGATTTTCCAACATAATAACCTTCTGGAGTTTTACCTTTATATTCTGGAGGTAAAATTAAGTGTTTTCCACCTTTACCGGCATCTGGTCCTGGAAGACCGTAATCCATAATCCAAATTTCGTTCATATCGTTAATTGCTCCCATAATAGGTCCAGCAGGCATATCAATAACAACAGGACCATTAGTTAAGTCAACAGGAACAAAAGAATATGGTGTATCTGAATTAGGTGTAAAAACTATTTGTTTAGGCGTTCCCATAGTAACAACACCAGATTCGTTTGGTTTAACATTTAAAGTTTTGAAAGCTTCAAATCCTGATGAAAAGGCAACTGTAGGATAAAAAAATTTATATGCTTGAATTGCTCGATTTAAATCAGCATCATCATATGCTTTTTGTACAGTTTCTTTTGTCGGATATCCATTAACAAATTTATAATCATCATAAGCAGCAATAGCATTTAAACTAATCATATTGCTCACTAAGAACCCTAACATTAATTTTGTAGTTACTGATTTCATATTTTCCTCCTTAATTTTATTGAAATAGCAACAAAATTGTATCACATAAAAAAAATAAAACAATAAGGTAAAAAATCCTCTATAGAATTCAAGTTATTAAGTTTTATTTAATTTTGATTTTTTATATAAAAAATGCTCTCCTAAGAGAGCATATGGCTCGAGTGGTAGGATTCGAACCTACGACCAATTGATTAACAGTCAACTGCGCTACCGCTGCGCCACACTCGAACAACTGGAGTAATTATATTTATTTATTTTTCATTTGCAACCAAAAAAAGATATTTTATTTGACTTATATATATAAGATATGTAAACTTTTGCAAAATCAAAGGGGCAAATTATGTATGTAATAAAAGGTCAAACAGCAGATTGGGAAGTGGTAGTAGGACTCGAAGTTCACTGCCAAATAATATCTAAATCTAAGTTATTTTCATCATCTTCGACAGAATTTGGTGCAGCTCCAAATACACAAGTTTCATTCATAGATTCAGCAATGCCAGGAATGCTTCCAGTATTAAACCAAGAATGTGTGAACCAAGCAATAAGAACTGGCTTAGGTTTAAATGCAAAAATAAACAACAAATCAGTATTTGCTCGTAAAAATTATTTTTATGCTGACCTTCCACAAGGTTATCAAATTTCTCAGCTTGCTCCATTAGTAGGTGAAGGATATTTAGAAATATTAGACGACGACGGCAATCCTAAAAAAGTTCGTATTGAAAGATTACATGTAGAACAAGACGCAGGAAAATCTGTTCACGATGCATCACCAACTCAAACATATATAGATTTAAACAGAGTAGGTACAGGTTTAATGGAAATAGTATCCTATCCAGATATTTCATCACCGTCAGAAGCTGGGCAATATGTAAAAAAGATTCGTCAAATAGTTCGTGCCCTAGGCACATGTGACGGAAATATGGAAGAAGGTTCAATGAGAGCTGACGTAAACGTATCAGTTCGTAAAGTAGGTGAACAAGGTTATAGAACACGTTGTGAAGTAAAAAATATGAATTCATTTAAATTTATTCAACAAGCAATAGAATATGAAGCAAAAAGACAGGTAGAAGCTCATGAAGCAGGTGAAAAGATTGTTCAATCTACATTACAATTTGACAAAGCAACAGGTGAAACATCAGTAATGCGTTCAAAAGAAGATGCGCATGATTACAGATATTTTCCAGAACCAGATCTTGCTCCATTAATTGTAACAGATGAATTAATAGAAGAATTAAGAAAAACTCTTCCAGAATTACCAGATGCAAAAAAGAAAAGATTTATGTCTGAATATCAAATCACAGATTTTGACGCAACACTTTTAACTTCAGAAGAAGAAATATCTACCTATTATGAAAAGACAGTAGGGCAAGAAAAGATTGCAAAAGGAAAAACAGTAGCAAATTGGATGACAGGTGAATTATTTGCATACTTAAATAAATCAGGTTTAGATTTTTCACAAAATCCAATTTCATCACAAAATCTATCTCAACTCGTGGATAGAATTTTGGATAAAACAATTTCAGGAAATATTGCAAAAAAGATTTGGGAAATGTTATTAGAAATCCCAACATTAACACCAGATGAAATAATTGAAAAAGAAGGTTTGAAACAAATTACAGATACAGGTGCAATTGAGAAAGCTGTTGACGATGTAATTGCAAACAATCCAGATAAAGTTGCAGAAATAAAAGCAGGTAAAGATAAATTAATCGGCTGGCTAACAGGCCAAGTAATGCAGATTACTGGTGGAAAAGCAAATCCAGCAATGGTTCAAGATTTATTAAAGAAAAAATTGTTATAAAAAAAAGCCTTCGAAACGAAGGCTTTTAAAATAGAAGAGAAGGTGAGCTGTTACGCACTCTTTAAATGAATGGCTGCTTCCAAGCCAACATGCCTTTGTATTGTTAGAAAACAATCTCTTCTATAGATTTATATATTTTTATTTAATTCATATTAATTTAATTCCAATTTAATAATTTTTACCAAAAAATCAATACGTATTTTTCTATTGCAAACCTAAAAACAAGAGTTTATAATTCTTAGTATAAAAATTAAGGAGAGAAAACATGGTAGACAATAACAGCTTTTTTGAAGATATAAATTCAAATAACTCAGGTGGTTATAAAGATTTTAATAATTTCAATCACAATAAAGATGAAAAGAAATTCCCAGTATTATTATTGATACTTGCAGGGGTACTTGGATTATTAATAGCAATCTTAATTTCACAAATGCTATCTTCATCAAAGAATTCAAGTAATGAATCAACAGTAGAAGTTGTTGCACCAGTAACAGAAATATCAGAACCAGTTGATCAAGATGGTGGTGATGTAGTAAATGTATATTCACAAGTTAAACCTGGTGATTCTACATTGAATACTGCTCCATTACAAACAGGACCAGCACAAAAACCAATTCAAGAAAAAGAAGTTAAAGTAATTTCCCCAGCAAAAACAATTAACTTGAGTTCAGGATCATCATCAAGTTCATCTTCTTCATCAACAAGTGGTGGTTCACAAGTTCAACTAGCGGCAGGCGCAACAGAAAAAGCAGCTGAGGCAGAATGGACAAGATTAAAGAAAAACCATTCAGATTTATTAGGCGATAAAAGCCATACTGTAGTAAAATCAGTAGTATCAGGTAAAACAGTATATCGTTTAAGAGTAACATCATTGACTTCAACAGAAGCAACAAGCCTATGCAAATCATTAAATGCACGTGGTGTAAGCTGCTGGAAAGCAAAATAGGAGAATTAAAATGAGTATGCCAAGTATTTGGGAATTGTTATTAGTAGTAATTGTAATCTTATTATTATTTGGTGCAGGAAAGATTCCAGCATTAATGAAAGACTTTGGAGAAGGGATAAAAGAGTTCAAAAAAGCATTAAAAGATGACGGCAAAAAAGAAAAATCTGAAAAAACTACTAAACCTTCTAAAAAGAAACCAACAAAGAAGAAATAGTAACAAAAAATAAAAGGCGGGAATATCCCGCCTTTTTTAATTGTTTTCAACTTGAGGACCTTCAACAACGGTAAGTCTGTTACCTTCATTTACGAAAACTTCACTAACTTCGTTTTCTTCCTCTTCGTCTGTTCCGTCATCACCAACGATAAATTCTTTATTGCAATAGATAGCTAAATACCTATCTAACGCTTTTTGTCTTCTTTCAGCTTCATCTTCCAACTTTTGATGACAGATTTTTTTGAAATCTCCAGACTTAGTTTTAATCCTTTTTCTGTTCATATATTAATATATTTTTTAAGTTTATAACTTAATATATAATCTATAAAATAACTTTGTCAACAAAAAATGATTGACAAGTTAATAATAAAAGCACATAATGTTTTCAAAATAATCATTAAACCTAAAAAATCCTAAAAAATGAAAAAGTTTTTAATATTTATGGCTGCTATTATAGCCTTAGTAGGCTGTAAGCAGAAAGATATTTATTCCTATAATGGGGTAAAAGTAATATCAGCAATAGACAGTTTACCGCCTATTGATGACAGTCCTATAAAAATCACAGAATATACTGTAAGCTTCACAGATTCAACGTCTGTGTGGGTATCAAGTGCATTCACGTCACCTAACAAGGTCAGATTGCACATAAATCAAAAAGTTAAGGTTTTTGAAAACCTTACCAGAGGTGAACATATATTAGGTGATGTAACAGCAACCCAAAAAGAAGCATTAAACAAGCTTTCTTGGGAAACTATTGGCCAGCAAACAGTATTCTGGCTAATAATAGCATTAGTTTTATTTCTGGGCTTTAAAAGACCCAAAGAGTAATAATCAAGACATAAACTTAAAGCATATGAAAAACTTAACATTAATTTTAGCAATCGCACTTTGCGTATCGTGCAGCAGAGATTTCGAGTTCCAAGGTGAACGAGTTGTTCGCAGCATAGACAGTTCTGCCTATGTAGCAATTGGTGACAAAGACAAATTGTCAATAATCCAGACGGATTATAAGTTCACAATGGACAACGGAAAGGAGATATGGTGTAACAAGCCATATGCGCTTCCCAGTAAGAAGAAAGTAACACCGAGCACCTTTGTAAAGATATTCAAAAACAAAGACGGATCTTTCCAATTGGTAGATATCGATGCTGTAAACCAAAACATGACCTACAAACAACGCCGTGGCGTATTTATAGGAATTGGAATATTAATTGGTCTTCTGGCTATTTACCTGTCTGCAGTGTACGAAGCCAAGTATGCAAGAAAACTTGCTAAAGAAGAGCTTGAAAAAGCTCAAGCTAAAGAAAAAGGAAGGCCTGTATAGGCCTTTTCTTTTTTAATAAAGCCCATTAAAGCTTCATTTTTATAATTTATCTTGAAAATTGATAAATTATGCACTATCATATTGCGGTAAATATAAAAAAGGAATAGTAAAATGGCAACTCCAAAGAGAAAAACATCTACATCAAGAAGAGATATGAGAAGATCTCATGATGCCTTAAAAGCTCCTGCAATGACTAAATGTTCAAATTGTGGTGAATTAAAACAACCACATTGTGTATGCGGAACATGCGGATTTTATGGTAAAAAACAGGTTATTCAAAAATAGAGCAATAAAATGGAAAGAAAAGTAATACTTTCTGTGGACGCCTTTGGCGGAGACAAAGCACCCCGTGCAGTAATAGAAGGTATAAATTTAACTTTAAAAGAAAGAACTGACGTTTTTTTTCACATATTTGGAAAAAAGAACGTACTTGAAAAGTATTTCAAAAAGTATCCAGAAATAGCTCAAAATTCAAAAATATTTGATGCTCGAAGCGTAATAAAAGGCGACCAAAAGGTAGCCGAAGCAATACGTGACAGAGCGTCTTCATTATGGATGGCAATTGACCATGTAAAACAAGGTAATGCAGATGCAATAGTATCAGCAGGAAACACAGGTGTTTTAATGGCTATGTCAAAATTATCCTTTCGAACAATGGAAGGAATTTCACGTCCAGCGATAGTATCATTCTTACCAACAGAAAACGGTAAAGTAATATTATTAGACCTAGGTGCAAATGCAGAATGCGATGCACAAAATTTAAAAGATTTTTCTATCATGGGTGCAATATATGCAAGAATAATCACAGGTATAAAAAAACCATTACTTGGAATTTTAAATATAGGTGAAGAACAAACTAAAGGTAATGATATATTGCGTGAAACTTACCAATATTGGAAAGAAAACCCAACAGATTTATTTGATTTTCATGGATTCGTAGAAGGTGACGATATCCTAGCCGGCACAACAGATGTTGTTGTAACAGACGGCTTTACAGGAAATGTAGCTCTAAAAACTGTAGAAGGAACAGCAAAGTTTTTAGGCAATTTATTAAAAAATATGTTCACAAGAACATGGTTAAACAAACTAGCTTATTTGTTGATAAAATCATCAATGAAAATCTTAAAAAAGAAAATAGACCCACGTGAATACAGTGGAGCCGTTTTTGTAGGCTTAAACCACTTATCAATCAAAAGTCATGGTGGCTCAGACAAAGTTTCTTTTAAAAATGCTTTTAATTATGCAATTGATTTGGTGAAGAATGATTTCAATGAAAAAGTAAGAAAAGAAATATCAAGTATACGTAAAGCTTAAAAAGGGAAGGAAAATGAAATCATCTAAATTAATTGGATTTGGTGCGTATTCACCTAAAAAAATAGTAACTAACGATGACTTATCAAAAATCATGGATACAAATGACGAATGGATATCAACTCGTACAGGTGTAAAGTCAAGACATATAGCAGAAGAAAATGAACAAACATCAGATTTAGGTCACAAAGCATTTGAACAAGCTTTATCAAGATCAAAACTTCAAAAAGAAGATATAGAATTATTAATCGTTGCAACAGCAACTCCAGATTTATTATTTCCATCAACAGCATGTATCATTCAAAAAAAAGCAGATTTAAAAAATGCTGTTTGTTTTGATGTAACAGCAGCATGTTCAGGATTTTTATATGCACTATCAATAGCAAACGCATACATCAAATCAGGAAAATATAAAAATGTAGCAGTAATAGGCGCAGAAAAAATGTCTAAGTTAATTGATTGGACAGATCGTGCAACAGCAATATTATTTGGTGATGGAGCAGGTTGCTTTATCTTACAAGCAAGTGATGAAGAAACAGGAATCATAGACGATATAATCAAGTCATCAGGCTACGAAGGTGATATATTAACATACGATTATATATCTGCTGAAAAAAAGATTACTATGCAAGGCTCAGAAGTATTCAAACATGCAGTATCAAAGATGTCAGATATAAGTAAAGAAATACTTGAAAAGAACAATATGACATTAAACGACATAAAATATCTGATTCCTCATCAAGCGAATTCAAGAATAGTAGAAGGTGTAGCAAAATATATGGATGCTCCAATGGACAAAGTAATAATGAAGGTAGATCATTTTGCAAACACATCTTCAGCATCAATTCCATTAGCATTTTGTGAAGCTTATGAAGAAGGAAATATTAAAGAAGGTGACACATTGTTATTTACTGCCCTTGGTGCAGGAATAACATGGGGAGCACTACTTATAAAGGTTTAAACTAAATATTTAACCACTTAATTATTAAACAAATGGAAACAACAAATCAGGTTATGGAACCTCAAAATCCAACAACAAATGAGCTCCCTGGAGCAAAATTTGACGAAACTACCAAAACATGGGTAGGAAAAGATGAAGCAAGGCTTGATCCAAGCTTCTAAACAAATTAAAAAGGCTTGAAATCTTATGGTTTCAAGCTATTTTTTGTTTCTCTAATTGACTTTATAAAAATAATTATTAAATTGGATAACATTAATAAAAAGTCAAACTTAAACATATATGCAATGAAAAAGAAAGTAATGGTTGTTGGCTACAATGAAGAGTCAATAAGGAATTTTTGCAACTATATGGTAGACAATCCTGTTTATGAAATAGTAGCAATAGTAGACGCCCAATTCCACAAAGGAGAAAGCAAGAAGTTTTTTCCTGAAATAACAGATGCGGTAATGATAACATCTCCGGAAGTTGTAATAGACTTTAGCGATAAAAATATAGCAATAGCAAATTGCGCCTATTATACAGGCTATGCTATTCCATCTGTATTGTTAATAGATTCAACATCGCAAGACAGGCAAAAGTTGGAAACATTAACGGAAGAATACGTTGTTTCTATGGCAATATTGCCAAAAAACAATCGTGAACCTCAGTATTATGGTACGATAATTCGTAATATGGACAACGTTTTAAAGCAAAACGTATTTACATATCAACCATCGGAGTTTTTTTAATTTTAATTTTACCAATTGTTTTTCATTCGAGCCCCCATCTGGGGGCTTTTTTTGCTTGAAAATCTAATAGTTTTTATTAGTATTAAACAAGTACGAAAAATAAGGGAAAGGATGTTTTTACAATTAATAATTAATTCATTAATCATAGGCTCTGGCTATGCTTTAATAGCAATGGCATTTCGCCTAATGTATTCAGTTTCACCATTTTTTAATTTGACGCTTGGTTCAGTAGTAACAGTGGGAGCATATTCAGCTCTATATTTCACACCAATACTTGGATTAAATGCAATTTTTCCAGCAATAATAATAGCAGCTCTTTTCTCATGGGGGCTAGAGGCATTAGTCTATAAACCAATGCGTGACCGTGGTGCATCATCAATGATATTACTTGTGGCATCATTAGGTATTTATACAATCATGGAATCAGTAATAAGTTTAATCTTTGGAGCAAAGTATTACACACTTGGAAATTTTTCAGAATTAAACCAAATTAATTTAGGTTTCACCAACATTCCATTGGTACAATTAATAACAATAATATCAGCATTTATAATATTTATTTTATTATATTTATTTTTGCACAGAAGTTTTACAGGAAAACAAGTGCGTGCAGTAAATGACTCAACAACACTATCAAATATTATTGGAATTAAAACAGATAAAATAATAATGATAGTTTCAATCATAACTGGTGCAATACTTGGTCTAGCAGGTGTTTTAATAGGCTACGATACAGGTATGGAACCAACAATGGGATTTAATTTATTATTCAAAGGTATGATAGGAGCAATCATAGGCGGAATGACAAATCTAAGAGGTGCATTCCTAGGTGCAATGTTCCTAGCCTTCGCAGAAAATATCGCAGTTTGGGTATTTGCATCTGAATGGCGTGATCTTTGTGCCTTTGTAATATTTATAATATTCCTATACATCAAACCAAACGGAATATTTTCTAAGAAAGGGGAATAAGTTATGCAAAAAAAAATTATATGGGGTTTAATAGCAGCAATTGTAATAGTATCAATCTTGATATTATTTCAATCAAGAAAAGAAACATACGACAAACCTACAATTAAAATTGGAGTATCACTACCAATAACAGGTGAAGCAGCCTATATAGGAGCTCCATCAAGAGACTCTGCAATGTTAGCATTAGATAAATGGAAAAAGGTTAATACAAAATATAATTATAAATTAGTAGTTGAAGACGATCAATTATCAACAAAGATGTCAGTAACTGTTGCAAACAAAATGATAAGCATTGATAAAGTAAAAGCTCTTGTAACAATCTGGGATATTTCATCTCCAATAGACATGGAGCTAGCAAAACGAAATAATATAATTCACATGGCATGCACTTGGGGAAATGGAATGTCAGATGGAATAAATAATTTCAATAATGTTACATCACATAAAAAGCATTCAGAAAAAATGATTAAGCTTTTAAAACAGCAAAAAGTAAAAAAAGTTGCATATATTGCACAAGTTGCAAAAGGTGATCTTGACTTAAAGTCAACTTTAATAAAAGATATGAAAAACAATGGTATAGATGTTGTATTTAACGAGGAAGTCCATATAGGTGATAAAGATTTTCGCACACTTTTAACAAAGATGAAAAATAAGAAAGTGGATATGATAATGATAACAATGATTCCAGAAGATTTTTACGCTTTTGTAAAACAAAAAAAGGAATTAGGAATAGATGCTCCAATCACAACAGTTGATTATTTTGAAAGTATAGATAAAAAAGATTTAGTAGAAGGTTATTACTATGTGATGTCATCATCAGGTGGTGATAAATTTCTAAAGGAAATTAATACTGATGTAGTTGGTCAATGTATAGGAAATGTTTATGATAATGTAGATTTACTTATTTATGCATTTGAACATGCTGATGCAAAACCTGGTGAAATTCCAACAACAGAGGAAGTAGCAAAAGTTTTAAAGAAAATTAAAAACTATCCAGGAATAGTAGGTCAATTGTCGGTTGATCAAAATGGTCACATAGACTCTCCTGCATATATAAAGCAAATCAAAAATGGCAAACCAGAATTAATAAAGGAACAAGATGAAAAAAAGAAATAAGTTATTTTTAGCAACTATTATTGCAGTTACATTAATTGGTATAATTGGAATATTTTTCCAACCTAAAAAACAAGATATTGAAAACAAGCAGGTAATAAGAATAGGCGCAATTCTGCCACTTACAGGTGACTTTGGAAATATAGGTCAATCTTTTAAAAATGCTGTTTTATTAGCTAAAAAAGATTTAGAAAAAAAGAATTTAAAGAACAAATATGAGTTTATATTTGATGATGACAGTTTTGAAACAAGAAAAACAATTTCAGCTTTTCAAAAACAAAGAAGTTTGGATAAAGTAAAAGCGGTTATAAGTTTTGCATCAGCCACAGGTAATGTAATTGCTCCACTAACAGACCAAGCAAAGATAATATATATTAATGTTGGTGCAAGCGATAAAAATGTAGCAAAAGGAAAATACAATTTCATTCATTGGACACAACCAGAAAATACAGCAGGAAAACTTGCGGAATTTTTATCAAAAAATAATTATAAAAATATCGCATTCATAGGTGGTATAGACGCAGGTGTAAATGCAATAGGAAAAAGTTTTATAGAACAAGCAACGCCATTTGGATTAAACGTAAAAGTTTATAACTTTAACAATGGTGAAAAGAATTTCAAATTACTATTGCTTAAAACTCAACAAGATAATCCAGATGCTTATGTAGTAATGGCATGGGGAGGCACAATCGCTCCAATGATGAAGCAAATCAAGGAAGTTGGCATAACTCAACCAATAACAAATATAGAAATTTTTGCAACAGTTCCAGATTTTTCAGTTGTAAACAACACGTATTATTCTGATGTAGCTCAAAGCTCACCAGAATTTATTGAAAGATTAAAAAAAGAATTTCCAGACACTGCAAGTGATTTTGGTGTAGGAAATATATATGATTCAATAATATTATTTGTTCAAGCTTTTGAAAAAGCATCAACTCCAGATGAAGCAGTTGATGAATTAATAAAAACAAAAACATATAATGGAGTTGTTGGAAATTTAATCCAAGATGAAGCAGGGATTTTTAATTCCCAAGCGATAATTAAAAAAGTAATAAATAATAAACCAGAATTAATAAAGGAATAAATAAATGAAAAAATACATTGGTCCAGTAATAACATTAATAATAATAGCACTAGCATTTATTTATTTTTCAGAGCAGAAGAAAATTAAAGATCAATCAGGAAAGCCAATAGTAAAAATAGGAGTATCGCTTCCACTAACAGGAAACTTAGGCTACGCAGGTCAAGGCATGAAAGCTGCTTTAGAAGTTCTTCAAGAGGAATCAAATAAAAAAGAATATAAAAAACAATATCAATTTATTATTGAAGATAATGGATTTGATAATAAAGCTGCTGCCACAATAACTTCAAAATTTATCAATATAGATAATGTAGATGCAATAATAGACTTTGGATCAATCATAGGTCAAGTATCATCTCCAATATCTCAAAAAGCAAAGATGATTCATATTAATGTATGTTCATCTGACAAGTCAGTTGCGAAGGGGGAATATAACTTTTTAATAACAACAACCCCAGAAGCTGAAACTGCATTGCTAGCAAAAAAGATTAGCGAAAGATATGAAAACGTAGCAATCATAGCTCAAAATGAAGTATCTTCTCAAATAACAATGAACAGTTTAATAAAAGAATTCAAAGACAGAGGAATAAAACATACAAAATATGTGGTAAACCAAAACGAAAAGGATTTCAGATTAATTCTAAGTAAAGCAGAAGAACAAAAGCCAGATGTTTATGTAGTTTTTTTATATACTCCTGGTCTTGAAATATTTGTAAAACAATTAAAGGAACTCGGAATACAAACTCCATTAACATCAACTCATTTCTTTGCAAATATAGAAGATTATAATCTAATTGAAGGAAGTCATTATGTAGATTATGCTTCAATCAATCCAATATTGAAAAAAGAAATCTTAGCCAAAACAAAAGGTTCTAACTATGAAATGTGTTTAGCTTATATTTATGAAGCAGGGCAATTCATCATGGAAGCATTTGATAAAAATGATGATAAAGAACAAGCTCATAAATACATAAGAAACATGATAGCTCGTTCAAGTGAAGTAACAGAGCAAATAAACCAAAAAGAAGACACAATATTTATAATCTCTCCATCATGGAGGCAGATTAAAAACGGCAAACCAGAATTAGTACAGGAATAACATGGAATATTTTTTAAATTTAGGAATTTTATTTTGCATTTACAGTATCCTAGCTTTATCGCTAAACATGGTGGTAGGAATGGCAGGATTATTATCTCTCGCCCAAGCTGCTTTTTATGGAATAGGTGCCTATGCAACAGCATTAGGAATGACTAAGTTAGGATTAGACTTCTTCACAACAATTGCCTTAGGAATGGCAGTAAATATGATAATAGCTTTCATAGTAAGTCGAATTTTATCAAGGTTCAAAGGTGACTATTATGCAATAGTTTCCGCAGGTCTTTCTATAATAGTATTTTCAATTTTATTAAATTGGAAAGGTTTAACAAACGGACCACTTGGAGTATTCGGTATAGAAAAGCCAGAAATCGGAAATTTTGCCTTCAACTCAAATTTACACTTTTTATTCCTATCATTATTCTTTGCATTTGTAGTTTTTCTAATCTACCAATTCATAGACAAATCTTCATTTGGCCGAGCATTAAAAGGGATTCGCGAAGATGAGCAACTAACATCAGTAATGGGATATAAGACAGAACGATTTAAGACTACAATCTTTGTAATTTCCTCAGCGATATCAACAATAGCAGGTGCATTATTTGCAAGTTACATAGCATTTATAGACCCATCAACCTTCCAATTAAAAGAAGGGATATTTATGTTTACAATCATAGTAGTTGGCGGTCTTTCATCAGCATTAGGAAGCATAGTAGGAGCAGTAATATTAATCTCTCTTCCAGAAGTTTTAAGATTTTTAGGTCTACCATATGAAACCGCAGCGCAATTACAACAAATAATATATGGAGCAATGTTAGTATTAATCATGGCCTTCAAACCCAAAGGTTTGTTTGGCAAATATAAGATGTAGGGAGTAAGAAATGAAATTAAAAAAGTTAATATTCTGGTTAATAGCAGCCGCAGCAGTAATAACAACAGTATTTATCCTTTCAAGTGAAGTAAATAATGAAATGGTTAACAAACCAACAATAAGGATAGGAGTTACACTACCTCTTTCAGGTGATTTAGCCTATATTGGCGAACCAGTTAAAAAATCTATTCAACTAGCATTAAAAGACATAACTCAAGAAAGAAATTTGAAGTATAATTATGAGTTAATTTTTGAAGATGATAAATTAGACCCAAAAATAGTATTATTAAATTATAACAGATTTATAAGTATTTATAAAGTAAGTGCAGTAATGACTATGTGGTCAAATGCAGTTGCGATATCATCAAGAACAGATAAAGATAAAATTATCAACATAGGTTGTGCTTGGGGTAAAAATTATGCAAAAGGTTATTATAACTTAAATCATTGTGTTTTTTCTGACGAACAAAATCCTTTACTAATAAAAGAAATGAAAAGACTGGGAATAAAAAAAGTTGGAATAGTTTATAATCAAACTCCAGGTGATGAAGAAATTATTTCAACACTTCTTCCAGACTTGAAAAAAGCTGGTTTTGAAATAGTTTTCAAGAGTCAGTTCAAAATGGATCAAAAAGACTATAAGTCAGAAATAATAAAAATAAAGAAAAAAGCTGTCGATATAGTATTTACAACTCTAATAACACCTGGGCTAGAAATCTTTTCAAAACAAGCAAAAGAACTAGGATATAATCCTAAATACACAGGGTTTGACGTTCTTCGTTATGCTCCAGAATTCTTTGAAGGGCAATGGTTTATAACAGATGCTCCTGGAACAAAAGAATTTACAAAACATTATATAAAAGAAACAAAGGAAAAATCTGTGACATCTTGTGTTTCAAATTTATATGATTCTTTAAAAATATTAGTAACTGGTTTTGAAGATACAGTGTTAAAAGGTGATGAAGTAATTCCAAATAACAAAGAAGTTGTGAAAACAATCTTAAATTTGAAAAATTTCAAGAGTGCAACAGGAAAGATTTATGTAGATGAAGAAGGAAATATTCATACATACCCAGAAATAAGTGTAATTAAAAATGGTAAAACAGAACCAATAGGCAAATAACATGAAACCAATAATAAGTGTAAAAAATTTATCTAAACATTTTGGTGGGCTAAAAGCAATAGACGACCTAACAACAGAAATCCCACAAGGTACAACTACAGGGTTAATAGGTCCAAATGGTTCAGGTAAAACTACATTAATGAATATTCTCACAGGTATTTTAAAACCAGAACAAGGAAGTATTCAAATCAATGATAAAACCTTTACATCTATCGATTCGACATCTTTAAGAAAATTAAAAATAGCTCGTACTTTTCAAGACGGACGCCTAATAGGTCAATTATCAGTAGAAGACAATCTTTTACTAACAACAGCAAAGAATGGTTTATTTAAAAGTATGTTTGACTTTGCTTGTCGCAAACAAAGAAAAAGAATGGAAGAAGTTTTAAAGATAATCCACCTTAAAGATCATCGTAAAAAGAATGCAGAAGAATTATCCTATGGCCAAGGCAAGCTTCTTGAAATAGGCCGTACCTTAATGCAAGATCCAGATATATATTTCTTTGACGAACCATTCACAGGTTTATTTCCACAAGTGGTCGAACAAGTAATGGAAATAATGCAAGATTTAAAAGCACAAGGCAAAACCTTAGTAATTATTGAACACAACATGGAATTAATTTCCAGACTATGTGAACATATAATCGTTCTCGATTATGGAAAATTACTATCATCAGGCAAGCCATGTGATGTATTGGCAAACAAACAAGTACAAGAAGCATATTTAGGAAAATAGGAGCAAAAGATGAAAAAAATAATATGGGCAATAGGAATAATAATGGTGTCAGGTTTAATAGTAGCCTTCTGTATGCCGAGAAACAAAGACATAACAAAACCAATAATTAAAATAGGCATATTACTTCCATTAACAGGCAATTCAGCATTTGCAGGTATTCCAGTTCAAAAAGCAATCAATATAGCTCTTGAAGATATCAATTCAGAAAGAAAATTGAAATACACTTATGAAGTAATTTATTCAGACACACAAAACAATCAAAAGAAAGCATTAACAAATGCAACAGGTCTAAATTCTATCAATAAAGTTAATGCATATATAACAATGTGGTCACCAGCTGGATTAACAGTTTCTCCATATGCAGAAAAAAACAAAAAAATCCATATAGGTTGTTCATGGGGTTATGACATAGCAAAAGGTTATTATAACTTTAACCATGCAACATTTCCAGATGAACAAGCAGATGCTTTGATAAAGGAATTAAAGAAAAAAAATATAACTAAGCTAGGAATGATTTGGTTAGCAGACAAAGCTCAACAAGAATTGGTAGAAATTATAAAAAACAAATTAACACAAAATAATATAGAAGTTTCTTTTGATAATATGGTAATTGGTGAACCAAAAGATTTTAAAACACTAATTATGAAGATGAAACAAAAAGATGCTCAAATGTTATTAATATTGATGCTCCCACCATCAATAAATATATTATCAAAACAGATGAAAGAAGAGGGATATGATATTCCAAAAACAAGTATAGAATACTTCACATACGTTCCAGATTTATTTGAAGGCCAATGGTATATAAGTGATGCATTAGGAACTTCAGACTTCGGTGCAGACATGAAAAAAAGAACAGGTGAAGACTTAAATTCATGTATGGCTAATTTATATGACAGTTTAAAGATATTAATAAACGCCTATGAAATAACACCCTTAAAAGAAGGTCAAATAGTCCCAGAAAACGATGCAGTATCAAAAACAATCTTAGACATGAAAAAGATAAGAAGTGTAATGGGCAAAATTACAATAGACCAAGAAGGTAATATTCATACCAAACCTACATTAAAGATAATCAAGAACGGTAAACCAGAAATAATAAAAGGAAAATAATATGAAAAAATTAATCATAGCAGTATTAATAATAGTAGCAATAGGTGCAATTTTACTTTTATCAAACAAACCTTCAAATGCTCCAATAGGTGATAAACCAACTGTTAAAATAGCAGCATTATTTCCTATGACAGGCGATGCAGGAGTATATGGTCAAATTTCACAAAAAGTATCTAAAATGTTTTTAGACGAATTTAATAAGAACAATCCTAAAGCTAAATATAACTATGAAGTAATATTTGAAGATGTTCAATTATCATCTGCAAAAGCAGTATCAGCTTTAAAGAAAGTAGTTCATATAGATAAAGCAGATGCAATAATGTCAGTTCAATCTTCAGTAGCTTTAGTAATAAATCCAGAGGCTGAGAAGAATAAAATAATTCAATTAAGTTTTGCATCAGATCCAGCTGTAGCAAAAGGAGAATATAATTTCAGAATAGGTGCCGATATAAAACAAGTTGTAGATATGACAATCGCACGAATGAAAAAGCAAGGTATAAAAAAAGTATCAGCTGTTATTTTGGTTGGTGATGTAGCAAGTTATATAACAGGAAAAGCATTTGAAGAACAAATGAAGAAAGAAAAAGATATTGAATTAGGCTCAGTTTCATTAGTTAATTTTACAGACAAAAATTTTGATGTAATAATAGAAAAAATCAAAAAAGAAAATTCAGACATGATTTTATTAGAAGCTCTTCCTCCAGTATCAGATTTGTTTTTAAGAAGAATGAAAATGTTAAATTTAAATATTCCAGTAACAGGAGCATGGACATTAGCCTCTTTAAGCGATAAGAGTTTAGCCGAAGGAATGTGGGCGTTTGATGATGCTGTAACAGATCCAGTTTTTGAAAAAAAATTCCAAGAAACAATAGGAGCAACAGGTGGAACATTCTACAGTGAATATACATATGCTATATTAACAGTATTAACAAACGCATGGGAAAACACTCCATCAGAACCAGGAAAAAAGCCAACTTCAGAAGAAGTAGTAAAAACTATGATGAAAAAAACTAAAGGTTTAAAATCATCATTAGGAACACTTGATATAGACCAAGAAGGTAATGTAACTCTTCAAGGTGTAATCAAAACTATCAAAAATGGTAATTTTATAATTGAAAAGGAATAAAAATGAAAAAAGTTATTTTAGGTATAGTATTTATATTAATAATAGCAACAAGTCTTCTTATTTTTAATAAGAAACCAATTGTTCAATCAGACAGACCAACAGTTAAAATAGGTATATCTCTACCGCTATCAGGTGATGCCGCAGTTTATGGTGAAAGTGCAAAACAAGCAGTAAAAATATTCTTTGATAATTTTAATAAAGACAAATCATTTTATAACTATGAAATAGTCTATGAAGATGACCAATTTCAAGCTTCAAAAGCAGCAACAGGTGTAAACAAGATGATATCCATTAACAAAATAGACGCAGTTCTAACATTCATGTCACACATAGGCTCAGCAATAAGCCCAATAGCTAAAAGAAACAAAGTGCTACATATGTCAGTTGCTACAGATCCAAAGATAGCTGACGGTGAATATAATTTTACAGTTTCAACATCAGCTAAAGATGAGATGAATAGATTAATAAAAAATTTTGAAAGAATGAAAATCCAAACAGTAGAATTTGTTACAACAAACACCTCAGGAGGAGTTATATTTTTAGAAGCCTTTAAAGAAGCAATTAAAGGGAAGAGCATAATATTAAAAGCAACTCATTCAATTAATCCAACAGACCGTGACTTTCGTCCACTCCTACAAAAGATAAACAACTCAAAACCAGATGTAGTAGTAGTCCAATTATTCACTCCAGCAGTATCAATCTTTGTAACCCAATATCATCAACAAGGAATGAAAATTTCTTTAACAAGCGCAGAAGGTTTTTCATTTATAGAAGATAAAAACATAATAAATGATTTTTATTATGTTGATGCTGCTCCAGCTTCACAAAATTATATAGAACAATATAAAAAAGTTGCAGGCAATGAAACAACAAACTATTCAGAATATGTTTATACAATGTTACAAGTTTTGGTTTCAAGTTTTGAGCAATATGCAAAAGAAGTAATAGACACAAAAGAAGTAAGTAAAATAATAAATGAAAAGACAACTGGAATGTCTACAGCAATTGGAAAAATAATAACATATCCCAAAGGCGTAATAGACGCTCCTGGAGTTTTAAAGCACGTACAAGATGGAAAGGTGGTAATTGTAAATGATTGAACTAAAAAACATCAACGCAGGTTATACAAGCAAAAGATTAGTATTACATGATATCTCAACAACTATCATGTCCAATACTATTACAGTAGTAATGGGACCAAACGGAGCAGGCAAATCAACGCTTTTAAAGGTTATGTATGGATTATTAAAGCCAAGCTCTGGCTCAATATTAATAGACAGAAAAAAAACAACTCCACGTCCACAGAATTTAGTAGAACAAGGAATATTTATGATTCCACAAGGTAACAGGGTTTTCCGTAATATGACAGTTCTTGAAAATTTTGAACTAACAACTCACTTTTGGAAAGACAAAAGTGATTTTGATAAAAAATTAAAAGAGGTGTTAAATTTCTTTCCAGATTTAAAGACTCGTCTAAATGAAAAAGCAAAGAATTTATCTGGTGGACAGCAACAAATGGTTGCAATAGCAAGAGTTTTACTCAACAACCCAAAATTAGTATTACTAGACGAGCCATCAATAGGTCTATCACCAAAGCTAATTCAAGACACATTTGAAAGAATAAGAATAATAAAAGAAAAAACAGGTACAGGTTTTGTAATAGTAGAACACAATCTAAAATCATTATTACCTCTAACAGATCATGCATATATATTGGATCAAGGAAGAGTAATATATGACGGTCCATCAGAAACAAAAACCTTAGATAAAATGATGACCAGTATCTTTAAAAACAACGATTGTAATATTTAATATACGATTCTTGACATTCTGATAAAAAAGAGTATCTTTACATGATATTTTAAACAATCAAACTTAAATAAATGAAAACAGTAATATTTACAGTACTCCTAATATTAGGAGCAGGGCATCTTTTAGCCCAAGAAGAAAACCAAGCAGCAGTGCCAATGCAACTACGCTTCAGGTCAGAGATATTTTTTGGACCTGGGGAAGGTATGCTAACAAGAGCGGGTATGGCCTATGACGGCCTATATTTATTCGGTCAAGTACTAAGTATGCCAAATTCATACAAATACGGTGGCGGTTTTTTGTACGATTGTACAATAAACAAAACATCAATCAGAGTATTGGCAGCCTACAACGAATGGGTAGAACCTAATAATTGGTATGGTTACATAGGTTTATTTCAAGACCTTGGTCTTGACCTTCCAATAAACCTTCAACCAACTGTACTAATGAATACGGAATTAGACACCTCATTAGGTCTCTGGGTTCCATTTAAATTGGGGCAACACTTTACGGTGGGTTTTTGGTTTTATAAATCTATATTTAATAGACATGGCTTTTATTGGGGAGAAAATCTCTGGGAAGTTGATTTATTCATAGATTTATGGAAAAAGAAGCGGCATTAATATGCCGTTTTTTATTTAGGAAAATGTACCTACAGCTTTTATTCCTAATTTCTGTTATAAAATAAAGCATGAAGAAATTTTTTATGTTTTTAACAATAATAATACCAAATAAAAGGTTAAGACGAAAAGTTCGTACTTATATAAAAAGATTTTACTTTAAAGGTATTTTTAAATTTTCACCTAATAAAGAATTAATAAATTTTAATGAAAGAGTTGTTCGTACAAATTCAGTATTAATGATAGAAATAAATAGTTTTCATGGAGAAGTTCTTCCAGGCTTTGCAAAGTATTTATTAGATTTAGGATATAATGTAGATTTATTAATAACAGAAGAAGTATATAACGAACAGCCTTTTAAACTATTTAAAGATGAAAGAATAAATATTTTCAAATTAGGTTTTCCAGACATAGAAAAAATTCAAAAAGAAAAGTTCAATGAATATGAATTTATCTTCATGAGTTCATCATCAAAGTTCTCAAGGCCATCTCCAGTGTATGGAGCATACAGTTCTATGAAACGTTTTTTACAAGACACTCCACAAGGAAAAAATCCAACTATATTTGTATATCATGATATAGAAGAAGTAAATAAAAATTCTCATAAAAATAATGAGTTAAAAGTAATAACTCTAGGAAATATTAAAGGCGGAAAAATGGTCAACCCGCATTATTTTGGAGACGTAAAAATCACTGATAAAAATGACAAAACTGTATTTTTGACAGCTGGCTATATCAACCCAAAAGCAAAAAATCACGATTTATTACTTAAAGCAATAAAAGATCTTTCAGATAAAAATTTAAACTTTGAGGTAGTAGTAATAGGGGGAGGAGATTTAAAGAATATTCCTGAAGAAGCAAAAAATTATATCAAATTTAAAGGTCGTCTAAATTTTCCAGACATGTATAAAGAACTTGAGTCTGCAGATTTCTTTTTACCATTACTAGATCCAAACAATGAAGCTCACGAAAGATATATAACAACAGGAGTAACAGGATCATCTCAATTAATATATGGATTTTTAAAGCCAACAATAATACATGGAAAATTTTCTAACTTTTATGGGTATAATGATAAAAATTCTATTATATATTATGATGATTTTTCAAATAAGATGTCAGAAGCTATACAAATCAAACAATCAGAATATAAAGAAAAACAGGATAATTTAAAAAAATTATCCAACAAGATATATGAAGAATCTTTAAATAATTTAAGAGATTTAATTAATATAAATTAAAAAATCTATATAAAACAAAGTGTTACTATTAAAACTTTTTCTTGCCATACTTAAACAAAAGCGCTAGTATACTAAGTATCACTAAAGGAGATATCATTTATGGCACAGCAAACACTTCCAATAAGGAAGAAAAGAAATCCAACTAATTTAATTATGTCAGGTTTAGGCTTACTATTTTTTGCAATAGCAGCTTATATGATTTACAAACAATTATCCCAATATACATTTGTAGAAATAAGAGACGCTATTCTAAATGTGCCAGCAAAGAATTTAATGTTTGCAGGGCTTGCAGCTTTTTTAAGCTATATGGTGCTTTCATTATATGATTTTTTAGCCCTAAAATACATAGGCAAACGATCATTTATTTTCAGATGGATGATGGCTGGTTTTGCTGGATTTGCAGTAAGTAATAACGCAGGGCATGCAATAGTATCAGGAACAGCTATAAGATATCATTTATACAGACGTTGGGGTTTTACAATTCCAGACATTATAAAAATGGTAACATTTTCAACCTTTACATATACAATAGGCTGTTTTGCTCTTTTAATAGTAGGTTTTGTTTTAACACCAGAAGGAACAATAGGAAATGTATCAAGACTTTTGACAGTATCATTAGTTATCTTTTCAATAGTAAGTTTAACAGTGTATTTAACATCAGCAATTTTTGTAAAAAAGAAATTAACAATAGGAACATTTACATTAGAAATTCCATCTTTTAAACAAGCAATTTCACAAATAGTAATAGGTTCTTCAGATGTTATCTTAGCTTCATTAGTTTTATATTCAGTGCTTGCTCCAACAATTGATCTTCCATTTGGAACGTTTTTAGGAGTATTCTTAATTGCGCAAGTTCTTGGAACATTCAGTCAAGTGCCAGGCGGCGTAGGAGTATTTGAAAGTATTTTCTTTTATGTATTGGCAGATACTGATGAAAAAGAAATTCCGTTGATTGCAGGGCTTGTAGTCTACAGATTATTCTATTATGTATTACCATTATTAGTTGCAGCAGTTATGGTAGGAATTTACGAATTTCGTTTCAATCAAGGTAAAAGAAGATTGTTTAAAAAATGGGGACGTAAAAGATAATTTAAATTAGACTTTCTGGTACTAATCTCATAAATTTGAATAAAAATCTTTTTAAGAGTGTAGTATCAGGGCTATGTCTAACTTTAATAATTTTCTTACTATAATAAGGTTTTCCAGTCCAAGTAGTTATAAGTTTTTCGATAGTAACTCTCCAAGAATTTTTAATATCGTTTTTAATTAAATTTTTTAAAATAGCAGCAAACTCTTTATTTTCAAAAACTGCAACAATTTCAGTATTATAAAGAGCAGAGCGGTGGTCTAAATTAAAACTTCCAATCCAAGACAATTTATCATCAAAAACTATAGTTTTACTATGAAGGGAGGTAAAAAATTTAAACTTATCTTTTTTTACTTCATTTCCATTATTCATAAACTCATAAACTTTAACTTTATTTTTAATAAGTTTTCTTCTGTATCTCTCCCAAGCAGCATAAACAGAAGCTTGATTAGTAGAAGCTAAAGAATTAGTAACAACAGTAATCTCAACCCCTTTCTTTTCTTCATCAATAAGGCTGCTTTGTCCGATTTTTCCAGGCACAAAATAAGCAGCAGAAATATAAATATCGCTAACTGTTTTTTTCCAAAGATATCGAAGCTCTTTTAAAATAGGTGATGGGTCATTAATTTTTTGTTCAGTAGTCTTTTCAATTTTTGAAGGCATATCGGCAATAATTCTCCCATTTCCCCAATAAAATTTAAATTTATTATTTTTATAATCATTAATAGTTTTTTCAACTAAGTCATCATATATCTTAGCGTCATCAGCTCTTTTTTTCATCTCATAATCAAAATTTCTTTTTGATCTTTCATTTTGTCTTTCTCTAAAAAAAACTGGAAATAATTCAGCAGGGATAGCTAAATGATAATTCCAATAATCTTCAAAAGAAGCAAGAGCTTCAACAGCAATTTTTCCTAAAAATAAAACGTCGGTATCAGAAAAGTTAACAGATTTTTCAAGATAAAAATAATTATCAGCAATATTACGTCCACCAAGGATAACTGCAATTCCATCAACTATAAAAAGTTTATTATGCATACGGCAATTAAGACGTTTAAAATCAAAAAGAAATTGAAAATATCTAATAAATTTTTTTCTATATTTAAAAGTGTTAAAAATTTTAACTTGAATATTAGGATGTAAGTCCAGCATCATAATATCAGAAGTATCAGAATCAACGCCATTATCATCAACTAAAATTCTGACTTTAACACCTCTATCTGCTGCCATTCTAAGTTCATTAATAAGTAATCGAGAAGAATTATCATCTTTAAATATATAGGTTTGAAGGTCAATACTTTTTTCAGCCAATCGAGCAAAAGCGCTTCTTAATATAAAAGCATCAAGTCCATTTTCGATAACTGCAGCTCCACTAGTTTTACAATTTTTTAATTTATCTTTATAATTTTTGGCAAGATTAGTAACCATACAATCAAAGCTGGGACATTTCTCAATATATTTAACTTTATATTGTAATGCTCTTTTATCATTAGTTGAAGTAGGAACAATCCAAACAGTTAAAGCAAGAATAAGAAGTAAAATAGCAATGTAAAGACCCATAATGTTCCTTCATTAGGTGATAAATTAATAATATATTATTTTTCGTTAAAAATCAAACGATTTTAGAATTATGAAATTTTCTTACTAATAAATTTATTATCTTTTATAACAAATCGCCAAGGCATATCTTTATATTCTTCAGCATAATCGATACCAATTCTTTTCCCAGAAAGCACTTCATAGTCATTATCTTTTGGGCAAATCCATATTTCATTACTATTGATTAAATCAGCTCCATGAAGTTTTCCATCAATTCCAAAAGCCTGACAAAGTTTTCCAGGTCCAGTGGTTAGATTTTTAATATTTTTCAAACCTCGTCTTTGCATCATAATATCAATTCCATCAACAGGTTCAACAGAACGAACAAGTATAGCATTAGCTACATCTTTTTCATTTGTTACAATATTAAACATATTATACATTCCGTAAACAAAATAAACATAAGAAACTCCACCTTCCTCAAACATAATTGAATTGCGAGGAGTTTTATTTTTATATGCGTGACAAGCTTTATCTTCACAACCTATATAAACTTCCACTTCAGTGATTTTTCCAACACACAACTTATTATCAACATTAGTACATAAATAAGCTCCCAATAAAATATCAGTAGCAACCTTAAAAGGATCAAGCATATAATCTTTTTTCAAAAGTTTTTTATTACAATAATTCGCCATATTTCTTCACAAATATTTTCTTTAAAAGGGTTACTAAAATAAGATATAATAAAATAGTTACAGCCAAAACATAAAAATACATATCAGGCAATGGAACCATTCCAAGACTTCTTCCTAATTCAGAATAAGGAAGTATTGTTCCAACAATTATACTCAAAGATGTAATTAAAATCACAGGCCAAGAAGCCCAGCTTTTAATAAAAGGAAATCTTTCAGTTCTCAAGGTATGAATAACTAAAGTTTGAGACCAAATAGATTCTAAGAACCATCCGGTATGAAACATCATAGCAAAAGTCAATTGAGCTTCTGCAGAAAGTGTTGCATAATTTCCACCAAGTGCCATAGGACAGATACAATAAAACATTATAAAATATGTAGTAATATCAAATATAGAACTAGTTGGTCCAATCCAAAACATAAAGTTTTTTATAGAAGAAGTATCCCACTTACGAGGCTTTTTTAAATATTCTTTATCTACATTATCCCAAGGAATAGCCATACAAGAAATATCATACATAAGATTAAGCAATAATATTTGTAAAGGCATCATAGGTAAGAAAGGCAAGAATGCGCTGGCAATCAAAACAGAGAACATATTACCAAAATTAGAACTAGCAGTCATCTTGATATATTTAATAGTATTAGCATAAGTTTTTCTACCTTCAATAATTCCATTTCCAAGAACCTTTAAGTCTTTTTCAAGCAAGATTATATTTGCAGACTCTTTAGCAATATCAACAGCATTATTAACTGATATAGCCACATCCGCAGCCTTCATAGCCACAGCGTCATTAATACCATCTCCCATAAATCCAACCACGTGACCATTATCACGCAAAGCCTGAACAACGCGAGCTTTTTGAGCAGGGGACAATTTAGCAAATATACTACATTTCTCTACATCATCTCTAAGTTCTTGATCGTTCATCTTTTCTATATCAGAACCAAGAGTGATGCAGGCATTTTTAATACCAACTTCCTGACAAATAAAAGAAGTAACAAATTCATTGTCTCCAGTTAGAACTTTAATATTAACTCCATATTCATAAAGAGCTTTAATTATATGAGTCACATCTTCTTTAGGTGGATCCAAGAAAGCAAGATACCCAATAAGTATCATATCACTTTCGTCTTTTTCGCTAAAAGTTTTTTTATCATTTTCTTGTTTATAAGCGAGTGCCAAAACTCTCATTCCTTTAGTATTCAAAGATTTTGCAGTCTTAATTATTTCATTACGTAATTCTTTTGATATAGGCTCAACAGTTTCATTGCGTTGAACATAGGAGCAAACTTGAAGCATTTCTTCCATAGCTCCTTTAGTAATCAATTTAACGTTTCCATTTTTATCTTCAACAGCCACACTCATTCTGCGTCGATTAAAATCAAAAGGAATTTCATCAAATTTCTTATAGCTATTTTTTTCAATATCCAACTTTTCTTCTGCGGCATGTTCTATAATAGATATGTCCATAAGATTTTTAAGTCCGGTTTGATGAAAGCTATTTAAAAAAGCATAAAACAAAACATCTTTATCTTCCTTTCCGTCAACATTCAAATGATATTCTAATATGATTTTATCAAGTGTAAGTGTTCCTGTTTTATCAGTGCATAAAACATCCATAGCGCCAAAATTTTGAATAGCACTAAGTTTTTTAACAATAACTTTTTTCTTAGACATAAGAAGGGCGCCTTTGGCTAAATTAGTCGAAACGATCATAGGGAGCATTTCAGGGGTAAGTCCAACAGCAACTGACACAGCAAACAAAGTTGCTTCCAACCAATCACCTTTAGTAAATCCATTAACAAATAAAACAATAGGCACCATAACAAGAATGAAACGTATCAACAACCAAGATATAGAATTAATACCTATTTCAAAATTATTTTTTACCTTATTAGAATTATCTAATTGTTTAGCAATTCCCCCAAACATAGTTTTTGCTCCAATCGAAACAACAACAGCAGCTGCAGACCCACTAACAACATTACTTCCCATAAAAGCTAAATTATTGTATTCTAAAGGATTGGTACTTTCATTAGATAAAGCATCTCCAAATTTTTCAACAGGAGCACTTTCTCCAGTAAGTGATGATTGGCTAATAAATAAATCTTTTGCTGATAAGATTCTAACATCAGCAGGCACCATATCACCAGCAGTAAGATAAACAATATCCCCAACAACAAGTTCTTCAATCGAAATATCAATTTTACCAAGTTTGCCACGTTTAACGGTTATGTTAGTTTTAACCATATTAGTAAGTTTTTCGACAGCCTTATTACTTTTTCCTTCTTGGGTAAAGCTAATTCCGCCACTCAAAAGCACCATAGACATAACAATTATAACAGAAGTAAAATTTTCAGCTCCCTTAGCTGCCATATACACATCAGTAAACAAAGAAACAAAAGCAAGAGCTAAAAGTACAATATTAAAAGGATTAACAAAAGAGTCAAAAAGTCTTTTAAAAACAGAAATTTTCTTTTTATAAGAAATAAGGTTTAATCCATATTTATTTCTTTGGATTTTTACACGTCTTTTATTATACCCATCAACAGTATTCTTATACTTTTTAAGTAATACATCTTGAGGTGCTTTTGCAGCAAAAATAATATCACTAATTTTTTCAACAGACATGTTTTCCTATCTCCTATAGTCATAGCTTGATTATCTCATAAAATCCTTCTTTATTCAAGATAATAAATATCAGTTGAAAGATAACTTATTTTCCTATAAACTGTTATAAAACAAGGATTCCAATGAAATACATTAAATTATTTTTACTTACCATTATTTTAACATCAACTCTTTTTGCTAGTGATTTAAAATTTACTCATGAAGAAGCTTTTAAAGAAGCAAATAAAATAAAAGAAAAGTGTTTTAAGAAATATTTAAAAAAAGATAGTTATGAAACTCATACAGCTATGATAGAATTGCATGAGGGTACTTTAGTTTGTATTAAAGATAAGATCAATAAAGAAATTGAAAAAGGATTCAAAGGTGAGGAAAGAAAGCAAATATTAAAAGAATATGAAGTTTTATATAAAGATTATATGATATTTTATAAAAGTTATTATAATTTAAGTAGATATTGCACGCCTTATTGTGGAAATATGACAGTGGAAATTAATATATCTCAGTCTATTAATCTATCTGTGAATATTCTTTCAGACCTTATTTATTTAAACAAAAATGAAGATTTTTAATAAGTTTTAAACTTTAAGGTTTTATATTTCTTTGTTCTATTTTTCCAACCATTTTTAGAATCTTTGAAGTTAGCTGTTGTTTCTAAGTATTTATCTCTGTTTTCTAAAAATATATCTATGAAACTGTCTATATTTTCATTAGAAATTAAGTTTAACGCTTCCACTGTATTGTCTCCAAACAGTCCATCAATATCTAAATTCAAGTTTTGTGTATCGTTCAATGTTTTTTGAAGAATTTTTATTATTTTAGAGAAATTTCCCATAATTCCTGTATCCATTAAAATAAAAGAAAGTAAAGTATTGTCAATATTTTTAATTTTTCTGTCTTTATAGTAATCAAGATAATAAATAGTTTTTGTTTCTTCATTTGTTAATTTATTTACGTCTTTTGAAAAATTAAAATTTTTATGAGTTTTATTGAAATTATTTAGTGTTATATCGGTGATTCCTCTATTTGTTTCTCTATCTGTTTTAGTTGCAGTTTTAAATCCTCCTTCTTCAGACAATGTTATATTTATAAATTCTTCAAATCTTTCATCAGTTACAATCTTATTGTTATCATCTAAAAGAACAGGAAATATTTTACATTTACAATTAGGGTGGACTGGTAATAATCCATTAGCATTTTCTTCATTTTCAAAAATTTTTCCATCAAGTTTCTTACAGTTTTCACAAGTGTTTTCATTATTTTCTGCTTTATAAATATAAGCTAGTCTAATTATTTTGTTTCTTCCAGAATTATCTTTTTGTTCATTTTCTGGAAATTTTTCTTTAAACCAATTATAAACTTTATTTACAACTTCTTGATGTTCGGGTTTTAAATTGTTTTTAGAGCTTTCACTATTCATTAAATCTTGAATTTTTTTTGGTATATTCATATTTTATTCCTTATTAAGTTATTAAATTAAAAAAGCCTACATTTCTGTAGGCAATAAAAAAGATGGATACTATCCACCTTAAACATAATATCATTATAGTAAAAATTTTCTGAAAAATCAAGTGTTTTTATTAAAATATTGCTATTTTCAAAATCCTATGTTAAAGTTTTAAAAACTTAAATTCTAAACATTAAAAAATCCAAATATGAGTAATAGAATTGAATCAATTTGCAAGAAGAACATTGCAAGGAAGAATATGTTAGGCAAAATCCTAAAGCAGGGGATTACGTTTTCAAAAGACCCAAGGTTTTTAACCTTTGAAGAAATAGTCTGTGAAAGTGGACTTAATTCCAAACAGCTTTATGGATATTGGCAAGAAGCAAAGAAAAGAACTTTCCCGTTTTCCAAAAAAGAAGATAAGATAGTTGATATTTTGCTTAGTACATATACGAAAAGTGTTATATTTTTTGCTACCTCTGCTGTTTGGATGCATCCTCAAAGAAATCTGTGTTATTCGCCACAAATAGAACATCCCGACACATGGTATCATGCTCTCAAAATGCATAGTGGAAAAGATAGTGCAAATTACTATGAGTGTTATCATAGGTTTGTAGAATGGTATCCTCCAAATGAATATTTTGAAGAACCTATTTTCGATATTATATCTCCCGAGGAAGCTGATTTTTGCACTAATTCGGAAAAATTAAAGCGAAAAAACATCCACAGGGATGTGTTTCTTTATGATGCTACTCCAAAAATTGTGACGATTAGGTTTGCGATGAGCTTGCCGGAAGAATTCAAATCTATCTCTCAAAATCTTGATAATGTATACATGGTCAAGTATGTAAAAGGAGACGGTTATTTTCCAGAAAGGCTCTATTTCAACAGCTCTCCAGCTAAATGATTATCATTAACAAATCCTCCATTGTGGGGATTTTTATTTTTCTTGTTATTGCTCAAAAAATAAAGTAGCATCAAAATAACAACTTTAAAAGGAACCAAAGTGTCAGATAAAACATTAAGAATAAAAGAAACTGCTAAAATAAGAGAACTAGAAGAAAGATTAATAATAATAGAACGCAGATTAAAAGTAAAAGACGAAGAAAGTCAAGTTCCAGAACATAAAGAGCATGATTTTAAATCAAGACCACCAAAGAAATTTGACGACCATAAACCAAGAAAATTTGGCGATAGAAAACCAAGAGAGTTTGGAGACAGAAAGCAAAGAGAGTTTGGCGACAGAAAACCAAGAGAATTTGGTGATAGAAAGTCAAGAGAGTTTGGCGACAGAAAACCAAGAGAATTTGGTGATAGAAAGCCAAGAGAATTTGGTGATAGAAAGCCAAGAGAATTTGGAGACAGAAAGCCAAGAGAATTTGGTGATCGTAAACCAAGAGAATTCGGTGATAGAAAACCAAGATCTTCATTTTCATCAGGAAAATCATTTGGTAAAAAGGATTTTGGTAAATCCAAGCCTCGATCTTTTTCCAAATCGAAACCAAGATCAAAATAAAAATAAAAAAGTCGCCAAGTTGGCGATTTTTTATTTAGTGGCGACCCCAACGGGATTCGAACCCGTGTTAGCGCCTTGAAAGGGCGCTGTCCTAACCGTTAGACGATGGGGTCTAAATTAAAACTTACGACATTATATGGGTATTTTTTCAAAAAATCAAGAGTTTTTGAAATAAGTCCTTAAAAATTGATAATTTTACTTTTTTTCCAAGCCTTTTTATGATATAATCTTATCACAGGGAGAGAAATGAGAAGGTATTTATACTTATTATTAGCCGTATTTATAATGGCATTTTCGCTTAGTAGCGGATATGCGCAGGTTGGTGTTTCTCCGACTCAAAGAAAAATTCTCGATAATTCAAATAAGAAAAAAGTATCTGCTCGTTCAGCTGCATCAACATCTTCTCAAGCAAAGGCTCCAGCAGTAAGTTCTACAAGTTCAGTAGTTCAGTCAAGTATGGCAAATACAGATTCTTCAAGAGTTCCTACATCAACAACATCAGCTCGTGTAATGGGAGCGCAAAAAACTCAAGCCTTAAAAGAGTTAGGTCCTGGTTCAAAGTCAGCTGTTTGTGCCAGATATCAAAAAAATTGTGATAAGTTATATGATGAGAAAGCAGGTAAATTCAAAAATGCAGATTGTGAAAAATATGCTGCAGAATGTGTAGAGTTTATGGGTATTACAGATGCAAAATGTATAGAAAAAATGGACAGATGTATAGCTCAATTTTGTTATCCAGAAGAAGTTTGCTCTGATTATGATACAACTATGGAATTAGTAAAATCATGCTTAACAGATCTAGGTGGTTTTGAAAGATATGCTTGTAAAGAAAGGCAACTTAAAGCTTCAGTAAAGAAAATGAATTCAATAGTTCAATCAAAATCAGCACAAGCAAAGGCACAAAGTGAAGCTGACAGTTATAAAGCTCAAGTGGCAAAACTTCAACAACAAAACGAAAAGCAACAAGCTGATGCTCAAGCTGCAATTGAAAGAGCTAGACAAGAGGCAGTAGAAGCAGCCTCAGCAGCACTTGCTCCGTCATCAGCTCAAGGTTTAATAGCAGAAGCTCAAGCGGAAAAACCAGAATTTTCATTACCAGATGAATATAACAATTGCTATTCAAAATACCAAAGAGCATATAACTTAATGCAAACAGTAGAAACATATTCAAACTGTCAAATAGATGGTAAAAATCCAAAGATGTATTTGCAAGCTGATGCAAATAATTTTGATGTATTAGATTTGTTGAGTATGGTAGGAAATTCAAGAGAATCAACTGATATATGTCAAAATTTACCACCAAGATTAAAAATGTCACGTTATAAAATTCATGATATGACTGCGGCGGTAAATGAATATAAATCATGTGTATCAGATGTATTAAAAAAGGCAAATAAAGAAGATGGTGCTAACAAATCAAGCATAACAAATTTAACCAAATTATTAACATTCTTACGTACTTCAAATGTAAATAATATAGCCGACCGAATGGATGCTTTTAATTTTATAAGTCCAAGAGCAGATGCTACAGGTATTTATCAATATTATCCAGAAACAGTTATAACTTTTAAATCTCCAGAAGGTTTAGTCGTTCCTTCAGGAAATAAAACAGAAATGAGTGACGTTAGAAGTGATGCAAAAATAATGTTATCTGCATCAATATACTATGCAAGAACACTAATGAATTTGACTGAATTTGTAAACGAAGAATTTGAAAAATATGCTGCTGGTTCAAATGTAGACATTAAAGTAGCTCAAAGTCAAACAGGTAAAGATTGTAATACTTTAAAAGGTGAAGAAAGATTATATTGCATACAAATGGGTGCTATTGAAGCTGCTACTGATTTAAAAGCAAATTATGCTACTAACAGATCTGTAGCTCAAAGAGCTATAGCTTCATTAAAAAATTACGGTTATCAAGTAGGAAAAGGTCCTGATTGTGCAAGTATAACAATCCCAACACAAAATGAAATAGATGGTCGAAATGCTGATGGTACAACTTTTGATAATAAAGCTGTATTAAAAACTTTCACAGACAGTGTAGAAAAATGTATAAACGCCATAACTCAAGCAACATATACTCCAACACAAACACAGAGTGGTATTAATCCTTTCAATCCATGGACTTGGGGAGGTGGGTCCTACAATACAATTCCCAGCGGGACAGAGCCAATCCAAAGTCCTTTCTAGAAGTTTTATATCAAGTGCTTTTGGTTTAAGAGATATAAGTGATCAAGAACCTAATGCAACAACTGATCATAAAGGTATAGATATTCCATTGCCTATGAATACAGATATTAAGGCTGTGTGGACTGGAAAAGTTAAAAGTACAGCAACAGGAACAGGTAAGGGTGGGGATATAGTTGTGCTCGAACATCCAAATGGTTTAACAACGCATTATATTCATATAAATCAAGCTATGGTAACTGTAGGTCAAATGGTTCAACAAGGTCAAGTAATAGCAAAATCTGGAAATTCTGGAACATCTACAACGGGTCCTCATTTACATTTTGAAATAAGGGAAAATGGTACCCCTGTAAATCCTTGTGGTGAAAAATATCTAAATTGTGACGGTAAATAATAAAAACCTTGAATTTTTTCAATATATTTCGTATACTTTTCAAGTAATTAATAAAAGAGGTAGTATTATGAAAAAATTATTATGTGTTGCATTAATAGTAGGAGTATCTCCATCATTTGCATATATATTAAAAGATGCAAAGAATATAAGTGGAACTCAAACAATGATAGCAACATGTCAAAACTTTGATAATTCATCATCAGATGTAATCTGTATGGTAAAAAGAAAAGAAATGTCAGCGGGTCAATGGGGTCCTTGGATTATCACAGGTAAAAAAGGAACATTTAAAACTTTTGAAGCAGCGTTAAGTGAATGTTGTGCATCTAATTCAAAAAAATAAAAGTTTTATGAATTAAAATTAAAATGTCGGATTATCTCCGACTTTTTTTATTTTATTTAAAATTCTACAAATTTTTCTAAATCATTTAGATTAAAAGTTATATCGTAAAAACTTAGTGTCATTCTATTAATTTCATCAATTAATTCTTTTTTAGTTTTAAATATTTTTTTGGGGAAATTGTTTTCTGAAATAAATACTTGTTTTTCATAATCTTTATATGCGATATCTTTATGACCTATCCATTTTCCGTCTTTGTCATAACAATTTAAAGCATAAGCAAGTCCGTATCTGGAAACTTCTTCTAAAAGCAGGTATTCTCCACTTCCATCATTAAAATCATATTTTAAATTATTATCAAGCATTATTTTCCTTATTTTTATTTTAAGCTACCACTTAAATTAAGTAGTAGCTTCTTATTTAATTTACTATAGGATAAACTTTATCTTTTTCATCCTCGCTAGTCCCATCAGCTCCATCTTCTTTTATATGAATATGTGGTTGAGGTTTATCAAATTCATGACATTCAACTCTTTTTGAAGTGTCGTCAACAGATGTAATAGTAAATCTATTTTTATCATCAAAGGTCATGCTTGAGGTTGCGTCTGAACCTACATGTTCTTTAATAATTTCAACGGCTTCTGAAGGTGTCACAGGTGGCATCATTTCATGATTTTTTTTATTGCTCATAAAATTTTATTTTTTATATGATTTATATGTTTATTTAATTAATACAATTTACATATAAAACGCAAACGCAAAATTGTCAATTATAATTAATAAGAACAAGTTCATAATAAATAAAAACTATTTAACTAATTTTTCTAATATTTGTTGATTGCCAAGAAGATTTGTTCCAGCATCTTTAAATGAGCCAGATGTATTAAGAGTGTCAGTAATCATTTCCATTCCAGAAATTCCAGAGCTTTTTAAAACTTTTTCTAAAACTCCACCCCAGACTTTAACTTTTTTAAATGTACATGTACTTTTTTGTGCTTTAGTAATTAATTTTTTTTCATCATCAGATAAAGATGACGACCATAGATAAGATAACTGTTGGGCAACTCTAGCAACTTCTCCACTATCTTCAGCAAAAGTTGAAAAAGGTTTAAGATCAATTTCTCCTGGCTTGAATTCTATTTTTTCAGGAGCTCCTTTTTTTTCAGAAGATTTTTTGATTTCTCTATTTTCAACATTTTTTGTAATCTCTTGTTGAATTCTTAATCCACTCATAACTTCTCCAGTTCCGCCGCCTTTAAGTTTTAATTCTGAATTATATTCCAAAGCAAGATAATAAACTGTTCCAATTTCTGTTTCAGAAAATACGCAATCTTCATTAGATTGTTTTAAATTAGACGCAGTAGACTTCATTTCTTCAACATAGCCCATACCTTTAACTAAAAGTTCTGCATCAATTTGTGCAAACCCTGAATTAATAGGCAAAATTGCAGCTAATAAAGATAAAAAAGCTATTTTTTTCAAATCAAACCCTCTCTGACAGATATTATATCACAAAATTAGTCTAAAATTAAGCAAAAAATCAAAAAGGGCAAAATATATTGTTTTTAGCAAATATTCAATCTATAATAAGGACATGGACAAGAGAAAATTATATTTAATAGACGCATCATCATTTATTTGGCGAGCTTTTTACGGACTGCCGCTTTTAACTAATTCAAAGGGTGCTTATGTTAATGCAATAACGGGTTTTGGTACAATGATAGTAAGTTTTCTAACCAGTAAAAAGATAATAGAAAACGGAGATAAAGTTTTAATAATCTTTGATGCAGATCGTAATAATTTTCGCCACGAAATTTATCCAGAATATAAAGGTAACCGCAAAGAGCCTCCAAAAGAAATAGTCCCGCAATTTGCTATAATAAAAGATATGGTAAAAGCGTTTGATTTACCTTCATTAGAAATCCTAGGTGTAGAAGCAGACGATTTAATAGCTTCATATGCAAAAAAAGCCAAAGAAACAGGGCAGGATGTAGTAATAATTTCATCAGATAAAGATTTGATGCAATTAATCAATGGTCATATAAAAATGTATGACCCTATGAAAGATAAGTCTTATGAGATTGAAGATGTTATTGAAAAGTTTGGAGTAACTCCAGATCAAGTAGTAACCTATCAAGCAATCACGGGTGATGCTTCAGATAACATTCCAGGTATTCCGGGTCTTGGTCCAAAAGCTGCTCAAAGTTTAATTCAAGAATATAGTACATTAGATAATATTTTTGCAAATATTGATAAAATTACACCTATCTCAAAAAGGGAAAAAATCATAAATGGAAAAGAAAGTGCATTGATCTCGTATAGGTTAGCAATGTTAAAAAATGACATAGATTTACCTATTAAAATAGACTCCATAGAAGAGATTCATTTCAACGAAGAAAATGTAATAAAGTTTTGTGAAGTTTATGGTTTAAACAAGGTAAAAACCACAGTGTTAAAACTAATGAATACAAAAAGTCGACAAACAAATATAATTTATAAATCAAATAGATATGATAAAGACATAAAGGAAATTATAAACTTTAAAAAAGTCCATATTTATCCGTTTTTCGACAATAAAAAAATCTTTGAAAAAGGTCTTTCAGGACTAAGTATTTGTGATGACGTAAGTTCTTATTTTATACCTTTAAAAAAGTTAGGTCAAAAAGATTTATTTGCAGGTGATGATGATAATTTTAATGATGAATTAAATAAAGAGAGTATAAAAATTTTCTTAAAATCTCTTTTTGAAGACAATTCAATACAAAAGATAATTTATGATACAAAAACATTGTTTCATGCACTATCAAATGAGTATAATATAACTATAAATAATTATGAAGATGTTCATACTTTATTGTTTTCTGTTTTTGGTTTATCAAAAGGAATTGATTTTGAAACTTCTGCATTAAACATAACTCAAAGAACAATAGAAAAACAATATTCAGATAATAAAAAAGATTTCGAAAATCTTTCACAAAATTCTGCAACTGTAAAAAATGTTTATGATTTTATTATAGATAAAATTTCAAACAATCCAGAACAAGAAAAATTATATAAAGTGGTAGATAAACCATTAATAGAAATTTTATTTAAAATGGAACAACAAGGTATCTTTTTTAATAAAGAAACGTTAAATGATTTAAAATCAGACTTTTCAAAAAGTTTATCATTATTGCAAGATGAAATTTATAAATTATCAGGTGAAGAATTTAATATAGCATCTCCAAAACAACTAGGTGAAGTGTTATTTGAAAAGATGAAATTACCTTATTCAGGAAAGAAAAAAGATAATTATGAAACAGGGGTAAAACAGCTAAGCCTTTTATCGGAACAAGGATATAAAATAGCTGATTTACTGCTAGATTATCGTGCATTATCAAAACTTATATCAACATACACTCAAACTTTAATAGATGAAATTTCACCATCAGATAAAAGAATTCATACAACATTTTTACAAAACAATGTAAACACAGGAAGGTTAGCTTCAGTTAATCCTAATTTACAAAATATTCCAATAAAAACGGAGTTAGGAAAAAGTATAAGAAAAGCATTTGTATCTAAAGAAGGTTACTCATTAATCAGCTGTGATTATTCACAAATCGAACTTAGAATTATGGCGCATATAGCAAATGTAAAAAATCTAATTACAGCATTTGATAATAATGAAGATATTCACACATCAACAGCAAAGAAGATTTTCAAAAAAGATGAAGTAGGTCCAACAGAAAGACGTTTTGCAAAAACAATAAATTTTGGAATAATTTATGGGATGTCATCATTTGGTTTATCTCAAAGTTTAAACATATCAAGAGAAGATGCAAAAGAATTTATAGATAAATATTTTGAAATCTATCCGGAAATTTTAACATATATGAAATCAAAACAAGAAGAAGCAAAAAACAATGGCTATGTGGAAACATTGTTTCACAGAAGATGTTTCTTTGGTACAGGTTCAAATGAGGGTTTGAATTATGTAAACCGTGCAGCTATAAATGCGCCAATCCAGGGAACTGCTGCAGACCTTCTTCGTATGGTAATGAACAAATTACCATCTAAGTTAGAAGAAAAGGGTTTATCAGCCAAATTACTCCTCCAAATCCATGACGAATTGGTTTTGGAAGTAAAAGATGAGGAAATAGAAGCTACAAAAGAGGTTTTAAAGGAAGTTATGGAAAATATAGTAACTCTAGCAGTTCCGCTTAAAATCGACTCTTCTTCTGGCAAAACTCTATATGATATACATTAATTAGTTGACAATTTAACAAATTTTTCTTATATTAGGTTTAAACTTAAAATAAGTAATAAATTTAAACCTATAGTTATGTATAATAAAGAATATTTCGAGCAAATGTTTGGAGTTGATTCAAGATTTGTGGTAGAATGGGTAGTAATTGTTTCTATCGGAAAAGAAAAAATTTTTGGAACAACTCTTCTTTCTGATTATCCGTTAAATATTATGCGGTATCAAGAAACTGATCATTATGAAGTAGGGCAAAAAATTCCCTGCTTAATGCGAAAACAAAATGGGCAATATCCTGAGTATGTTGTTCCTATCGAAAAAATCAAAAAGTTCCGTCGGGAAGGTTGCGAGGAAGAAAATGGTTCAATAGTGTTTGAGGATGATGAAAGAGATCTTTTTTATCTTTGGTTTGATGATCCGGAAATGAAAAAAGTTTCTTCCGTATGGACAGATTATAAAATTGATAAAGATCTTCCTTTGTTTCCAATTGTTTGTGTATCTCCAACGGAATGTTTTGTCATAGATGACAGGCGTATTGTTGCCGCGCTAACTGATTGGTAATTTTCAAAATTTACGTATAAAAGCTGAGATTTTCAGCTTTTTTTATTATATTGATTATCAAAAAACTTCTTTATATTTTCAGCAATATTTTTTGAAATCCCATTAACTTTCATAAGTTCAGAAATGCTAGCTTCTTTAATGTTTACAACACTTCCAAAATAATTCATTAAAGCTTTTCTCTTTCCGTCTCCTATACCTTCAATCTTATCAAGTTCAGAAGTAAAATTAGTTTTCATTCTTTTCTTTTGATTTCGAGTAATAGCAAATCTATGAACTTCATCACGCAATCTTTCTAAAAATAAAAGTTGTGGAGTTCCTTTTTCATATTTAATAGTTTCTCCATTACTTAAGTAAATAGTTTCATCACGAGAATTTCGAGTTTCACCTTTAGCAATACATGCAATAAGTATATCTAATTTTAATTCATCTAAAACGAGCTTTACTGCATTAAGTTGTGTTCGACCTCCATCTATTAAAATAAGATCAGGAAGTCTTTCTTTTTTCTGATAACGTCTAAAAATAGTTTCATTCATCATCTTTAAATCATCTCCATTGGTAGAAGATGATAAGTTGTAATATCTGTAATCATTCTTACTAAACTTCTCATTACTAAAAACAATCATAGCTCCAATTGGACTAGTCTTTGCCAAATGAGAATTATCAAAAACTTCAATTTTTGCCAAATTGGACTTCGTTTTAAAATCATCTTTTATTAAATTAAGTGTAAATTTTAACTCTTTGATAGATAAAGATTTTTCATCTAACAGTCTTTTAGCATTTTCTTCATATTGTTTCATAAATTCTAATTTTGTACTTGTCTTAGGAACAAGGATTTGCACTTTAAGTGCATCCTCTAAAAGTTTATGATTTTCTACTTCTTTATTAACATATATTGTCTTAGGTAAAAGATTGGTTTTATAAAATTGAGATATAAATTGTTCTAAAATTTCTCCTTCAGACAAGTCATCAATTTGTTTAGGGAAAAATTTATCAAATCCCTTAAAAAATCCGTTTTCAAAAAAGTTAGCAACTATACAACATTTGTCTTCATCTTTATAAATACAAAAAACATGTGCATTTTCTTTTTTGAAAACATTAACTAAACTTGTTCCAATAATATTATTAATAGATTTAATTTTATCTCGAATATTTCCTGCTTTTTCAAATTCCATATTTTTACTAAAACAATTCATTTGTTCTATAAGGTCAGTTTTTAAGTTATCGTTTTTACCTTTTAAAAAATCAATAGCATCTTTAACATTTCTTTTATAGTCTTCTTCTGAAATCATGTCACAGCAAGGTCCAGAGCATTTTTTTATTTGATATAATAAGCATGGTCTAACTCTATTTTTAAAAAAGTTATTATTACATGTTCTTATACCAAAAACTGTTTGTAAAATTTTCATAACTTCATCAACAGAAGCAATGGATGCAAAAGGTCCAAAATATGTAACTCCTTTTACATTGCCTCTATATTTAGAAATTCGTGGAAACTTATCATCGGTGAAAATAATATAAGGATATGTTTTATCGTCCATCAATAAAATATTATAAGGTGGTTCAAATTTTTTAATTAAATCACCTTCAAGTATAAATGCTTCTTCTTCTGATTTAGTAACAATAGTTTCAATATTAACAGTCTTAGAAATCATAACTTGATTTTTATAAACCAGGTTATTGTATTGCAAATAGGATTTAAGTCTTTTTTGTAAATTTTTAGCCTTTCCGACATACAAAATAGCATTGTTTTTATCAAGCATTTGATAAACGCCACTTTTGGTAGAGGCGTTATCTATGATTTTTTTTAAAATTTCCAGGTTCTTTTTAATCATTTTTTCTTTATTTCTCGGCTATTTTGTGGTATAATGTGACCATCATCACAATAACTATAGGAGAAAGAAATGGTAAAATCAACAAGAGAATCAGGAAGAACTATGATTGAAACACTGGGTGTGTTGGCTATCATAGGTATTTTAACAATCGGATCAATTGGATTATATTCGATAGCGATGCGTCAGCTTAATCGTTCACAAGCTGTTCAAGACGTTCAATTGCTCGTTCAACAAATTCGTTCAGTTTTTTCAGGTGCTGAAGATTACAGTCGTGTAGACAGTGGTATTATTATAGCATCTGGTTTAAAAGAAGCTAATCCATTTGGTGGAAAATATGTAGTTACTCCAGGAAAAACTGATACAAAGACATTTGATATTCAAATGACAGGTTTAGGAAAATCAGACTGTGAATACTTTAAAATATACAATTGGGAAGATTCTGTAGAACATCAGAAGACAAAACAAGGCGGAGCAACAGCTCAACCAGTTAACTGTAATGATGCAAACAGTCAAAACATAATAACTATTACATACAGATAGTAGTTTATTAAAAAATAAGAGGTAGGCCAAAAGCTTGCCTTTTTTATTTAATTTATGATATAATCAACCTATGGAAATCAAAATAGACAGTTTTAGTGGCTCAAAGAAACCGTTCTCTCATCAAGTTCAAACTGCTGAGTTTTTAATCAATCAAAAGAAATGTTTGTGTTTAAATGGAATTGGAAGCGGCAAAACTCTTTCAACTTATTGGGCTCTTGATTATCTTATAAGTCATGGCTTAGCAAAAAAAGTATTGGTTCTGACAACATTATCAACAATAATAGATACTCATTATCAAACTTTAGCGGATCAATTTCCTCATCTTTTTGTAACTTACAGTTTTGGAAAGAAAGAAGATAAAGTAAAAGCGTTAAGAAAAAGTGCTAATGTTTATATATTGAATCATGACTCTGCAAGAACGATGTTTACAGAAATAATGGAAGCAAATTTTGATGTAGTAATAGTAGATGAAGTGTCATTATTTAAAAACCGCACAAGCTTACGTACTAAGTGTTTAAGAAAGATAGTTAGATCAAAAAATTGCAATTATTTTTGGGGGTTAACTGGAACTCCGTGTGCGAATAATAATCCTATTAATGCATGGACATTAAAAGATATATTTTCAGATCCAGATATTAATTTTATGAAATTTAGATATCAAACAATGATAGCAATTCAAAAAAGAAATTCATGGATAAAATTTTATAAACCAAAACCAAACATTCAAAACGATATAATAAATATTTTGCAACCATCAATAAGAATAGAGCCGCCAGCAGAATTTTTTATTGAAGAATTACCGCCAGAATTAAGATACTGTCCTTTATCAGAAGAATTCAGGGCAGAGTATAATGATGTGTTAAAATCAATGCAGGCAACTAAAAACAATCCAGATGCTTTGTCTGCTCAATTTATAAAATTACGTATGTTGCAATGTGGGTATTCTAAGGATAAAGAGTTAGTAAATTTCACATCTAAAATAGAAGAATGTAAAAACATAATAGACGACTCTGAAAACAAAATAATTATCTTTTGTCCATACATAGAACCGCTAAAGCAAACACAAAAAGAATTGTCAAAACAATACGATACGACTTGTATATATGGTGATACTTCAGCAGAAGAAAGAGCTAAAATTTTTGCAGAATTTCAAAATTCTGACAAGTATAAAGTGTTGGTTGCTCACCCAAACTGTATGGCTCATGGTATAACTTTAACCAGAGCTAATATAGTAATCTATTTTTCTCCACCAAATGGTACGGAAATATATATTCAATCAAAGGGAAGGGTAAAAAGATATGGGCAAAAGTTTCCAATAAAGATAGTTCAATTGTATTCAAGTTTAATTGAAAAGAAAATGTACTACAAGTTAGATAATAATGAAGATTTCCAAAATGATATATTGGAATTAATTCAAAATAAAGAATAAAAAAGGTTAGAAAATTTCTAACCTTTTTTATTTAAAGCTTCTTGGGTCTTTTAAAAATTCATCATACTTTAAAGTAAATATTGTTTTGAAATCTGGTTTTTTAAAAACTGCATCAACAAATTTATAAAATTAATTTAATTAAAATTCTAATATGAAATTATTGATTGTCAATTGATTATTTAAGGTATTCGCTGAGTTTAGCTAAAACTTTATTTAAAGTGATAAATGTAGGTTCATCATGAGTTTCCACAACTATATCTGCTTCTTGATAAACGGGGTATCTCATTTCAATTAATTTTTGTAAAATCTTTCGTGGTTTATCACGCAAAAGAATAGGGCGTCCATCTTTACGATTTGTGCGTTTTACAAGTAAATCTAAATCAGCTTTAAGCCAAATAGAAATTCCATTCTTTTTTATAATAGCTCTAGTATTTTTATTAATGAATGCTCCTTCACCAGTTGAAAGAATTTTTATTAAAGGTGGTGTTTCGATAACGCGTCTAACTACGCTAGTTTCTCCCTTTCGAAAGTATTCTTCACCATGCATAGAAAATATATCGGAAATGGAAAGTCCTGAAGCTTTTTCAATCTCATGATCTGAATCCATAAATACAAGGTCTAATTTAGTTGCAAGTTTTTTTCCAATGGAAGTTTTACCTGCTCCCATTAAGCCTACTAATATAATAGGTTTGTTAATCTTACGCTTTAATTCCTCTAAATTAAATTGTGTTTCAGTCATAAAAATGATTATAGAATATAAATGAAAAAAAATCAATTAAAAGCTTTGTATTAAAAGAAGAAATGTGTTATATGGTTTTATTTTTTCTTATCCAAATCCACTTTTCTTCAGGAAGCCATCCTTGGTAGTTTCCTGTAGAAATGTCAATGTTTGAAATAAAAAATCTATTATTTGGTAACGCTTTTTTAAATCTTTCATATAATACATTTATTTCAGTGTTAGAGGTTAGTAAATAAACACCGGGTACAATACGTAGCCAATTTAAACACATATCTAGTTTTTGTTTTAATATCTCGGTGCTATAAATCTGTGTAGTGTCTATAGTTAGGATTAAATTTCTTTTATTTACCATTTTCAACCTCTTGTTTATCTGGATTTAAATGAGTTAAATTTGTAATTTCCATAGCTGGTAGTTCTTGGTGTTTTGTTGGGTTTAAATAAATATCTCCATTTTTATTATCTGGCATTCCTTGTTCAAGTATAGTCATTCGTTCAATATGTTTTTCACTTTGTAATCTTTTAGGGTCTTTTATTGCAAACCATATTCCTATAAAAGTTATTAGTATTATTGATAATAGTAAAATTATTACAGCAATTATTTGTATAAAAAGAATGTTTACACATATTAATAGTATAGTCATTAATAAGGAAATGCCTAACCCGTATTGAACAAAACTGGTTAACACATTTTTTTGTTCTCGTACATTGAAAGCTACACCTTGTTTTATATTTAATCCAAACTTGGTCATTTATTGCCTTTTATCTAAATTTTAATGTTTAAAATCATATTAAAATATAGATATTTAAAAATCAATTATAAAATGTTTGAGGTAAAATGGAGGCGGCACTTTTTTCGTTTAGGGAAGGGAAGGAGAAAAAGAAATGCCGCCATATGTTTGCAAGGATAATATAGTGATGATTAATCACTTTCTCCATGCTCAATTAAAAAATTACATTCATCAATTAAAAATGATGTAATTTTACCTAAACTTTCTGTATTTATTCTGTAAGTTATTGTTTTACCGATTTTTTCAGAATTAACAAGTCCAGAATTTTCAAGTTCTTTTAAGTGGAAAGAGAGTGTTCCTGATGAAATATTAACTTTTTTAAGCAAATCAGAAGGTTTAAGCCCTTCGTCATTAGCTTTAATAAGTAAGCGAAAGATAATAAATCTTGTTTCTTGAGCAAGATTATTAAAAATCTTTATAAGACTGATATTGTTATTTTTCATCTCCCATTCCTTTTAATAATTTACTTATAAAGCAGAGTCGTGAAAAAGTCAAGTACTATTTTACAAATATATAATTTTATAATAAAATAATCATATAATAATATAATTTTAAATATATATAACTATACAAATATATAATTTTATAATTATAAAATATTCTCAATAATAAGCATGTTAAGGCTTTTACATATTATATGTTGTTATAAATTAGCTCATCTTAATATAAATATAAAATATTTATTAATAATATATATTATCTTATAAAGAGTATATTCCTTAATTAATTGATAATTAGTCTGTTGTAACTATTAATCATAATTAAAATTAATTAATCTATAGAATATTAATATTAAGTATGATTGATATATTAAATAATGTTTCAAATTATCATATAGTAAAATATTGTAAATATGGTTAATATCTGAATTAGATAAAAATTATGAATTTTTAATCAAAATTAAGTAAATTTATAGTGTTATTTTTTCAAAAAAGTTGTCAAAATATGTATGAGGTATATTTTATATTTTATAATATTTTTGTCTATAATATTTCAAATATATTTTTTATTTTTTCATATTTTAGTAATATAAAAATATTAATATAATCAATGAGATAAGATTTAATATTCAACTAATAAATAATCAAAAAAATGTTATTTTAGTAAAAATTGGACTGTTTTATAAATTCTAGTAATTTTCGAAAAGAGCTCAAATTTCATTAAATTTAGGTTCTTTTAATTAATAGGAAATTTTTCATCAAAATTGTTGAAACCCTAATCTGAATATGATATTATATAGAACAAGGGAAGGATATAAATTGATTAAATTTAACAAAGTTTTATCTATTTTGTGTATAGGTGTGCTGTTTTGCGCATCAAATTCATTTGCTCAGATTGCAAGGACTGCGGGCACAACAACAGATTCTACAAGACAAATTTTAGTAGCCGCAAAGAATAGAGATTTAAATACAGTAAAAAATCTAGTAAATTCAGGGGTTGATATAAATAAAAGGGATGCTCAAGGTAATACTATTTATTGTACAGCTCTTCGCCAAAATGATAATGAAACCGCTTCTATATTAAAAAGCTTTGGTGGAACATCAAAGGGTTGTCCTGGTATAGATCCTACAAAAAAAGTCGCTGCAGCTACGGCAGCTGAATCTAAATCTGGAATATTTGGTGGGATTCGCAATGGTACTGCTTTCTTGGTAGCGGGTGCTGCTGTAGGTGTAGGTGCAATGTTGTTTGCGGGTGGTGATGACAGTAATAGTCCAGCAGGTGCTTCAAATGATGGTAATTCAGGTGGTGATGGTCCAATAGTAATTCCAGACAGACCTACAGGTGGTCAAACATTTTACGTTCCATTTGGGGCGAACGGTGCTTATACATTATATATGGAAAATGATAGAACAAGTGCAGTTCCTATTTATCAAACAAAAGAATATGACCGTATTACTTTAAATAAATACTCTGCTCAAAACTTTAATACTGATTTTGAGTACAAATATTATGTACTTGGCATAGCTTCATCACAAAAAGAAGTGATTCGTTCAGATTACTCTATGTATGATATAATAGGTGTTAATGTTCTACGTGCTTTAGGATATAATGGTATAAAATATCAAAGAACTACAACAAAGCTGGTAGTAAATAATCCTATAAAGCCTTTAAATTCTGGTTCTGCTACTCAATATGTAAGACTTGCAATAATTTCGACAACTGGTGTGGATTTTCACAGCAAAGAATTCGATGTAGATACTCCAGGGGCTACAAAAACTGGATATATAGAAAATCATAATTATAATGAAAATGACACATCTAATACATATGATGGTATAGATAAAAAGAATGTGGTTGATGGTTTTGATACAAAATGTTATGTGTCTTTTGGTGTGGGGTGTAATGTAAGTTCTTCAAAATATTTTGACTTTGAATCAAGTGTTACAGGTTATGCTGGTATTATAGCTGCTCCAACAAGATATTTTGGTTATGATGGTGATTCTGATAATTATCCAGCAGATCCAACAGATTCAGGAGGGGATGAAGGTATAATGGGTATTGCTCCAGAGACTGTTATTTCATCATTTCAATTAGCAACTACAAATGGAGTTGTAAGAAATCCTTATAAAACAATGTATAAAGCTATGACAGAGTACAATGAAGTTGATCATAAGTCAGAGAAAAATGACATTATCTTATTTACCGATGTTTCATCAGCTGTTGGGGTTGTTACGTATTATGATCAACAAATTCCAATTAATCGTGCAAATTCAGAAGATTTATATGATGTTTTGAAAGCTACAAATAATAATTACACATTTGCACAAAATTATTTTATATCAAATGTAGCTAATTTATATGCAGATACAAAAGATAATATTAAAGCAAGCATAACAGGTCTTTACGGCAATTTTTCAAGTATAGCTAAAAAAGATCGACCAGTATTTATTTTTGCTTCAGGTGATGATAATTTAAGTAATATGACTAATATAGAATCTGCGGCTCCGTTGGTTTATCCGGATTTAATAGGAAATTTTATAAATGTAGTTGCAGTTGATGAATATGGAAAAAGATATGTTACTCAACATGGAAATTTGGTTAACAATAGTGATCTTTGGAATGAGGGTTCAAATGGTTGTGGTGCAACAATGAATTGGTGTTTATCTGCGCCTGGTAAGGATATTATAGCTCCCGCATCAGGAACAGGGGATTTAAAAACATATGCAACTATTTCTAACTTTATAAATAATTTTGCTGGCTATCAAATAACAGGGGTAACAACAGGTCCTGCTGATCCAAATCCTGGTATAACAAATTATTATTATGATGTTGCTCAAGCTTCAAACGGTTTATTAAAAGTAAAAGATTTAGGTTTATTAATAGGTCTGTATAATGCATTTATTTCAGCAAACCAAACCAGTCTAACTGATTCGGAACCATATGAAACAGACCCTTATACAAATTATAAATTTTTAAACAATCTTGGTGATGAGGTTTATAATTCAGCGATATTTGATCAAAATGGTGATTTGATTTATTTTAGAGATGATAAGAAAGCTTTAATAGACCCATCTACAGGTAACTCAACATTTGATCCAAGTTTTAATATGATGATAGGTGTTTGGGATTATAGTACATCACAGTATTTACCTATGGGGGCGGGAGTAAAATATTATATTGAATATAATAATTTCAAAACTCCAGGATTTGGGGCAATAGAATCAAAATACTATTTTGAATTAAAAACAGAAACTGATCAATTTGGTGGTGTGATGCCTGCAGGAACTAAATATTTAGAATGGGTAAATGCTGGAGCTTCAGATGTAACAGGTCGTTGGAAAGATACATTTTCTTTGGCAAATGTAAATGAATTTAATGGAAGTGAAAAGACATTGTATTGGGAATATAACGAAGCTTCAAGTTTATGGGTAATAGAAAACTATACAGGTATGGAATATACATACTATCTTGATGGTTCAAGTAATCTAATATTTAAAGACAGTAGTAATTTGTTATATAAATTTGATGGAACAAACTGGGAATCAAGTAGTGATGGTGTAATATTTAATGCTGTTGCTATGATGGCTCTTCCTCAAGAACAAACAGGTGATCCTTTATTAGATTTTTATTTAAAAATAAATTCAAGATTTGCAAAGTATGACACAGATGGTTCTACAAGTGTAAGTCCTGGTATTGATTATCTTATATGGAATAAATCTTTAAGTGTTTATGATTTATATTCATTTGATGGTGCTCCAATTAATTTTGATTTCTTTGTAAAAGGTTCATCAAGTGCAGTATCTTCAAGTGATTTATTAATAGACTTAGAAGAAACTCATCTTGGTTTAACAGGTATAGTAAAAGATATCAATGAAGATGGTTATTTAATCGGTGTAATGTATGACTTAGATCCAACAAGTGAAGGTTGGAAGCCTTGGCAGTATTGTGAAGTTGCTTCAGGGGCTTGTCAATGGCAAACTTGGACTTCTGTAAAAGATCTTTCAAATACTACTGATTTTGATGGAGATAATAGTAATACAGCTGGTTCAGGTGGTTCTGTAGTTCCAGATAATGATTTCTATATTGATTTTTATTTCATAGACACAAATGGAAATGGAATTTATGACCCAGAGGATTTATTATACATTCCTCAAAGTGGTTCAGCAGCTGCGGCAGCAGTGGTGGCAGGTGCAGTATCAGCATTACTTGGTGCTTATCAACATATGACTCCAGATCAAGTTGTATCATTACTGTTTTTAACATCTGATGATTTAGGTGATACGGGTGTTGATGCAGTATATGGGCAAGGATTAATAAATTTAGCAAAAGCGACCCGTCCTTATGGAAGTATAGTTATTCCAACAGATCCCAAAAATTTCAATTGGAATGCTGGTCATAATTCATATGCATATAATACAACAGCGGCTCAATCAACAGCTACATCAACTTCAAGAAGTGGAAGAGGTTTTGAACTTGAGCATACCTATGTAGCATTAAGTTCATCATTTGGAGACGCAGTTGCAAATTCAACTTTACAATTCATAGTTCTCGATGATTTTAACAGACAGTTTGAAATGAATTTCAATAGTTTGGTAGTGGCAAAACCAGTTGGAAGAGAAATTCATATAATGATGAATGAGTTTGGAAGAAGTGCAAGAGAAACTGTAAAAGTAACTGATGCAATGTCTATGTCTTTTGGAATTCAACATAATAAAGAGTATACTCCAAGAAAAGGTGAAGAAGATCCATTTATCTTTAATGAATTAACATTTAACTTTGCAACAGAAGAGCAAAAGGTGACAGTATCATTAGGTCATAATCTAAACAAAGCTTTGCGTTTCGATCAATATGAAACTGTTCCAGAAACTGCAATAGTAAGTAGTTCATTCTTAGGAAATCCGTATTTAGCATTAGCGGGACAAAATGCAATTGGGGCATCATATCAAACAAATATTTCAAATAATTGGTCATTAGGAATGACAAGTTTTTCAGGAAATATAGTAGCAAATGAAATAGTTGATTATTATAACATGCTTCCTGAAAGTGATAACAGGTTGGGTAGAATAACATCATCATTTACTTCAGTGACTCGTGATTTCAATCGTAAAGGGAATGTTTCTTTCCATGCTGGAGTTGTGGTAGAAAATAAAACAATGTTAGGTGCTGGTTCATATGGAGCTTTGCAAATTGACCATGGAACAACAACAATGTTCTCAACAGTTGCTTCATCATTTAAATTATCTTCAAAAACTTCAATGTTTGGAAGTTATACAATAGGAACTTCTCAAGTATCAGCAGCAAGAGATTCTTTATTCAATGAATTTTCAAGTATACAAACAAGTTCATGGAATGTAGGTTTTGCTTATAAATTAGCTCCTCGTTCAACATTTGGTGCTGTATTTGCTCAACCATTAAGAGTTAATAGTGCTTCAGCATCTATGGATATACCAATTGCTCGTGATGCAGTAGAAGATATTTTATATATGAATAGTTATAAATTAAACTTAACTCCATCAGCAACAGAATATGATATGCAAATGTTTTATTCATGGCAAGCGGGTGATTTTGAAATGGATACAGGTTATATGTACCGTATAAACCCTGGACATTCATCAACTTTACCAGATGATCATACTATAATGATGAAATTTAAATATAAAATATAAAAAAAAGCTTTTAAATATGTGTAATTTGTGATAAAATAACAAAAAGAAGGAAAAAGAGAATGACAATAAATAAGGTTATTGCCAAAGTTTTGGGAAGGGGAATTAATCCTCTTGCTTTTGCATTTATCATTTTCTCAGCAACTTCAGCGTTTTCACAACACTACCAACCATTAAATTACAGTAGTTCAACTACAGGATATGGTACAGGTACAAACAGGGTTTACCAAGTTCCAAATTATGGAAAACAATATCAATCAACCATGAAGAAGCAGTATCGCACATCTCAAGCTTACGACACATTAGCAGATACAGGTATGTATTTTGCAGCAGGGGTTGCAAAAGGACGTAATACTGGAAGTTCTATGAAATTGGTAAACTATGATACAACTATTGTAGGAAATACAGACGATAATAATTCATCAACTTCAAGAGACACAACATCAGTTGATGTAGCGGTAGGTTTAATGATAAGTTCAAATGTTCGTTTTGAATTAAATTATCTTCGTTACACTGGAATGAATTATGGTTCAAGTGCTGTATACAATGATGGTACAGGAACAGTTGAAATGCCAGTAGTTTCAGGTGGTGGTATAGATGCAGATGTATTTATGTTCAATTTATATTACAATCTTGAAGAGATTTTTGGAAATTTCGCAGGTGGTAAAGTTATCCCATATTTCGGTGTTGGATTAGGATTCTCATTTAATGATGTTCAAAACTACACAATCTCAGATACAACAGGTTTCCCTGATTACAATGATTGTTTTAATGATGTTATTGATCCAGTAACAGGACAATATTTAGCCGATGGTTTATGTTCATATTATTATGATGGGTTAATTACTCATGCTGGTTCAACAACAAAGAATTTAGCATACCGTATGGAAATAGGTGCTACATGGAAATTACAAAATCAAATGTTTTTTGACTTCTTCTTCAGATATTCATTCTTAGGAAAAGTGGAAACAAATGGAACAGTTGTTCAAGATTATTTAGTAGAATATCCAGTAGTGGTAGATTATGGAACAGGGGATTATATTTGGGATGAATATGGTGATTATAATGGCCCAACAGACCCAGGAAGTGCAGTGGACCTTGCAATCGAAGATGGTCAATCAACAACAACTTCGTTTAATGCAAAAGAAAGAGGAAATCTAACTGTAGGTGAAGTTGGAGTACGTTTCAGAATAATGTTTTAGGAAAGAAAGAGAGATATGAGAAGAATTAATTTAGTTTCATTATTATTAATAAGTATGTTTGCAACTTCTGCATATTCTCAACAATATCCAGTTTATTACAGTAATTATTTGGCACCTACAGCTCCAAATGCTACAATATATCAACAACAAGCAAATCAAACAAAGAATGCTTCAGTAAGTCCATATCAAAACCCATATTACAATCCTAATATGGCCGCAGGTCAACAATATTATCAAGGTAATAGAAACTTACAAGTTAAAGAAGTAAAAAGCAAAAGTGTTGTAGAAGAAGATTACAAAATCAGTGGTAAAAATGGATGGCAATTAGGTTTTTCTATTGGTCGTAAATTTACAGACTTTATCTTTGAATTAACTCCAGTGTTAGGCGAACCACAAGGTTCTATCTTAGAATGGGATGATATGATATTTAATGAATATAACTTTAATGTTTCAAAAACTTTCAAAGTTTATGATATGCCATTATTTATTTATGGTGAATATAAATTTGCTAATCTAGCAAAATCAGGTTCATCAAGTGATGACGATTTACGTGTGGCTCCATATTATTGGATTTCAGTTGGTGGAATTGAAGCTGACACAAATGGTTGGAAAATGGGTATAGGTTGGGATAAATGGTTCACATGGGTTGGATTTCAATTCTCACCAATTGTTGGATATACTCACCAGCAGCAAAATTTAACTATGACAGATCAAAAGTATCCATACCCACAAGATGTAAATTTATATCTTGTAGATGGTACAGGTCAACAGCAAACAGTTTGGGAACTTGATGGGGATGGAAATCCAATTCCTGCTTGTGTATTAAATTCTATGGTTGATCCAACTGCGAGTGGAAGAACATTTTATTTCGATTTTGATGGTGATGGTACATTAGAATCATTTACAAATCTTTCAGGTCATTCAGGTTATGCTTGGGATGTAAATTATGATCCTGACAGCTATGATCAAAGTGGAAACCCAGTTGATGGTTGTGTATATGGTGGGGATATAGGTTGGGATTTATCAGGTCCAACACAAGTTTATGATGTAACATGGCAGGGTATGTTTATAGGAATGATGGTTGACCGTTACATGTCAGCAAAAGATTCAATTCATTTCTATTTTGAATATTCTTTATTGGATTATAAAGGTCAAGCAACATGGCCATACCGTGTAGATTTACAACAGCCTGGATTTATTGATGAAGGTAATGGCCAAGGTATTGTGTTAAATATGGCATACCGTCATAAAATAACAAAGACTGTAGATTTAGAAGTAAAAATAGAATATGAAAATTATTCATTAGATAAAGCAGATACAACAATCTACTTAAACCCAACATATTTCACAAATACAGTTGAACATATAAATAATGCTATGAAAAGTTCTGTATGGAACTCAATGGGATTATATCTAGGTTTAAAAGCGGTATTCTAGTTCAAAAAAGCTAATAAATAAATAAGAACTCCAGCTCCACAAAAAGGTGCAAATGGAAGAAATTTCTTTTTTGAAACAAGTAACCAAACAATTCCAATAATACAAGCAGACATAACTGTATAAAAAAGCCCATTAGTTCCTAACCATGCTCCAATCCCAGCTAAAAATTTAACGTCTCCAGCTCCAACAGTTTGTTTTTTACCAAACATTTCAAAAATAACCCCAATAATTCCTGGTAAAAAATAACCAATCAAAGCAGCAATAGCACTATCATAAGGCATAGAAACAAAATAAGAATCTAAAATAGCTCCACAAAATCCAAATAAAATTAAAGGATATGTAATAAGATCAGGAATAATATTTTTCTTTAAATCTATAATGCAAGCAGTTGCAATAAGGAATAAAAATAAAAGAATAAATAACGAAGTGTAATTAAAGATTAAAAAATGTCTGAAATACATATATTGAATAGCAACGGTAATAATAAACAATCCAACTCCTGTATAAAGAGCTTTTAAATTAAAGTATTCTTTTTTAAAACAGCCTTTAATTATTTTATAAAAAGACTCGCTGTAATTTTTAGTCAAACTCATAGCAAAAGGGTATAAAAACACGCTACAGCTAAATAAAAGCCCATAAAATAATAAATTTAAAAATATAAACATAAATACCTCCCTTTATTTATATACATAATGTATAACAATTTTAGGTTTCTTATCAGAGAAATCTCTTAAAACCTTTCTAACGCCTGTACTAATAGCTTGATTTAATCCTTCTGGGCTTCGCTGAGATGATTTATCTAGGTTTTTAAGTTCTGAAACTATACTAACTTCAATTTGTCGCTTCATCATACCAGTTTCTTCAGTTTCAAAAACTCCAACGGAGGATACTTGAGGTGTATCTTTCAAAAATCCTTTTTTATCTATACTGATAGTTGCAAAAACAACTCCATCATAAAAGGCTTTCTTTCTGTTTCTAAACACAGCATCAGAAGTACTTAAAACTCTATTTCCTTCAATAACTAAAGCACCGACTTCAATCTTTTCAATAATTTCAGGAGCTTTATCTTTATAAAAAGCAACTACATCTCCATTATTAAGCATAAATGAAGTAGGAACTCCACAATCTCTTGCTAATTTCATATGTAAGAATTGAGATAATTTATCTCCATGCATAGGAAGTAAAGCTTTTGGCTTACATAGTTTAAAGAATTCTAAAAACTCGCTATAACCAGCATGTCCATGTGCGTGTATCATAGGATTATCATTAACAGTAAAAAGATTAGCATCTTTATCAATAATCTTTCCATATAGGTATAAAACATCTTTTTCATTACCTGGAATAATAGAAGATGAGAATATAACAGCATCGTCTTTATTTAAAGAAAGAGATTTAATGTTGTCGTTTAATAACTTATTCATAGCAGCCAAGGGTTCACCTTGACAACCTGTCATAATATAGCAAACTTCATTATCTTTAAGTTTTGAAGCTTCTTCTTGAGTAATAAAGTTACATTTAGTCAAAAATCCAGCTTTTTTAGCAATTTCTACATTAGTATTAATAGATCTTCCAATATAACAAACCTTACGGCCTAATTTTGTAGCATTATCATAAATACTTTGCATACGAGCAAGTGAAGAAGAGAATAGGGTAATAAATAATTTTCTTTTATATTGTCCCATAGCTTTATATAAATTCTCTTTTACAGTGTCTTCACCCCATGCTTCAGTTTTTCTATAAACTTCAGTAGAATCTCCAACAACGCATAAGAAATTTTCATTATTCAAAGCTTTCAAAGAATCAAAATCTGTTCTAGGTTCAAGTAATGGTGCGGGTGAAAAACTCCAATCTCCGGTATGTAAAACTGTACCAACTGGCGTTCTTATTGCAACCATGTAACTTTGCAAAGTTAAGTGTGTAGAATGTATAAATTTCAATTCAAAACTACCTACTTTTACTGTTTCACCTTCAGGTTTTATAGTAACATATTTAGGCTTCAAATCACTAGACACACCAAGCTGATCTTCAATGCTAGATTGAATTTTAAGAATTCCAAGTGGTGACGCATAAATTGGGCAGTTGCTAAAATATTCTTTTACATAATGAGCAATAGCACCCAAGTGATCTTCATGCCAATGAGTAAGAACAAAGCCTACAATTTTCTTATCTTTTAATATAGAAAGATCAGGAACAATACGATCAGTTGTTAAAGTATTGTCCATCAAAATTCCACAATCAACGATTAACCATTCATCTTTATAACAATAAGCATAACAACTCATAGTCACACCTTGGAAACCTCCAAGTGGAATAAATTTAAAATCACTTGATGATTTTTTATTTAAATTATTTGTAACATTATCAAATGTTAAATCGTCATTATTATAGTTAATTTTCTTATTTACTTTTTTATTACCTTTTTTATTTGGCATTTAATTCCTTTATTATATTTTTTATATTTTCTTTAATTTTATCAGCATTATAATCGCTATTTAAACCACTTTGTGCAACGTCCTTTGTTCCACCACCAGAGGCAGTAATCTTCTTTAAAATATCAACTGAATCAATATTGATGTTATTAGCAATAATAGCTCCATTTTTCCCTTCAAGTGAAGTAATTAAAAATACAATTCCTTCAAATCTATTTAAGAACTGTTTAGCAATTGCTTTAGCTGAATTCATATCTGTTTTTAGTTCTTTAAAGAACAATTTAGTCTTATTAACTTCAACTAAATCATTAACATTAAATTCTTTAGCTAAGAGTGATGTCTTTAATTCATCAATTTCCTTTTGAAGTTTCTTATTATTATCAACTAAACTCTTTGCTTTACTGTCAATTTCATTAGTTCCAATTTTAAAAGTAGAAGCAATGTTATCAATAATCTGCATCTGTTGTTGGTTATACTCAACAGCACGAGGTCCTGTATAGGCTTCAATTCTGCGTACTCCAGAAGCAATAGCTCTTTCAGATATAATCTTTACATATCCAATATCTCCAGTTCTTTGAGCATGAGTTCCACCGCAAAATTCCATAGAAATATCACCCATTCTAACTACTCTAACAACGTCATCATATTTCTCACCAAACAAAGCTAAAGCGCCTTGTTGTATAGCTTCATCTTTATTTAAAAGCAGGGTACAAATATCTGTATTTGCAACAATATATGAATTTATTAAAACTTCTATTTTATTCAATTCATCTTGAGTTAGAGCTTTTTGATGAGAGAAGTCAAAACGTAAAATATCATCACCAACTTGTGATCCGCGTTGTGAAGCAGAATTACCAATAACACTCTTTAAAGCTTTTTGAAATAAGTGAGCTCCAGAGTGTGCACGAAGGTTAGCTTTTCTAGCATCTTCATTAACTACAGCTTCAACTTTATCTCCAACTTTAAATTGATTTTTCACTTTTATAAGACAAGCTATAATGTTTTTAATAGGTCTAATACTATCAATAACTTCATTATTATTTATAAATCCAGTATCACCAATTTGTCCACCAGTCTCACCATAAAAAGGTGTTTTTTCAAGTACTACTAAAACTTCATCATTAACTAAACAACTATCTGTTAATTCACCATTTTTAACAATAGCTACAACTTTAGAAACTTCTTTAAGTTTTTCATATCCAACGAATTCAGTCTTACCAAATTTTTCTTCAATTTCAAACCAAACTTTATCGCCTTTTGTAGCTCCAGAGAACTTAGAAGATTTTTTAGACCTTTCTTTTTGTTCATTCATATTGTCTTCAAATTCTTTCATATCAACAGTGATACCATCTTTTTTCAAAGCATCTTGTGTCATATCAATAGGGAACCCATAAGTATCATAAAGTTTAAATGCAGTTTCGCCACTAAGTTTATCACCTTTCTTTAATTCAAAAGTTTCATCTTTTAATATTTTTAATCCAACAGATAATGTCTTTAAGAAAGTTTCTTCTTCTTTTAAAATAACGGCATTAATAGTTTCTTTTGCAAGTATAATTTCTTTATAAGTATCACCCATTTCTTCATAAATAATTTGAGTTAACTTATTTAAAATAGGATCTTTTACACCCAAAACATTAGCATAACGCATAGCTCTTCTCATAATTCTTCGAAGAACATAACCTCTACCTTCATTTGAAGGAAGAACTCCGTCGGCAATTAAGAAAACCATACAGCGTAGATGGTCAGCAATAACATTAAATGGTGCAATATTTTCAGAATTCATTTTTACTTTAATTTTATCAGATATAAAATTCTTAATATTCATAAAAGTATCAGTTTCATAGTTAGATAATTTACCTTGTAAAACGCTAGCCCATCTTTCTAATCCGCCACCTGTATCTATATTTTTAGAAGGCAAATCAATATATTTGCCACCACCAAGAGATTCTTGTTGCATAAATACATTATTCCATATTTCAACAAATCGGTCACCGTCTTCATCTTTACTTCCAGGTTTTCCACCTTTTACACCTTCACCATAATCATAGAATATTTCGCTACAAGGTCCACAAGGTCCAGTTTCTCCCATTTCCCAAAAGTTATCTTTGGTTGCAATTCTAATAATTCTGTCATCACCCCATCCAGTAACTTTTTTCCAAATATCAAAAGCTTCATCATCAGTATGGTAAACAGTAGCAAGTAATCTTTTTTCGTCAAATTTCAATTCTTTAGTAAGTAATTCATAAGCATATAAAATAGCTTCCTCTTTAAAGTAATCCCCAAAAGAAAAATTACCGAGCATTTCAAAGAAAGTATGGTGACGAGCAGTATAGCCTACATTGTCAAGATCATTATGTTTTCCGCCAGCTCTAACGCATTTTTGCACTGTAACAGCTCTTTTATAAGGAGCTTTTTCTTTTCCAGTAAAAATATCTTTAAATTGGTTCATACCAGCATTAGTGAAAAGCAAAGTGGGGTCATTTTGTGGCACCAAAGATGATGATGGTACATGGATATGACTTCTTTTTTCAAAAAATTCTATATATTTTTTTCTTATATCATTTAATTTCATTGTTTTATTTTCCTCGAATATTTTTCTTCAATTATAATTGTATAATTCACAAATACAATAATTTATTGTTAATCAAAAAAAATCTTTTAATAAGCTTAAAAATATGATAAAATACCTATAAGAAGAGGAAAATACGAAAGGAGGAAATATGAAATTAAAAAATTTTATATTCATTATGGTTTCAATATTTGCAATAACATCAGCCCAAGCTCAATGGAGTAATGGGAATAATGCATATATGACTGGCAGTGGCTATACTTGCCAAGATTTGGCATCAGGTACTGTATGTGACACAAACAGAGTTGCTACAAATTATTCAAATCAAGTAATAAATACCATAGGTTATGAAGATAAATATGCAACTCTCAATATAAAACATGCTCTTTCAAATTACCCTATTCAAATTTTAGGAGAAAACTATCTCAATATCAATATAGATTCAACAGGATCTATAAAATATTTAACAAATGGAACTTTTGGAATATATGTTGGAAATGGTTCAGTAGTGACAGTTTTAAACGGCGACTTAACAAATTCTGGAGAATTATCAAGATTAATGATAGCTAACAAGGCAACATTCAATGGTGATATTATCAACAATGGAAAGCTAGCGAACACAACAAATGCTGGTGGAAATGGGGTGTTAATATTGTCTAATGGAAGTACTTTCAATGGAAACATTATAAACAATATTGGTGGTGAAATTTCCCAACAATATTCTCCAGCAGGAATTACGGGTGCAACATTCAATGGTAGTCTAATAAATTATGGTACTATAAAAACAGCTTTTTTAACAGGATATATTGAAGAAATTGCTTTATCAATAAGAACAAGTACTCTTGGAGGAACTGATTATATAGTTAAAAATTTAGGTTCTTCAGCATTAATAACAGGAAAAGTGGCAGTACAATTAAAAACTCTAACATTATCTAAGGATCAAAAACTTGTATATAATGAAGGAACTATCAAAGGAAATGAAGCATTAACTCTTGATGCAGTACAATATATAACATTTGAAGAAGATTCTGCAGCAAATCTTAATTTTATAGAAAATACAGGAAATCTAATAAGATATGATTTAACAACATTAAGTTATGGTTTAAATATAAAAGGTTCTACAATAGGTGCAGAAGGATATAAAAGAAACATATTAAACTCAGGATTAATAACTGGTTCTCAAGCTTTTAATATGTCAACAACAACGCTTTATGGAGATATTGTAAATACTGGAAACAATGGAAAAGGAATTCTTTCTATGGATGGAACTTCTGGCTCAGCAATGGTAATTTCATCTTCTAACATATATGGAAATATTGTTAACAATGGTGATATATTAGCAAAATCTACAGCTATATCAATAACTGGTGCAACAGGAGCTCTTCATGGGAAAATAATAAATTCTGGTGAAATTTCTGGTGGAATGATGGGAATAAATATTCAAAGTGCATCTTTCTTAGGAAGTATTGAAAATTCAGGTACAATATCTACTACGGCTACAACTGGAACCAACAGAAATGCAATAAGATTTTATCAAGCACAATTGTTTGGAACTATAAAAAATGAATCTACAGGTATTATTACTAGTGAAAAAAGAGGTATTTCAATTGAATTAAATTCTGTTATAAATGAAAGTTTCAAAATCATAAATGAAGGAACAATAACAGGAAATGAATATTCAATCTATAATGCAATTGATTCTGCAATTAATTATCAAGGAAACGGAACTATTAATGGGGATTTATATTCAGAAGGTGGTTTTATATTCTCAGATATGAACAGAGGAGTAATTGAAAATGTTGTAAAAGGTGATGTGACATACCAAGGTACAAATACTCAATTAAATATAGAATACGCTGATGATGGATCAGATATGATTGTTGCAAAAATCACTAATTTAGATAGTTTATCATTGTTAAATATCTATTTGAATATAGATACTTTATCTGCTCAACAATTAACAAATGGTCATTATCTAATAGCTTCATCTTTAAATGGAACTGTCTCATTTAATGGTATTTCTCTTATGGAAAATGGAATCCTTGTAAGTAATTTAGATTACTTGTTTTACTTAAATGAAGAAACTAATGAATTGTGGTTAAATTTAAGAGATATTCCAACTCCACCACCAGCAATAGATACAGATAAAAAAATACCTGGTGCAACAGCAATATCATCAATTAATTCTGTAAGACGATTGGGCAGAAATATCTCAAATAATCAAATGGTAAGAGTATTTCAAAACAATATAAAGAATAACTTGAAGCTTTCATTAGCTCAATCAAATCAACTTATGACAGATTTCTTTGAAGGTGGGTTGTATCAAAAAAGAAAGAATACATTTTGGATGGAATACTACACTGGATCTGAAAAATATGCATCTCAAGGTAATATAGCAAAATTTTCAAACGATTACCAAGGTGTTGTTATGGGATATGATTACCAAATTAAAAAGTTAACAGTGGGTGGGTCAATAGCTTACGATAAAGATACTGGTAAATCAGTTGATTACAAAGAATCTTCACATTCTTACAAAGGAAGTTTATATGCAAGTTTAGATATTAAATCATGGTTTATTCTTGGAAATATAGGCTATGCAAGTGTAGAATCAGATAATGAAATTCAAGGTGATGGTGACGTTTCGTTCTTTCAATTAAGTGCTGGTAAAGTATTTGTAGGCAAACATTTTGTAGGAGATATCTATACAAAATACGACTCAGCAATTGGTAAATTTGAGGACAATACTACAACTTCAAACATATTATCTATTGGTGGTGATTTAAAATATGTACTTTCAATGCCAGTTCTTGGAAAAATCGTTCCAACAGTATTTTATGAACTAGGATATGAATTATCAGATGGTATGGTAAGAACATATGACTTAAATCCATTCACAGCATCTAATGATAAATATGAACTTGGAAACTTAATTCACTCATATGGAGTAAGATTGCAATACATAGTAAAAAGTGGAAGTTCTGTTTATTTAGGATATGAAGGACAATCAAGAGAAGATTACTCGTCTCAAGAATTCAGATTTGGAGCTGCTTTAAAGTTCTAAAAGATATAAAATTAAATCTCCAAAAGGGGATTTTTTATTTAGCATATTTATTTTCTTGTTTTTTAACCTTTATTCTAACAGGTGTTCCGTGTAAATCAAAAGTTTTAGTAATAGAATTAACTAAATACTTCAAATAATTATCAGGCAAATCAGAAGCTGATCCAACAAATAAAACAAATGAAGGTGGTCTTATTCCAATCTGAGTTATATATTTAACTTTCATAGGCGATTTATTTTTTGAAAGAGGAGGTGATTTAACAGATAAAGCATCATCTAACCACTTATTCAAAGCAGATGTAGGAATTCTGTAATTCCATTCATCATAGGTCTTAATAATTTTATCTAACAGTTTATTAATTCCACCTCTTTTAATAGCAGATATAGTCAAAACTGTAATGCCCTTTAATTGATTAAAAGATCTCATAAGAGTATCATTAGCTTCACTAATAATTCTTTTTTTATCATAAGCTTCAACTGAATCTTCTTTATTTAAAACGATAATAACAGGGCGTCCTTCTTCAACAGTCTTCTCAGCAAGCTTTAAGTCTTGAACTCCAAGCCCTTCATTTATATCGATTAAAAGAACAACTAAATTAACCTCACCAACAGTTTCAAAGGTTTTGTATGTTGATAATTTATGTAATTCATCTTTAATCCTTGCTTGTTTTCTAACGCCAGCAGTATCAGTAATAATAAAATCTCTACCTCTAAGATGAACTTTATGTTCAATAGATTCTCTGGTTAAATTAGGCATATCTCCAGTTAACATAACAGATTTCCCAACTAAAGTATTAGTCAATGTAGACTTTCCACTATTAGGTTTTCCAATAATAGCAAACCTAACAGGTCTATCTTCAGGATTAACATATTTTTCTTCCTTTATTTCTTCATCGTCATCTTCGACAATTCCAAGAATTTCATTAAGTTTTTGGAATAAAAGGTCTAAATGTTGATTTTGAGCAGCAGAAATACAAACAGGATTACCAAGTCCAAGTCTTAAAAAATCAACCTGAGCTTCACGTCTGATAGCAACAGATTCACATTTATTAGCAATAAGCATAATAGGTTTCTTAGTTCTTCTAATAAGTTTAGCAAAATGTTCATCCATAGGGTGAATACCGGTTCTGCCATCAACTAAGAACAATACAATATCAGCTTCGTCAATAGCTTCTAAAGTTTTTTTAGTCATATCTTTTGTTAATTCAAAGGACTTATCATTTTCAAGCCCAGCTGAATCTATTAAAATATAGTCTTTTCCATTAAATTTAATTTGTTTTTCTCGCAAATCTCTGGTTGTTCCAGCTCTTTCATGAACTAACGCATCACGAGATCTAGTCAACATATTGAACAATGTAGACTTTCCAACATTAGGTCTTCCAACAAGGATAATTTTTTTCATGACTTTAACTTTTTGCTTTTCAATTCTTTTTGTTTATTGTATAATATAACTATGTTTGTATAAAATTGCAACAAATTAAGTTTTCAAGGGGAGGACAATATGCAAGATAAAAAAACTAATAAGTCAAAACTGACTAAAAAGAATGTAGCAAAAGTTGCTAAGAAAGAGTTTAAGGAAATAAAAACAGAAACAATTGCACAAGGTAAAGCAGTTATTTCAAAAGCTAAAGATATCAGATCAAAAGCAAAGACATACGATTGGAAAAATTGGAAGCAGGATTTAATCTTATTCTGTAAGAATTTCTGGAATTCAATAGTAAATCCAAAGTTAGAAGTTTCTACAATTATAGAAGATGGTAACTACGATAAAGAAGTGGTAAAAACTGCATTGTATGGACTAGCAGGGGCGTTAATCTCACTATTTTTCATATTCTTAGGTGGAAATCTTCATGTAGAAAATTTACTAAAATTAGTATACTTACCAATTGCTGCAGTTGTATTCCTATTTGGATTTGCAGGTATTTTAAACATGTTTGCTTTCTATTGCAAAGGAACTATTAATTTTGAAATAGCACTAAAGAACACTGCTCAAAAGATGTATTTGTTTCCAGTTGTAACATTAATCAACGTGTTATCAGTGAATTCATTTATTTTAACTATAACATCATTAGTAGTGGATTTATTCATATTGTACTTAATTTACACATTTGTATTGTTTGGCTTCAAAGGCAAAAAGGGCTTAACACAAATGGTATTTTCAATATTTACAATATTAATTATAATATTCTATTTCTCAGACCATTTAGACTCATGGTTAAGAATAAAGAATTTGGCAGTAATGGAAACTCCAGTATTGTTCTAAAAAATAAAAGCCCCTTAACTGGGGCTTAAATTTTCTTGTAAAATTACAAAAAAGTCTTATTATATTTTGCATGGACAGAGCTTTCGATAATTTTTTAAATGATTTAAGACAAAGAATAACCCTTTATGATGTTATCTCTCAAAAAACTAAATTGACTAAGAAGGGTAATCAGTTATGGGGTTGTTGTCCATTTCATAATGAAAAGACTCCATCTTTTGCAGTTTCAGAAGATAAAGGCTTCTATCATTGTTTTGGTTGTGGAGCTCATGGTGATATAATTAAGTTCACTATGGAAGTTTATAATATGCCATTTATGGAAGCAGTTGAAAAACTAGCCTCTTCAGTAGGAATGACAATTCCAAAGACACAAAACAGAAATCCAAAAGAGATTTTAAAAAAGAATCAATCAAAAGATATAGTAAAAACAGCAAAAGATTTTTTCATAAAAAAGCTTGCAGATAATTTTGAGGCAATTGCATATTTAAAAGAAAACAGAAGATTAACAGACGAAACAATAACTCAGTTTGAAATTGGTTACGCACCAGATACTTCAGAATTATACGACATGTTAAAAGGTTTAGGCTACAGTGATCAAGACCTTTGTGACGCTGGATTATATAAAAAATCAGACTATGGTGATGGCCGCTTATATTCATATTTTCGTAATCGAATAATATTTCCAATTAATAACAGAAAAGGTGAAACAATAGCCTTTTCTGGAAGAATAATAGGAGCAGGTGATCCAAAATATTTAAACTCTCCAGAATCAGATATTTTTGAAAAAAGATTTACTTTATTTGGTTTTGATAAAGCTCTCCAGCCATCTCGTGACAGCAAACAATTAATAGTTGTTGAAGGTAATATAGACGTAGTTGCACTTCATCAAGCTGGTTTTAAAAACTCAGTTGCTCCTCTTGGTACAGCTTTAACGGAATACCAAGTTTCATTCATGTGGCAGGTTGCAGATAGTCCATTAATTTGTTTTGACGGTGATGCTGCTGGATTAAAAGCTGCTATTCGTGCAGCTCACAGAATTTTACCATATTTAAAGACAAATAAATCATTAGAATTTTGTATTCTTCCAGATGGTCTTGACCCAGATAATATTCTAAGTCAAGAGCATGGTGAAGAAACTTTCAGAAATATATTAAAAAGCACTACTTCATTAATAGATATTTTATGGAAAGAAGCTACTTATGGGCAAACTTTTAAAACTCCAGAGCAAAAAGCAGGGTTAGAAAGAAAGCTTTTTGATTTAATAGAAGAAATTCAAGATGAAAACGTTAAGAAGTACTATACTCAAACTATAAAAAACTATTTATGGGAATTTTTTAAATATAAAGCTGAGTTCAAAAAAAGAGTTTTCAAAGATAAGTCATTTGAATTAGCAAATGAAAACATCAGAACTCTCCTTGCATACATGTCTTTATTTCCGGATATAAGAAACAAATATCTCGATTACGTTGGAAAAATACTTCTAACTTCTGAAGTAGATTCAACATTAAGACAAATATATAATTCATTGGAAAACGATGAAGAATTATCTGCATTTCATAAAAACAAACTAAAAACTCCAATGGAAATTTTATTAAATAAAAAAAGTCCAGATTATGTGGTTATGGAAGAATTTGTAAAGCTATTGAACTATAATTCTTTAGACTTTTTAGTCACAGAATTAAGAGAAGTTGAAGAACAATTAAAAACAAATCCAACTCCTGAAACTTTCAAAAGATTTACATCATTAAAAGAGGAAATAGATAAAATTAAATCTCAATTTTAACAAATTATCCTTGCACATAATCCAAAAAAATGATACCATACAAAACGAAAGGAAATACGAGAAAATGAATAATTCAAAAGATTCGTCACAAAACTTTGTTATTGGCGATAAAAGTAATTCTATTATAAAAGGCTATGTTGAAAACAACACACATTATTTTCAGCATTATGTTACATTTTCAGAATCAGATGCAGCTGGAATCATATATCATGGACGTTATTTTGATATAGCTGAACGTGCACGTGGTGACATGTTAATGCTTGTTCCATATTTTGACACTAATTTTGAAGAAAACAAAAAGATTCATCAAGAAATTATGGATAACTATGTTTTTGTAATTCATTCATCTTCAGCAAGATATATAAGACCTATAAAGGTTCTAAGTACAATAAGAATAGAATCAAATATACTAGAAATCAAAGGATTATCTATGGTTGTATTGCAAAGATTTTATTTAGACGACGATCTATGTACTGAATTAACAATAAAATTTGCATTAGTAAGTTACAAAACTCTAATGCCAACAAGAATACCAGAATTCTGGGTAAAACACTTTAAAACACTAATAAAACAAGAGGAAAAATAACCATGAAAGAGTTTTCATTTATATATTTATTATTTGGAGGAGGTTGGTTCTTAACACTTCTTTCATTATCATTGATAGCAATGTCAATTTACACTTGGGCAATTATGATAGAAAAATATCTCTATTATAAAGCGCTAAAAAATAATACAGAATTTCAAAAAGATTTGAAATTTTTCAACTATGATGCAAATAAATTGTATCAAAAATATTCAGTATCAAGTGCACAAACACCATATTCAAGAATTTTTGTAGCAGCCTATCAAACACCAAAAGATAAAATGGATACAGTTTTAACAAATGTAGTTGAAAAAGAATTGGCAACAGCGGAAAAGAAAGCAGGATTTTTAAGCACAGCATCAACAATCGCTCCATTTATAGGATTATTTGGAACAATTTGGGGAGTTATGGATGTATTCTCATCAATAGGAGTTCATGGAAGTACATCATTACAAGTTGTTGCTCCTGGTATTGGAATGGCTTTATCAACAACAGCGCTTGGATTAATAGTAGCTATCCCAGCAGCTTTTGGATACAGTTTATATTCAGAAAAATTTGATGAACTAGAATCAAGCTTATATCGTTTTGCAAGTGACATTCAAGAAATAGTTCTTCTTAAGAGAAAAGGTTAATAAATGTATAATAAAAACACAAGAATGATAAGAGATCTTCGTCGTGCAAGAAGAGAAAAAACTGGTCTTAATCTAACACCATTGATAGACATCATGACTGTGCTTTTAACTGTGTTTATGGTAACTGCACCAATGTTAACATCTGGCCTTAACTTAGACCTTCCAAACGGTGGAAAATCGACACTTTCTCAAAATGAATCTGTTGTAATAAGTATTGATAAAAAAGGACAAACCTACATAGCATCTGAAAAGTATTCTTTTAAAGAATTGGTTAAAAAATTAAATGCTATGAGCAAAGAAAATAAAGAAGTTCAAATAGTGCTTTCAGCAGATAAAACAGTAGACTATGGAAAAGTAATTGAAATTATGGGAGCTCTAAAAGATTTAGGTTGGAGTAAAATCGGATTAAAGACAAAAGAATTTACAAATTAAGAAATGGAAACAATAAAAGACCTTTTTTTAAGACTATACAATGAAGTGTATTCAAGTCTATCTCTTGAAGGCAAAGGTTGGTCTTGGTCATTTTTCGTTCATATTCTTGTTTTTTTATGCCTTATAATCCTACCACTTACAGCTCTTAATTCAGTTTACAGAAGTTTAGCAAGACAAGAAGAAGAAAAAATCATCTATGTAGATTTACAAAATATAGATATTTCAACAAAAACAATTCTTCCAGAAATTGCAGCAAATCCTAAAGTTGATTTAACTAAGAAAGAAGAAACAAAAAAAGAAGAAAAAAAACAAAAAGAAACAAAAGAAAAGCCACTTCCAAAGATTCCAGAAGATAAAACTAAGGAAACAACAAAGGAAGAGATTAAAATAGACCAAAGAAGTCCAGAGGTTATAAAGACAATTCCACAGCAAAAAGGTCAAGAACCAACTCCTGTTTATGAACAAATAAATAAGGATAAAGATTTACCTGAAACTGATGACCCTAATTTCATTAAAAGAGAACAATTAGGTGGTGATCAAAGAAATGAAGGTAAAGATATGTCTATTTCTTTAAAGGATGCAATCAGAGTTAAGTTAAGACAATGTTGGAATGTAGATCCAAATGCATTAGGTGCTAAAGATATGAAAATCACAATCAATGTAGAATTTGCAATCGACGGCTCAGTAACTAAAGTTGAAATAGTAGATAAAGTACGTTTTGAAGAAGATATGCCATTCAGAGCAGTAGCATCATCAGCAAGAAGGGCGGTATTTATATGTTCTCCATTTGATTTCTTACCTCAAGATTTATATGAAAAATGGAAAACTGCAGAATTCAACTTCTATCCATATCAAGGTAAAGTGGAATAACATTAACCAAAACCATTGATTTTTCTTCAAAAACAAAGTATATATGACTTCAAAGGATTAAAAATATGCAAAAAGCTTATGTTTTTATTTTATTGTTATTATGTGCTTGTGCTTCAAAATCAGAAGACACTTCAAAAGATTTTTATAAATTATCTCCATTGTATAAAGAAGGTAAATATAAAGAATTTAATAAAGAATACAGCAAAAGAATGTGCCATGCTAAAGCAAACGAATTTGATTTAAAAACTTGTGAGTGTGCTGATGAAAAGCTGTCATCTATTTTAACAGAAAATGAAACTCAGGACTTTGCAGACGTTTATTATGATCATTTAAAAAAATATAAAAACATATCAGAAGCTTCAAAAAATCCTAATTACAAAGCTATGATAGGATTATTAAAAAGCAATCCTGGATTATTAACAAAAACAATCCAAGTTCAAAGAGCTTGTCAGGTAGAAAAAGGTTTTAAAAAAACAGATTTATCAAAAATAATAATGGATAAATGGGAAAGCAATTGTATAAAGCAAGGTGAACTTAAAGAATGGTGTGCTTGTGTAAAAGAAGATATGCTTAAAACAACTACTAAAACAGAGTGGAACTATATTTATGATAATCTAACAAAGATAGGTTTAGAAACTCAAAAAAAGGACAGTAAAGTAGTTTTAAAAGAAGCAATAGATAATAACAGTATTTACATAACAAAATATAGCAAAAGTGCAGCTAAGTGTTACAGTAAAACTAATTCATTATTAAAGGAAACAACATATAAAGAATGTTTATCTAATGGAAGTAAAGATGTTTACTGTAAATGTTTATCTGAAAGAGTTGTATCAATAATAAAAGTTTATGATTTTAAGTTATTAATGAAATTTGAAAGGGATATAGAAACAGAAGTTGAAAATAATAGAGTTGTTGATTTATATGAAAAAGCAGCAACTTACTGTAGTAAAAAACATCAAACAGAAATAATAACTGAAGAATTAATAGAATTAAATCAAGGTAAATAAAATGAAATTTTTAGACGAAGCAAAAATATATATCAAAGCAGGAAACGGTGGAAATGGTTGTATAGCATTCCGTCGTGAAAAGTATATTCCAGCAGGTGGTCCAAATGGTGGCGATGGTGGAAAGGGGGGTAATATAATCTTTAAATCTTACCCTAATTTAAATACTTTAATTGATTTTCGTTATGCTCAACATTATAAAGCTGAACGAGGACATGATGGTTCGGGTTGGCAATTACATGGAAAAGGTGGCGATGATTTATTAGTAAAAGTTCCAACAGGGACAGTAATACTTGCAGAAGATAAAAAAACAGTATTGTTTGACTTCCAAGAAGACGGGCAAGAATTTATAGCAGCTAAAGGTGGAAATGGTGGTTGGGGAAATGAACGTTTTAAAACTTCAGTAAATCAAGCGCCTCGTCGTGCAAATCCAGGCCAAGAAGGTGAAGAAAAAACTCTATGGTTAAGATTAAAACTGATAGCTGATATAGGGTTTGTAGGTCTTCCAAGTGCAGGAAAATCAACACTACTTTCATTTTTAACTAATTCTCACCCTAAAATTGGTAATTATCCATTTACAACTCTTCATCCTAATTTAGGAGTAATGTATGGTTATGGAAGTGAATTAGTTCTTGCTGATCTTCCGGGGTTAATAGAAGGGGCATCAGAAGGAATAGGCTTAGGAACAAGGTTCTTAGGTCACATAGAAAGATGTAGAGCTATTTTACATTTAATTGATGCATCAAGCGAAGATGTAGTGAAAGATTATAAAGTAATCAGAAACGAATTAAAAAAATATGGCCAAGGTTTAACTAAGAAGAAAGAAATCATAGTTTTAACTAAAACAGACCTTATAACAGAAGAAGAATTAAAAGAAAAAGAAGCAGAGCTTAAGAAGGAAGTAAAAAAGACAGAAATTATAGCAATTTCCGCCCCAACAAATACAGGCTTAGAAAAGCTAAAGCAAGTTTTATTCAAATTAAAATAATAAACTTAAAAATTATAGTATATGTTAAAATTTCGGTATTTTTTTATACTTACCCTTATTTTAGGAGTAGGTTTTGGAATAATAAGTGCCAATATGGAAATGCACAAACAGCGAACAAGTGCAATTGATTCTTATTTCAAACAACCTGGTGATACTTTAGTAGTAAAACAAGTAATTCTTATTGGAGTTAATTTTGTTGTTATGTTTGAAGGAGAAGTTTTAGGCAAAACCATACCTTCAGAATACAATACACATTTTGATGATATACTTGGAATTAACCCAGGGGACAAACTTAATATTGTCTTCAAAGATAGTATTAATTTTATAGTAAAAGGGAAAATTAAATAATAATATTGAAATAAGGATTGAGATTGAGTTTAAATCTCAATCTTTTTCTTTAAGTCATTGAGAGGGGTAGTTTTTTATTCATTTATAATTTGATAAAAGTGTTCTAAAATGTATTATTTGGTATTAATATAATAGTCGCATAAGATATATTATGTATACAATAATATATAAAAACCCTGAAAATCAATTCAGGGTATTTATTAGTTATAAACTTACCAGATTTCTGGAAATCCAGCTTTTCTTATCTCTTTTCTTATCTTCTTTTGAAACCTTCCTTCAGTATTAAATAAAAGGAATAAGTATATTGTTAATAAAATTGAATTAGCAATTACTAAATTTTCAAATTCTGTATAAAACAATATAACACTAATCCCTACTAATGTTCCAAATGTACAAGATATAATAACTTGCACCCATGGTTTTAATGGAAAGTTAATCCTTTCATTAGGTATATCAATAACCGCTCGTCTAACAAACGGAATGGAGATAATAATATAATTATTAATCCATATAGGATCATTTTCTTCAAAAGTCTTATTTTTTACAATAATATATTGAAGAGATCCTTTATTTCCGATATACACAGTCGTTGAAGGTTTTTCAAAAGCTCTCAGTATTCTTATTTTCATCAGTTTCAGAATATAGAATCTAATAAAAAACCAAGACTTATTATAATGCCAAGAAAGATAACGAACCCCAGAATATCTGGAATTCCTCTAATAAAGCGTAAAATGTGTATTTTCATATATGTTTATTTATAGGTTCAAAGTATAATTTAAAACTTTTTTTGTTCAATTTCAATAGTTTCTTCTATTTTACCTATAAATTCTTTCTTATCGACATTCTTTTTAAATTGAATAGGAGGCATTATTTTAACAATAACAGTTCCAGGTTTCTTTACAAATTGCCCTTTCCCCCAGAACTTACCTGTGTTAAGAGCAATAGGAATAACATCAATTTTCCCATTCATAGCGCTATAAACCCCATAAGCACCGCTCTTATATCCAGAAATCTTACCAAAAGGTACCCTAGTACCTTCAGGAAAAATCACAACAGACTGACCTTTCTTCATTAATTTCTTTACCTGCCTCTCAATCTTTTCAATAGATTCCTTTCCTTTCTTCCTATCTATAATAATAAAGTCAGCTTTATGCATTCCCCATCCAAAAACAGGTAAATATAAAAGCTCTTTTTTTACAATAAAAGCTGGTTTTCTAAGGTAATTGTAAAGCAAGAAAGTTTCATACATAGATTGATGTTTAGCAACATAAAGAGCTGTTTTTTTTGATATATTTGATAACCCTTCTATTTTATAATCAATTCCACAACAATATTTTAAAAGGAATAAATTAACTTTATTCCACCAACAAGCTGTATTTTTCATAACAGATCCAGGTAAAAATAAAGCAATAATCACAACAGGCATAATACTCAAAGTATTAATAACTAAAAATATATAAAATAGTATTGTTCCAATAAAAGCTTTCATATTTAAATAGCCTCCAAACGTAATAAGTGCCAAATATTAGCAGAATAATATTTAACAAACTCTCTAAAGAACATAGCAACTCTATCTTTACCTTCATATTTAACTGGATAAGGTAATAAAGTAACATTTTTATTAAAATATCTAAATTCCAGTAAAGACCTTTGCATATGAAAATAATCTGTCACTAAATAAATAGTTTTAAAAGCAAAATTATGTTTTTCATTAAACTCTAAGAACTCCATAGCGTTTTCTGTAGTATTTCTTGCCCATTTTCCTACATAAACCTGCCCTCTTACATTTGATTTTTCATAATGTTTGAATAATTTTTCATCCCTAGATTTAGAATGAACCCCAGTAATAAATAAAACATCAGAAACTTTCTTATTAAGTAATTCAAATCCAGTTTTAATTCTAAGTTCCCCACCAGTAAGAACAACAATAGCATCAGCTTTAGCTAAAGATTCACTAGGTTTAATAGGAAGATTATTTTTAAAAACCCAAAGTCCTGAAACAAATCCAGCTATAACAATAAAAACAAGAATAGCCCATACTCGTATTTTCAAATCTTTGGTCCTTTTCTCAAGGTTTTCATAACTGTCCTATAAGACGATATAGCAGCAATTAAAAAACATGCGAAAGGTAAACAACCTACCACTACCCAATTAGCAGGTGCCAAATCAAGTAATGCAAACAATGAACTATTAGAATTTTGTGCTACATAAATAATGAAGAACAAAACAGGAAAAGCAATCAATGTTCCAAATATTCCTCCTATCAAACAAAGCTTAGCAGTTGACATAGCAAATATTTTAGCAATAAAATTATCCTTTGCTCCCATAATATTGAGAAGCCTTACAATTCTGATTTGTATAAGCATAGAAGTCTTTGTACTATAACTAATAACTCCAAACATAGCAACTAATGAAATACCTAATATAATATAAGCTAAATTATTGAAAATTCTTGTAATAAGCCCTGCTTTCTTTACCCAATCTTCATGTCTATAAACTTTAGTATTCTTATCTTGTTTTGATATAGCATTTTCCAAAGTTTCAAAATCTTCTTTAGGCAAATTCTTAAAAGTTTTCACTTCTAATACTTCAGGAAAAATAGCATATTTAGTTTTAAAATCTTTATGCAACCACGGTTTCATTAATTCATTCATAGTATTCTTACTAATAATTTTAACACTTTTAACCATTACATCTTTTTCTAAAAATTCTTTTAATTTCTGAGCACGAGCTACCTTTTCCGACTCTGGATTTTTAGCATCATATTCAGGCATAACTTGTATAGAAAGTGAACTTTCAATTGTATACTTCCAAGAATTAAGCGCTCTTGATGACAAAAATACAATAGCAAGCGATATAGAAGCCAAAAACACTATCAGTGCAGACACGATAGGTAAAAATTTAGAATTAGTATCATTTTTAAATATATTCACAGCCATTAAAAATCCTCATATTCTTCAATTTTTTGTTTAACTTCTTCTACTTTATTTGGGCCAAATTTCAAAAAATCTTGTTTTTTAACTAATTCCAAATGTCCTTTATTCAGGTGTAATTGATCAAATTTAAACTTATCAATCAATTCATTATTGTGAGTTGCTAAAATAATAGTAGTTTTAAATTTTTGATTTAATTGAACAAACAAAGATATAAGCTTATGAGCCATATCAGGATCAACATTACCAGTAGGTTCGTCCGCAACCAAAATATCAGGCTTATTTATAACAGCACGAGCAATAGCAACTCTTTGTTTTTGTCCCCCAGAAAGGGTTTTAGGAGAAACATTCATAAATTCTCCAAGACCAATCCAGTGTAAAAAAGCACTAACATTTGATTGAATATAGCTATCAGATTTACCTAAAATCTTTAAAGGTAAAGCAACATTTTCAAAAACAGTTAAATGTGGAATAAGTTCATAATCCTGGAACACAACCCCTATTTTCTTTCTAATCCCAGAAATCCAATCACGATCAGAATAAATAATAGGCTTATTAAAAAGTTCAATTCTTCCAGTTGTTGGTTGATTTTCAAGATAAAGCAAAGAAAGCAATGTAGTTTTTCCAGCACCACTGTTTCCAGTAAGAAAGTAACATTCCCCTCTTTTAACTTCTAAATTAACATTACGTAAAATTTCTGGACCGTTACCATATCGATAACCTACATTTTTCAAGGAAATAATAGATCCTTGTTCCTGTTCTTCTCCAATAGCAAAACTTAAATTCCTCATGGTTTAAATTTTAGTTATTTCCCCCTCAAAAGTCAACGAGAAAAATGAGATTTTTTTAGTTTCTTTTTTCCTTAAAAAAATCCTGTAAAATTTTCTTTAATTCTTTAGATTGAGCAACTTCTAAATATTCAAAACTAGTTTTGAATAAATTATTTTGAGTTTTTGGAATTTTTGAATTATGTAAAACTGCTCCACCCTTTTCGTCTTTTACTAAAAAAATACATTTTTCAATTCGACTATAAGTAATAGCAGTTGCACACATAGGACATGGTTCAAGTGATGATACCAAAACAAGATCAGATAAAACTTTAGTTTTCTTTTTTTTAAAAGCTTGTTCCAAACAATTTATTTCAGCATGTTTTAATGGGTTAATTAAAGCTTCACTATAATTTGAACTTTCAGCAACAATATTATGATTATCGTCAATAATTATAGCTACATTAGGTACTTCATTAACTTTAACAGCACCCTTTGCAAGTTCAATTAATCTGTCATAAATTTTATCCATAAATTAATGATAAAATAAAATAAATTGTTTTTCAATATAAATTAAACTATAATGAAAAGCATGCAAATAATTTCAGGAAAATTCAGAGGCAAAAAATTACAACTTCCAAATGAGGAAGTAACTCGCCCCACTTCACAAAAAGCTCGTGAAGCTCTTTTATCAATATTAGAATCAAAACACAGGCATACAGACACTTTTATAGATGCTTTTGCAGGTTCAGGTGCTGTTGGTGCAGAGATAATATCAAGGAATTTTGCAGATAAAGTTATCTTTATTGAAAACAATCCCGACTCCTTCAAAGTTCTTGAAAGAAATATTAAGTCTTTAAAAGATATAAATAATTATCAACTAATAAATAAAGATTTTACTACATTTATTAAAAGTAAAAAAGATTTGAAAAATACCATAATTTTTATGGACCCTCCTTACATTAATACTCAAAAAATAATAAACGATATTAAATTATTTAAAGATTATATTAAAAGTGATACATTACTAATTTTAGAAACAGAAAACTCAGAAATTCAAATACCAAATTTTCTTCAAATATCACTTCAAAAAAGATATGGAAGAACTAACTTTTTATTTCTCTCATTATTGACAAATGAATAGAATCCTATTATAATAATTTACATAACATATTATAAAACTTAAAAACAAATATATGACAACAGTTGAAATTATTGGAGCAGTAGTGTCAGGAATTATAATTCTTGTTTTCGCACTACTTGTATTAGGTGCCCTTCCTGGTGTAAGCCTTAAAGTTCTGGGAAGAAAAGATCCACCTAAAAAGGATAAATAAATCCAAGTTATTTAACACACAAAGAAACCCTGCATTTAGCAGGGTTATTTTTTTACTACATCATCCCCATAGGAGGCATAGCTCCACCAGGAGTTTTTTCTTCTGGTTCATCAACAATCACACATTCAGTAGTAATTAAAACACCACTAACTGAAACAGCATCTTGTAATGCAATTCGAACTACTTTAACAGGATCGATAATTCCATTATCAACCATATTATAATATTCGTCTTTTTGTGCATCATAACCAAAGTTAACATCTTTATTTTCTAAAACTTTAGAAACAACAACTTCGCCATTGATACCTGCATTTTCTGAAATTTGTTTAATAGGAGCAGTAAGAACTTTCTTTAAAATATCTACCCCTGCTTTTTGAACCTCATTATCAGTTTTTATTGTTTCAAGAACTTCAACAGAACGAAGTAATGCAACTCCACCGCCAGCCACAATTCCTTCAGCAATAGCAGCACGAGTAGCAGACAAAGCATCATCAACTCTATCTTTCTTTTCCTTAACTTCCACTTCAGTAAGTCCACCAACTTTTATCACAGCAACCCCACCAACAAGTCGAGCTAGTCGTTCTTGAAGCTTTTCTTTATCATATTCTGATGAAGATGAATCCATTTCTTTTCTAATTAAAGCAATGCGATTATCAATATCTTTCTTTTCACCTGCTCCATCTATAATTGTCGTATAATCTTTTGATACAGATATTTTTTTGCAAGTTCCAAGCATTTCCCCAGTAAGATTTTCTAGCTTCATTCCAAGATCTTCACTAACCAAAGTAGCCTGTGTAAGTACAGTAATATCCTTTAACATTTCTTTTTTTCTATCCCCAAACCCAGGAGCTTTCACAGCAACAACTTTCAACCCTGCTCTAAGTTTATTTAAAACTAAAGTAGCCAAAGCATCACCTTCAACATCATCAGCCACAATTAATAAAGCTCTTCCACTTTGAGCAACTTGTTCAAGTACTGGCACAAGTGGAGTTAAATTAGATATCTTTTGGTCATACAAAAGGATTAATGGATTTTCAAATTCACATATCATTTTTTCTGGATTAGTAACGAAATAAGGCGATAAATACCCTCTATCGAATTGCATACCTTCAACTACATCAACTTCAGTTTCCATACCTTTAGCTTCTTCAACAGATATAACTCCATCCTTGCCAACTTTTTCAAAAGCGTAAGAAATCTTTTCACCGATTTCGCTGTCACCATTAGCACTAACAGTAGCAATTTGTTTAATTTCATCATTAGAAGAAATAGGTTTTGCAATTTTCTTCAAATTTTCAACTACTTTCAAAGTAGCCTTTTCAATTCCACGTTTTAAATCCATAGGATTCATTCCAGCTTCAACCAGCTTATAACCTTCGTTATAAATAGCCTGAGCCAAAACAGTAGCAGTTGTTGTACCATCTCCTGCATCATCATTAGCTTTAGATGCAACTTCCTTAACCATCTTAGCACCTAAATCAGCAAAAGGTTCTTTAAGCTCAATAGCTTTAGCAACACTCACACCATCTTTAGTAGAATGAGGCGCACCATAAGATTTAGATATAACTACATTACGTCCCTTAGGCCCAAGTGTAGTCTTAACTGCATTAGCAAGAGTATCTACACCATTTTTGATTTCAGCACGTGCTTGACTTCCAAACTTTATAATTTTTGACATAGTTTTAACTCCTATTAATTAAATATTCCTAAAATTTCGCTTTCTTTAACAAGCATGTAAGCTTCACCATCGAGCTTAACTTCCATACCACTATATTTTGCAAAGGCAACCTTATCACCTACTTTAACAGCCATAGGCAAAACATTACCATTATCTAATATCTTACCATTTCCAAGTGATACTATTTCACCTTTAAAAGATTTCTCTTTTGCACTGTCTGGAATTATAATTCCACCAGCAGATTTATTTTCTTCTTCAATTACTTTTATTAATACATTGTCGAATATAGGTTTAAAATTCATCAACATATCTCCTTTTTATTGTGATTAATCTTGAGTTTATATAATAAAAACTTTTTCTATTTTCAATAATTATTCTTCAAATTTATAGCTATAAAATTCAGATGGTCCTTTATATTTTCCATCCAACAAAGCTTGTGCATCTTCAATAAGTACAATTTCTTCATTTGTAGGAATCATATAAACAGCAGTTGAGCTATCATAAGCACTAATCTTAGCTTCTGGCCCCCCAAATGCTTTATCATTAGCTTCCATATCCATTTTTATACCTAAATTAGCCAAAGCAGCAATAATATCAGCTCTATTCTTTTGCGCTCTTTCACCTGCCCCAGCAGTAAATACAACAGCATCAACAGAAGGCAATATTCCAAAATAAGAAGCTATATATTTTGCAACCCTATAATTGAAAACATCATTTGCCATTTTACATTTAGGATCAGTATCAGCTCTTTCTTCAAGATCTCTCATATCGTTATATCCACAAAGTCCAAGTAATCCAGATTTTTTAGAAAATATAACTTCTTGTTCTTCCAAAGAAACACCATTACGAGCCATATAAGAAATAATTCCAAGATCAGTATCACCTGGTCTTGTTCCCATAACTAAACCTTCTAATGGAGAAAATCCAAGTGAAGTATCAACACTAACACCGTTTTTAATAGCACAAACAGAAGCCCCACTACCTAAGTGGCAAATAATAGCATTCAATTCTTGAGGTTTTTTACCTAATAATTTAGCAAGTCTTCGTGATGTATAAAGATAAGATGTTCCATGAAAACCATATCTTCTAACTCCAAATTTTTCATACCATTCATAAGGAAGCCCATACATATAAGTACATTCTGGTAAAGTTTCGTGGAAAGAAGTATCCAAGGTAATAGTATTTTTTGCCCAAGGCATAACAGCCATAGCAGACTTAATTCCAGTAATATTAGCAGGATTGTGTAAAGGAGCTAAAGGATTAAGTTTTTCTAAATCTTTCAAAGCTTCTTCTGTAACAATTTGTGATTTTCTATACTTTTCCCCACCATGAACAAAACGATGAGCGACTACTTTAATATCTTCTTTATTTATTCCATCTTTTTCAATTAATTCTAAAAGCTTATAAAAAGCTGCTTCATGGCTATTTAAAGGCAATTCATATTTATTTTTGTCTCCATTTGATTTATGAGTAATAAAAGACCCACCTGTTCCAATTCTTTCAACATTTCCAGAGGCAACAACTTCGTACTTTTCAAAGTCAAACAAAGTATATTTTAAAGTAGAACTTCCACAATTTATAGCTAGTATCATAACATCTTCCTTTTTCTTATTAACTTGATATTCCAGTCATAATAAACTATATTGGATAAAATGCAACACTCTATTTCGTTAATGTTAGCTGGTGAACAAAGAGAATTACCTATTATTATAACCATAAATAAGAGGTCAAATAAGATTATTTTAAAGCCAAGCATTGAAGGAATAAAGATTACCGTTCCAAACAAGATTTCAATTCCAATAGCTCTCAAATTCAGTGAAGAAAAAAGAGGTTGGATAGAAAGACAGTTATCAAAAAAGCAACCAATTAATTTAGCAAATATAGATAAAATCACATTTCTTGATAAAGAATATGACATTAAATCTACTCAAGAAAAGTTAGGTACTCAAATCATAGGAAATACAATCTATGTATCAGGAGCCCCAGAATTCAAAGAAAGAAGGCTAAACGACTTCTTAAAAAAAGAGCTTCTTGCCTATATTGAAGACAAAGTAAAATTCTATTCAAAACAATTATGTTTCTTCCGTCGCCCAAAAAGAATAGCATTAAAAACAGTTTCAACCCGTCATGGCAGCTGTTCTGCAACTGGTAATTTATGTTTTTCAGATAAATTGATTTACGCTCCCTGTTATGTAATAGATTATGTAGTAGCTCATGAAGTTTCTCACTTAAAAGAAATGAATCATTCAATATCTTTTTGGAAATTATGCGACAAATTATATAAAGGCGATATTGACCAAGCAAAGACTTGGTTGAAAGTAAATTTATAGAATAAAAAGCCAGATTTTACTCTGGCTTTTCTTTTTCTATTTCTCAGTTTAGAATCTGTATCCTAATTCTATTCTGAATTCTTGTGCTTCGTAATTATCTCTTACATGCATTTCATAACCAACACCTATTGTTGAGCCATTCTTTGTCACATAGTTCAATTTACCAC
>JAVBPW010000005.1:0-138427 GCA_031549385.1 Alphaproteobacteria bacterium
GGTAGAAGAAATCCATGGTGGAACAATAACCACAATGAACTTTGGTATTGTTAATAACGTAACAGATGGAGTATTTGGAACAATCAATGGTGGAGATATAACAAACTTCAATAGTGGAACAATAGATACTCTAGCAGGTGGTGTAATTGATAATTTGATTTCTGGAACTATTACAAATTGGTATACAGGAACACTTGATTTTTCACAAGCTGATGGAGTTACTATTGAAAATATGTATGGAACAACTCACTTAGATTTAGTTGATGGTACAGATTTGATAGTCAAAAATATGTGGGAAAATTCTACTGTTGGTGAAATTACAGATGGAACATTGGTTTCTTTGAATGATGATGCAACTATTACAACATTATCAGGTGGATCAATTACAACTGTTAATAGTGGAAATATTACAACATGGTCAGCTGGAACATTAGGTGGAATTGCTAAAGTTAATATTGGAACAATGACAGGAAGTACTTCTTTAAATACTGTTGATGGAACAAATATAGTTGTTTCAAATATGGCTGGAAATTCTTTAGTTACTTCTGTTACAGGTGGAACAATTAATACTATGAATGATACTGCAACAATTGGAACATTTTCTGTTGGAACAATTAATACTATGAATAATGGAACTATTACTACTATGACAAGTGGAACTATTACAAATATTTATAGTGGTGTTATTACAGTTATGAATAGCGGAACAATTGGAACAGTTCATACTGCTCTTGCCCTTGGAACAATGAATAACGGAACCATTACAAATTATTTAGGTGGAACAATTGGAACAATGAATAATGGAACAATTGATAACTTAGGAATGGGTGCATATGTTACAACTATGAATGGTGGTAATGTGTTGTCTATGACAGGAACAAGTTCTGACTCTTCTTATATTGATACTGTTTATAATGGAAAGATTGGTTCTATGAATTCATATGCTTATATTAACTCTATTCATAATGCAACAATATATGGTGCAGTTGAAAATGGACAAGATTTATATGTTGAAAATGGTGGAACATTAGAACTTAATCCTAATGCAGATCCTTTATTTGACAGAATTGTAAATACTGGAACAAGTGCTAATGTAAATATTCATGAAGGATATGATTTTGGAACTAATTCAGCAATTAATATGGGAGATAATGGAATAATTCATACATATTATGATGCAGAATTAAATAGAGCTACTTTTGGAAATGATGGATTGTTTATAATTGGTTCAGAACTTGCTGGTACATATTCTACAGTTACCCTTGCTAACTTTGGAGCAACAGGTCCAGTTACATTTGAATTTGGTGTTAACTATTCTGATCCATTTAATTCAAGATTAATTGTTAATAATGTTGATAGTGGATCTGAATTAAATCACTTGGTTGCTGTTGGTGCTCAAGTTGGTGGAGATAGCTACAGAAGTCCAATCCAATTGATTACTGATAATACTTCTACATTAAGTTTTAGTTTAGCAAATGGTGATGTTGTTGGATTAGGAGCTAGAAATTATGCATTGAAAGGAACTGGTGGAGTTTGGTCATTAGTACTTGATGAAGAAGCTGGACTTTCTGATGGAGCTAATACTATTGCATCAATTGCTACAGCTAACTTAACATCTTCAATTACACTTCAAAATGCACTACATAAAAGATTGGGTGATGTTAGATCTTTTGGAAAAGCAGGAACAGGAGTTTGGACAAGAGTTTATACTAACCAAACAGAATTTGAAGATATTGTTCCAGTTAAAGTTAATAATGTTGGATTTGAAGCTGGTATGGATCAAGAATTATTTAAAAATAAATCTATGAGATTTATTATTGGAGCTGGATTTGGTGTTAATATGGCTACAATAGATATTGATACAAAAGAATCTCAAAATTCTGGTGGAGATACAACAATGCCTTACTTCAACTTGTATGGAACACTAACATTTAAAAGTGGTTTATATATCGATGTTATTGGAAGATATATCAGCAATAGCACAGATGCATATTACTATGATGGTGCAAATATGAAACAAGGATGGGAAGTGCGTAATTCTATGATGAATGCAAGTGTTGAACTTGGGTATCAATTTAAACCTACAAAGACTTTGTTAATTGAACCTCGTGCTGAATTCTCATATACACAAATGGGTGCTGCAAGTTTTGTTGATGATGCGGGATATGCCGGAAAATATAGTGATACTACATCAATGATTGGAACATTTGGATTTATTGCAAGATACAATGCGTATGTATTGCAACCTTATTTGAAGATGAGTTATATCCAAGAACTTGATGGTGAAACATCTATTGAATATGATGGTGTAAACTTTAAAACAGGAATACCAGGAGGTCGTGGTGAGGTTGGATTAGGATTTAATACTATGACAAAGAGCCCGCTTAAATTCTATGGTGAAGTTATTTACCAAACTGGAGCTCACTCTTACCAAGATATTGGTGCTAACTTAGGGTTACGAGTAACATTCTAAAATCAGCCCTGAAAGGGGCTTTTTATTTATTGATTTATGAAAATACTCCTTTATAATTATCTGAATTAAAGTAGAGGAATATTAATATGCAGAAAAATCTTTTTTTATTTATTTTAGTTGTTTTAGTAATTGTAGTTGTTTGCTTGTTTGTTTGCAAAAAGCCATCATTTAAAGTTGGACAAGTAATCGATGGTTTTAAAATTGTTGATAGGGAAATTATTTATAATAATAGTAGAAAAGATACAGTTTTAACTTTTAGACATGAAAAAACTCAAGCTCTTGTTACCTATTTATTAAATGACGATATTCATAGATTTTTTAGCATTTCTTTTAATGCGCCTACTTATAATAAAACTGGAGTTGCTCATATTATTGAACATAGTGTTTTGTCTTCTTCAAAAAAATATAAAGATAATGACTTATTCTTTAATTTGATGAAGAAAACACCTGCTACTTTTTTAAATGCTGCTACAGCTGAAGGTCAAATTTATTATTATTTTCAAACTATTAATAATAAAGATTTTATGAATTTAATGGATATTTATTTAGATGCTTCATTGTCACCTGAACTTTCTGAAAGAACTTTTAATAAAGAAGCTTGGAGATTGTCACTCGATAAAAATGATAATCTTATTTATAATGGGGTTGTTTATAATGAAATGAAAGATGCTTATTCCAGACCAGATTATTATACTTATTTTTCTGGATTGAAGCCTTTATTCCCAGAACTTGAATTTGAAAGTGGTGGAGATCCTCGATATATCACTGATTTAACTTATAAAGATTTTTTAGATTTTTATAAAAATACTCATAACCCTTCTAATTCATTTACCTTTGTTTATGGAAAGGCTGATTTGAAAAAAGAATTGAGATATTTAGATTCTGTATTTAATCAATTTGAAAAAAAGGAACCTATTAAATTAGATTATTCTGGAAAAGAATTACAACAAAAACAAAAGAATATAACTTCATATCCAGCTGACAAAGATGAAAAATCTTCTTATATGGTTTTTTCATATATAGTAGGGGATATTAAAGATGTAGTTCTAAGTAAAAAAGTGGAAGCTTTGAAGTTTTTACTTACAGGATATGATGATGCTTTGTTTAAAAAAGTATTTTTGGAAAATAAATTAGCAACTGATGTTGATGTTGAACTTGCTCATGCTAAAGATAAAATTGCTGTGTTTATAGTTTTTGAAGGTGTGAAGCGTGATAATGAAGCTAAAGTTGAAATGGCTTTAAAAGAAGTTTTAAATAAATTAGCCAAGAATGGATTTGGCGAAGATGCTGAAATGGCTGCTAAATCTTTGCAAGAATTTTCTATTAAAAGTGAGAATAGATTTGAATTCAGAGATAGTATTTTTGAGATTTATGCTACATATTTGTTTGGTGGAGATTATAAGCAATACCTTAGAAAACAAGCGTTTTATGATGATTTTATAAATAGTGTTTCTGATAAGAATGTTTGGAGAAATTTTGTAAGAGAAGCATTTATTGATAATGAAAAACAAGTTGAATCTATTGTTCGTCCTGATGCAAAATTGTTTGATAATTATGAAAAGGATTTAAAGAAAAAATTAACAGATATAAGAAAAAAAATGTCAGATAAACAATTTGCTAAACTTAAAAAAGATAATGAAAAGTTTATAAAAGAAGATGCAATTGTTAAGGAAGCTGATTTCCCTATTTTGTCTATTAAAGACTGGAATGATGATGGTTTGCTTATAAAAACAGATGAAGTTTCTTTTGATGGGGGAAAAATCCTTTATCAAAATATTCCAAGCAATGGGCTTGTTCAAATGATATTTGCTTTTGATATGAATTTGATTGAACAAGATAAATTACCTGCTGTTGGTGTTTATAAGATGCTCTCAGACAAAATGGGTTTGAAAGATAAGAGTAATGAAGAGTTTATATTAGAACAATATCAAAAACTTGGAAAAGAAATAGATTCTGAAGTTTTTGTATCGCCTAATTCAAGAGATGACGATATTGCTTTAAGATATATGGTTGCTGTTCAATCTTTTGACAGAAGTGTTAGTGATGCCTTTGGCTTATTAAATGACTATCTTTTTAAACTTGATTATAAAGATGAAAAGAAGATAAAAGACATTATTTCAAGAGAAGTTCAAAAATATGAAATTGAATATAGACAAAATGGTCTTCCTATATTTACAGAATATTCTAATGAATCTATTTTAAGAAATTGGGTTGATGGATATAATTATTATCTGTATTTGAAAGATTTGTTAAATAATTGGAATGTTGGATATAAAAAATTATTGAAGGATTTTGAATATTTAAGAGCTCATTTGTTTGTTAGAAATAATTTATTGGTTGATTATGTTGGACCTGAAAAATATCTTGGAGATTTAAAAGGTTTTGTTGGAAAATTACAAGAAGGGGAAGTTAAACTGCCTGTTTATAAGTTTGATGTTAAGAAAATTGATGAAGCTAGAATTATTCCTTCACGTAATTATAAGAATTATTTGAGATGCAAATTGAATGTGAAAGAAAGCTGGGTATTTAAATTTTTACCTTCTTTTGTAACTTATAATTATTTATATCCTGAAATCAGAATTAAGGGTGGAGCTTATGGAAGTAAGATTAATATTAATCCTAATGGAGAAGTGTTGTTTTATAGCTATGCTGATCCTAATGTATCTAATACTTTTGAAGTTTATAAAAAAACAGATGAGTTTTTAAAAGGATTTACTATGAAAAAAACTGATTTTGAAGGAGTTAAAATTAAATCGTTGATTTCTTATCTTTATCCTAAGACTGCTTTTGAAAAAGGTGCAGAATCATTGAAAAATTATCTTATAAAACGTAGTAATTATGATATTAGACAAGAATATAAAACTATTAAAAAGCTTGATGTTAATGATATTAGAAATTTAGATATTGTGTTTAGAAACTGCGCTACTGATTCAACTATTGCTACAGTTGGTGCAAAAGAAGGAATTAATTCCAATAAAGATTTATATGATGAAATTAAATAAATGCTTGATTTTTAAAAAATAAATTTTACAATTCAAATATAAATAGGAGAAAATAATGGCTATCAAAAAAAATACAAAAAAAGTGGCACCTAAAAAGAGTGTTGCTAAAACTTTGCCTGTTAAAAAACAGGTTGAAAAAAAAGCAGTAAAAGTTTCAAAAAATAAATTAACAATTACTCCAGTTTCATATGAAGAAAAAGCTTATGCTGCTTACTTCGGTGATAAATGGGCTTGGTATAAAAATGCTGATGAAAAATATACTACAAAGCGCGGAATTGTTTGGTCATGGTGGGCATTTTTCTTTTCTATATTCTATTTAATGGTTAGAAAGTTTTATTTTCCAGCATTTGCTATGCTTGTGTTATCTTTGTTATCTTACTTTAGTATAGCTTTTGTTAATCCTTATTCAAATTTAGTTTATAATTTATTATGGGCTATGTTTATGGCAGTTTCTCTTCCATATTTGGTTTTATCAAATTATAAAAGAACAAAAGAAAGAATCGAATTAACTGAAACAAATGAAACAAAAAGATTAGAAGTATTGTCTAAGAAAGGTGGAAAGAATAAATTCTTTATCGTTTTTACGGTTACTTTACTTGTTTTATATGCCGTTTGGGTTGGATATATTGTATCTTCAGCAGTTTCATATTATAAATATATTCAAGAACAACAACTTAACAGTAGTGCTTTAGTACAAACAGATACTGATGTAGAATAATCAAAGGGGGAATTTATTATGGTTGCTAAAAAAAATACAAAAAAAATCGTGGCTAAAAAGCCAGTTAAAAAAGTTATGCCTGCTCAAAAGAAGGTAGCAAAAAAAGCTGCCCCAAAGAAAGTAGCTCCAGCGAAAAAAACAATTGTTAAAAAAGTTGCACCAGCAAAGAAAATGGTTGCTTCTGTTAAAGCTCCGGTTACTTCAAGTTCTTATGAAGATAAATCATATGTTGCTTATTTCGGAGAAAAGAAAGCTGCTTGGTATAAAAGAGCTAATGAAAAATATTCAAGAGGTGGAAAATTTACTCTTGTTTGGTCATGGTGGGCATTTTGTTTTCCTATCATTTATTTATTAGTTAGAAAATGTTATCTTTATGCTTTATTGTTAATACTTGTAATTACAGGAATTATGAGCCTTACTGCTGGTAACGTTGGACTTGTAACTTTATTGTTATTGTCTTGCTTTACTGCTATTGTTTCTCCTTTCTTTGTATTACAAAGATTTAGAACAGTTAAAGCTCGTGCTGAAATGCTTTTTAAAAATGAAACAGATAGACTAATTCTTTTATCATGTAGAGGTGGAAAAAATTATTTCTTCCTAATTCTCTCAGTATTAGTTTATGCATTTTTCTTTTCAACAGTGGCTTTTGTTATGAATTCATACTATACATTAATGACAAATCCTGAAAGATTAGAAAGATTTTTAATCGAAAATCCAGAAGCTGCTTTTCTTTTTGAAAAACAAGTTGTAACTCAGGATGGAAAAGTGTTTATTATTGATGGGGCTGTTCATTCTGATGGTAACCAACTTGAAGAAGAAATTATAGTCGAAGAACCTGTTGTAGAATAATAAAAATTTTTGATAAATTAAACTCCCAAATTTTGGGAGTTTTTTTGTTTTGATTTTTAGTTTTTGACTGCTATATTTAAGATATGAGTGATTTTTTTGACCTTATTGATGAAAAGAAGGAAAGTGCATATGAACCTCTTTCTTCTAAGCTTAGACCTAAAACTTTAGATGAAGTTTTGGGGCAAAATCATCTTTTGAAAGATACTGGAGTTATTGGGTCTTCTTTGAAAAATAAGAAAATTCCATCCCTTATATTTTGGGGACCTGCTGGGGTTGGAAAAACTACTATATCTTTATTATTAGCTGAGGCTATTGGGGCTGACTTTAGGCAGATATCTGCAGTTTTTGCAGGTGTTGCTGATATGAAAAAGATTTTTGAAGAAGCTAAATATCTTCGACAAAATGGAAAGCCTTTTATTCTTTTTGTAGATGAAATTCACAGGTTTAATAAAGCTCAACAGGATTGTTTATTGCCTGTGGTTGAGCGAGGTGATGTTATTTTAATTGGAGCTACTACTGAAAATCCTTCTTTTGAACTTAATTCAGCGTTGCTTTCAAGATGCAGGGTTTGTGTACTTAATTCGTTAAAAAAAGAAGATCTTTATAACATAATTGAGCGAGCAGAAAAGTTTGTAGGCAAAAAGTTACTTATAGATGAAGAAGCAAAAGAAGCTTTGGTTTCTATGGTTGATGGAGATTGTCGTTATCTTATTAACATGCTTGAAACTCTTTTTGATTGTGCAGAAAAAACTTTGAATACTCAGGAAATGATGGATTTGATTACTCAAAGAGCTAGTATTTCTGACAAAACTGGAGATACACATTATAATTTAATTTCTGCTTTGCATAAATCACTTCGTGGAAGCGATGAAAATGCTGCACTTTATTGGGGTTTTAGAATGGTGGAAGCAGGGCAGGATATGAGCTATATTTTTAGGAGAATTTTAAGATTTGCTTCTGAAGATGTTGGGAATGCTGATCCACAAGCTGTTCCTCTTGTTTTGTCTTGTTGGCAATCTTATGACAGAATTGGAAGTCCAGAAGGGGATATTTTCTTGGCTCAATCTTTAGTTTATTTGGCTTTGGCGCCTAAATCTAATGCTACTTATGTGGCTCAAAATGTTGTTAAGGAATTTGTTAGAAAATATGGGTCGCTTATGCCGCCTAAGAATATTCTTAATGCACCTACTACTTTAATGAAAAATTTAGACTATGGTAAGGGATACAATTATGACCATGATGTAGAAGGTGGTTTTTCTGGGGATAATTATTTTCCTGATGAAATAAAAAATAGACCCGTCTTTTATAATCCCGTTGAACGTGGGTTTGAAAGAGAGTTGAAGAAAAGAAAAGATTATTTTGATAATATAAGAAAGTCTAAAAAAAAATAAAATTTGACATTTGGTTTTTGTTTAGGTAGTTTAATCTTAGTTTTAAGGTTATATTTATTAGTTCTTTGACATGTGGGTCTGTAAATTGTTAAATACATAAACTGGTGATTTCACTGGTGGCGAAACGAGCCTCAACATTAGAATGGAGTCCCCTCTAGTAGCTTAAGATGGTATTTAGCTGCAAAGTTTACAGGAAAACCAAAATTACTGGCTGCTCGAAAGAGTGGCCTTTTTTAATAAATTATGAAAATAATTGACAAAAGCTAATTAATTTTTTAATGTTATTGATTATATCACCTTTAAAAATTAAACAATATGGAATGGATTGTTAGTGAACAAGCAGGATTAATAGTTGCTGCAGCTATTGGAGTAGTATTTTTGGCTATTTTGTTTTGGCGGGCTTGGGTTAAAAGTAAGCCTCATAAAACAAAATAAACAAAAAATACAGAATTTTTATATATTTAGCTCATCTTTTGATGGGCTATTTTTGTATTTTTAAAGATAAATGTTGACAAATTAATAGAAGTAAGCTATTTATTAGTGTAAGTATGAATTGTTAAATCTTAAAAAATTAAAAATATGAAAATCTGTTATATGGTTTATTATAAAGAACAGAAAATAATGATTTCTGTTGCTAAAGTACTGTTAGTAATTGGGCTGGTAGCAGTTTTCCCGCTGACGATATTTTACATTTTGGGAGGTGGCCGAATTCGGTTTGAATTTAATAAAATTAAACCAGCTAAAATGGACTGCGGAATTCTTGATGCAGAAAATGTGTATCAAGAGGAGTTGAAAAACGTTGAAATCGTTTCCTATGAACAGATTGATAATGACCATTATTATTTAATCTTAAAAAATGGAGATAAAATAATAATGTGCATGAAACAAACTTTTAGGGTTAAGCCGGAAACAGTTATTGAGTATGTGAAGTATCAAAAACTTTTGAAGTGGGATATAAACTATGCCGAGTTTGCCGAGCAGAAAGTTTTAACTCAGATACTTTTGCATATTGAAATAGAAAAGTTTTCAACAGTTGAAAAAAAGAAAGTTGGAGGTAAAACTGTGGTTCGCCGCAAAACCTATGACAAAAAATATTTTAAACAGAGTGGCTCTTAGCCACTCTTTTTTGTTTTAGAGATTTGTATGCGATATTCGTTGAAGATTTGAAAAATGCGATGTCCTCAGTCCTTTGGACTTGCGGGCTCCTTATTTGTATGCGATGTACTTTCAGAAGATTTATTAAATCTTCTGATCCGTTGTCTTCGTGACAAAGCAAAGCTTTTACTACGACGGCGAACTGCCTCGTAAGAACTTCGGGTTATAAATTGTATAACTTTCGTTATCAAAAAAACGTCTGAAATCAGACGTTTTTATGATGGCGGAGGGTATGCGATTCGAACGCATGGACCAGGAAATCCAGTCACAGATTAGCAATCTGTTGTATTAACCACTCTACCAACCCTCCGTGGTTCGTTAATCCAAATAATTTACCATATTTTTTTCAAAAGTAAACACTAAAATTTTGATATTTATAAAATGAATTTTTCATGTGAACTTTTTTCTAAAACTCTTGATTTTTCAGTTTTTCTATTTAAAGTGGAATCTATTAATAAATAATCGGGGATCTTTATGACAATTAAAAAAATAGTTTCTACAGTTTTCTATGAAATTGGTTATGAATTGTCAGATTCTTCTGTGAAAGTTTTTGAAATTGATGCTTTAAATAATGCTCAAATGATTGACAGCGAATATGATTTGGGAGATTTGATAAATCGTTATGGAGTAAGATTTAATTATGTGTTTAAAAATGCTACAACAATATTTATTGGTTATGAAGGTCAAATGAAAGATAACTATAGTAACAATGAATTTAGAATTGGGGGAACTTATAAATTTTAATTTATAAGAAGAGGAGAGAAAATGTCAGTTCTATCTGACATTTTTTTATTTGGTAAATTTTAAAAAGGGCTTGATATTTAGTATATAGTTGTTTATTCTTTAAATCATATTATTAAGGAGTTTATTATGAACAGTGACGTAAAAAAAGATGAAAATGTAGGTGCTTATTTAAAAAGAATTAGAGAAAAAACTCGAAAATCAACTGTTAGAGTTGCTAAAGAAATTTGTATTAGACGTGTTTATTTGGAAGCTATTGAAGAAGGTGAATATGATAAAACACCTGGAATTGCTTATACTATTGGTTTTATAAGAAGTTATGCGACTCATCTTGGATTAGATCCAGATGAAATGGTTAATCGTTTTAATCAAGAAAATAATAATAAATATTATAAAGATCAATTTGATAATGAAGACAATATTAAAAAAATTGACATAGAAGTTGTAGATAAAGAATGCACTGTTGTTTGCAGAGATCAAAACAAAGTAGTTACATTCTTAAAAGATAATAAATTCTTTATTGGAATATTTGTTTTTGTTCTTTTAGCTTTTTTAGTTATTGGACTTATTTTTATTGGAAGGTCTAAACCTTCTTCTGTTAGCAGAGGTAATAATGTAAGTGTTAATGATTCTGCTTATTTCCAAGTTCCAAATAAGGAAAAGGAAGAAGAAAAACCTAAGAAAGAAAATGTTTTTGAAGGAAATACTAAAGTTTATGGAAATGTTGAGGCTAAAGAAATTGTTTTAAAAGCTTTTTCAGAAGTTTGGATACAAGTAACAGATACTGCTTCTGGGCAAGTGTTGTTTTCTAAGATATTATTGACAGGGGATGAATACAAAACTGAAAGTAATAAAAACTATTCTTTAGTTGTTGGAAATGCTGGTGGACTTAGATTGTTCATAGATGGTGATGATAAAGGTTTTTTAGGTTCTGAAGGACAAAAGAAAGTTGATATAATACTTGATAAGAAATCATTAAAAGGATATTCAAATTAATGGCAAAAGTTAGCGCAAAACCTTTATCTGGATTTATTGAATTAAAACCTCTGCAACAAGTTAAATTTAATGAAATCGTTGATTCTCTAAAACAAAAGTTAGAGATTTTTGGTTTTATGCCTTTGGATTTGCCTATTATTGAAAGACAAGAAGTTTTGATTGATGAAACTGATAAAAATGAAACTCAAAATCAAATGTATCTTTTTGAAAAAGGTGAAAATAAATTAGGACTTCGTTTTGATGGAACTGTTGGGTTGGCTCGATTTGTTGCTGGAAATGCTAATGATTTAACTTTTCCTTTCAGACGTTATCAGGTGGGTCGAAATTTCAGAGGAGAACGTCCTCAAAAAGGAAGATACAGAGAGTTTTATCAATGTGACTTTGATATTATTGGGGAAAATACTCTTGATTCTTCATATGAATTTGAAATTATTAATTTAATTTATGAATTGTTTGAAACTTTGAAACCTTATGTTGGTGATGTTATTATTAAAGTTGGTTCTCGTAAAATTTTAAATGAAATCTTTAATTATTTAGATATTGAAGAGAGTGTTAGACAGAATATATTAATTTTCATTGATAAAAAAATGAAAGTTTCAAGAGATGAATTAGTTGAAATGATGCAAGAATATATTGGTCAAGCAAAAGCAGAAAAACTTTATGAAATTATTGAAGGTGACTATAAAAAATTACAAGGATTAACTCCAGAATTAGATGAGAAGATTGCTGAACTTTCTGTTATTGCGGATATGATTGTTAATATAACTGGCGCAAAGAATGTTGAATTTGATTTGTCTATTGTTCGCGGACTTGGATATTATACAGGTGTTGTGTTTGAAGTGTTTTTGAAAAATGAACCTTCACTTGGTTCTGTTTGTGGTGGCGGACGTTATGATAATTTATCAGATAAATTTAGTTCTCGTAAATTTGTTGGTGTTGGTGGGGCAATTGGAGTTTCTCGACTTTTTGTTCCTATGATTGAAAGTGGAGCGATTAAATTAGATAAAAATCTTGTTGATGTGGTTGTTATTGCTATGAACGCTTCTAATAATTCATATGCTCAAGTTACAGGAAATCGTTTGAGAGATGCTGGAATTAAAACTATTGTGAATATAGATAGTTCTAAATTCAAAAAGAAACTTGAAAATGCTAATAAATTAGATGCAAAATATATCGTTGTTATTGGTGATGATGAAGAAGTTGAACAACTTGTTACACTCAAAAATATGGATACTGGTGAAAGTGAAAAAATCTCAGTAAACCAAGTTATAGAAAAATTAGGTAAATAAAACTCATGGCTTTTATAGATAAATTAAATGAATTAAAAACTAAGCATGCAACTTTAGGAGATCGCTTGTTGGAAGGCGGTTTTTCAGATAATAGGGAATTTGCTAAAATTTCTAAAGAGTATTCTGATTTAGGTGATATTGTTGAAATTATCGACAGATATTTAAGTGCTGTTAGCAATTTTGAACAGGCTAAAAAACTTCTTAGCGATCCTGAAATGAAAGAAATTGCTCAGATGGAATATGAAGATTTAAAAGATAAAGTTCCTGCTTTGGAAAAAGAATTGCAAATTGCTTTGCTTCCTAAAGATGTGGATGATGATAGAAATGCTATTTTAGAAATTAGAGCAGGGACTGGTGGTGATGAAGCTTCATTATTTGCTGGTGATTTGTTTAGAATGTATCAAGGATATGCTTCCTTAAAAGGATGGGGATTTGAAATACTTGATGAATCTCCTACCGATCTTAAAGGATATAAGGAAGTTATAGTTCTTGTTTCTGGAAAAGGAGCTTATTCAAGATTGAAATTTGAATCTGGGACTCACAGAGTACAACGTGTGCCTGAAACTGAAGCGTCTGGACGTGTTCATACTTCGGCTGCTACTGTTGCTGTGATGCCAGAAGTTTCTGAAATTGATGTTGAACTTAATCCTGCGGAACTTCGCATTGATACTTTCCGTGCTTCTGGAGCTGGTGGACAACACGTTAATAAAACTGATAGTGCTATTCGAATTACTCATATTCCAACTAATACAGTTGTTGCATGCCAAGATGAAAGATCCCAACATAAAAATAAAGAAAGAGCTATGAAAATGTTGATGGCTAGACTTTACGATGTGCAAAAAGAACAACAAGATAAAGAACGCTCATCAGCACGTAAATCTCAAGTAGGTTCAGGGGATAGGTCTGAACGTATAAGAACCTATAATTTTCCACAATCTCGTGTGTCAGATCACCGTATTAATCTTACACTGTATAAGCTGGCTACAGTTATGACAGGAGAGGATCTTGACGAACTGATAGGGGCGTTGATTACAGCTTCACAACTTGAAGCTTTACAAAACTTATAATATTGGGGCGCATTGAAAATGTGCTGCAAACAAAAAGAGTTTAAAGTTTACTTCACAATCACGTATGTTTAATACGCTCATGCGAAGATGACTTTAAACTTTTTTGCTTTCGCTACATTTTGAATGGCCGATGATATATATATATTATCAATATAAACAAATCTTGACAAAATATAACATATAAGGTAGTTTGTTGTTATAAAATAAAAAATCAAACTTAAAAAATCAATATATGAATGCTGTTGAATATTATAATCAGCAAAAGGAAAAATTTATTTCAGAAAAAATAAGTGAGGGTTTGAATCTTGCCAAAACTTGGGAAGAGACACCCGTAATGACAAAAATTTCTATGTTGCAAGCTTTTGAGAAACAACTCCCGTTTATGAGTGGGTTTGTTCATGCTTACAAACATGAAAAGTTGTTTGGTGATGCTCCATTTAGCGGAATTATGGATGTTTATATATCTATGATGCTTTGGAATGATCATGACGCTAGTAATCCTATGTTTGAATTCAAACGGGGGTTTGCATTTATGTTCTTTTTGAAAGACATGATTAGTAAAAAGGAATTGACTGATATTAGTTATGTCTATCGGGACATGGTTAAATATTATTCGGAATTAAAACCTTAAAAATAGTAAACATGAATAAAAATTTTAATCCTGAAAATGTAAAAGAAAAGCTTCCTGAAATCATGGAAGAAATTCTGAAATGGCGTACATTGAACAACGAAGAAAAAAAGGAGTATATCAAAGAAGCTAAGGATGATTGTCCTTGTTTATTTGGCGGTGTCCTTGTTGGAATATCTATTGCAGCTGCGGTACTTTCAGATAATGAAATATCGAAGAAAAAAAGAGCTACGCTCTTGGCGGCAATGAAAGATATTGCAAAATTCGAGGAAGAAATGTATCGAAAAGAAACTTTGTTAAGCTCGAAAGAGCTTTAATAAGGATGAAGTGTAAATTGATTTGGATGACTGAAAGGTCATCCTTTTTTATTTGACAGAATTAATATGAGATAGTAAGTTATGTTTTATAACCTATTGTATAAACTTAAAAAATCACACAATGGAAGAAAAAATACAGAATATTAAAAAATATGCTGAAAGCATTATTCCTCAATTTTTAGAAGGATGGGGAAGATTTAGTATTTCAGAGAAAAGGCAATTTTTTAATACGATTCATGTTATGAATTCATTTGAAATTTGGCTTTTAGGGTTCTTCTCTGTGGACGGATTGTCTGCTAGAGAACAAAGTAAAATTAAAACGTGTTGGAAAGAGCTTTATAAAACAGAGAAAAATCCAGTAAGTCTTCGTGATGATATGTTTGTGATTTCAAAGAAAATCCTTAATATGCATGTCGATTTTGTATTTGCTAATTCAACCTTAGAAGAAAGGAAAAAGAATTACAAAAATTTGAGTGAATCTGATATGTATATATCATATTTCTTTGGATTTGCTGTTGGTCTTTTTCCTGAAGAAGAAAAAAAGAAATTACTTCTTGGTTTCAAAGAGGTTTTTATCTTGGCCACTTCAGTAGAGAATATGAATAAAATTTTATATTCTGTATTGCTTGGATAGTAAACTGGATAGCTGAAGAGCTATCCTTTTTTAATATATAATATTTTATATAATGATTAAAATTATAAGATATTTAAATATAAATAATACTTTGTTAATACTTTAATGTTTTTAAAAGAATGTGTGATTTTACTTGTGTATTACAAAACTGTTAGTTGGGCTTTACAAAAATAAAAAAATATTCTATAATTATACTTCTAATTAAAAAAAGGAAATTTTAAAATGTTATTAAAAGGAAAAAAAGTTCTAGTACTAGGCTTGGCAAATGAAATGTCTATGGCTTGGTCTATTGCTTCACGTTTGCACCAAGAAGGTGCTGAATTTTGTTTTACATGGTTGAATGAAGCTTTGAAAAAAAGAGTTGAACCATTGGCTGAAAAATTAGGTTGTGATTTTACATTAGAAGCTGATGTTACAAGACCAGAAACTTTAGACAATTTATTTGAAGAAATTAAAAAAAGATGGGGGAAAATTGATTATGTTCTACATTCTTTAGCTTTCTCTGATAAATCTCAATTGGAAGGTAGATATGTTGATACTACTTTAGATAATTTCTTACTTACTATGAATATTTCTGCATTCTCACTTGTTGATATTTGCAAAAGAGTGGAACCTCTTATGACTGATGGTGGGTCTATTGTTTGTATGACTTATATGGGTTCTGAAAAAGTTATGCCTAATTACAATGTAATGGGTGTTGCAAAAGCTGCTTTGGAATGTTCTGTTAGATATTTAGCTAATGACTTAGGGGTTAATAATATCAGAGTTAATGCTATTTCAGCTGGTCCTATGAGAACTTTGGCGGCTTCTGGTGTTTCTGATCTTCGCTTGATGCTTGATTGGACACAGGCTAATGCACCACTTCGTCGTAACGTTTCTCAAGAAGATATTGGTGGAATTGGATTGTTCTATCTTTCTGATCTTTCTTCTGGTGTTACTGGGGAAGTTACTCACTGTGATTGCGGTATAAATATTATGAATATGCCTCAAACTGAGTATAATGAACAACTTAAACCATTCCTTAAAGATATTATTAAGGTGGAAAAATAATTAAGAGCGACCTAAAAGGTCGCTTTTTATTTATATCTTGACAAATAATTGAAATTTATTTATATTATCTGAAGTTTAATAAAAAAATATACATATGAAGCAAACACAAATAACACCTGAATCAAGCAGGGAAGAAGCAATTATTGCATGGTTAATGTATTGGGAACAATACGCAGAAGGGAAAAAGCAACACTTGTTGGAAATATATATTTCTAAAAACAAGGATTTTTTACAGAAAATAGTCAGTAATGAGGTGGATTTATCCTCTGTTAATCCTGAAGTCGTGAAAACCAATGCGGAAAATATATTGCAAGAAAATTTAAAAGCGGATTAGTCCGCTTTTAAATTTTCTTATCTATTTTAGAATGATATACGGGTATTTTTAGTATTTTTATTATTAATTTGCCAGATTTAGATATTTTTTTTTGATAAAAGAATTTTATTATCGGTATATTTAAAATAATTTTTATCTTTTTAGTTGGAAAGATTCTGAATAACTCTTTGTAAGTAATAGCTTTTTTGCCTGTTATATTTTTGCAATGGTTATTTATTTTTATTATATTATCAAAAAAAATATTTTTTCTGTTTAATTCTGGATGTTTTTTTATAAAGTCTGAAATAGTATTAATTGCATTTTGGCAACTTATTAAAAAATTAGTTTTTTTATTTTCAATATTTTTTCTTGAAGTTACCATGCCATCATGTTGTCTATAATATAAAAGAGCTTTTGGTAAATATGATTTGTTTTTTACAATATTTGAAATCATAAAATTAAACGCAGTATCTTCCATAGGATGTGTGTTCATAGGAAATCTTATTTCTGGATATCTTTTTAAATATTTGTTTTTAAAGAATAAATTCCATGTAGTATAAGATGTGGAATCTTTTATATTACCTTTTGCATCAAAATTTTCTTTATAAATTATTCTATTTTTATTATAAAACTCATACCAATCAAAACAAATTAAATCTGTTTTAGTTTTTTTAGTAAATTTAATTAATTCTTCAAAAGCAGTTAATTTAAGAAAGTCATCGGAATCAAAAATATATATCCATTCTCCACTTGCTTTTTGGATACCTTTATTTCTTGCTGCTGAAACTCCTTGATTGCTTTGATTTATGATATGTATTCTTTTATCTTTTTGGGCATATTCTTCTAATATATTTAAACTATTATCTTGAGAGCCGTCATTTATACAAATGATTTCTAAATTATTATATGTTTGATTAATTACCGAATTTAAGCATTCTTTTAAATATTTTTGTACATTATATATTGGGATTATAACTGATATTTTAGGCATTAGTATTCCTGTTTAAATTATTTTTAATAGATAAATTAAAAGATATAAGAATATGTGAACTATTAGCAATGAGTTTAAATTCCTATTATGTTAAGTTTGAAGTTGTTTTATTTTATGGACAATCGATTGGTTTTGTTTTATAAACATTTTAATTAAATAAAAGTCAAACTTAAAAATCAATTTATGAATAGAGAAGATATTAAAAAAATTGGGTTTATTATTTCAGAAACTCAGGAAGAAATTCTGTTTATGAAAAGTAAAGCTCCTACTGTTTGGGAAATTTACTCTTTTAAGGAGGGTAAGGTTGAAAGATGTCCTTTTTTAGAATACTATGGGCTTTCTTCAGGTTGTTTTCATTTGATTAAGGATTTAAATAGAAATATTGAAAAACCATCCATGAAACTTTATTTCAAATCAGGAGATATTGTTGATGCTCCAAGTGGAAGTTTTTTAAAATTCGAAAATGGAGATGCCGTGTTTGTGCGAGATAGAGATTGGATATTAATCCGAGCTGATTCAGAGGAAATATTTGAAACTCGTTTTAGTGATTCAATTCCGGTTTATCTTCCTTTTAAGCATAGAGTTTGTAACCTTTGGACATACCTTTGTGCTGATGAAAATGGAATTTTATATGTTCAAAGAGGAAATATGTTTGGATTACGTAGTTTAATCGATGACAGGCGGATTGATCCTATATATCATCGAATTAAAATCGATGGACATGTAATTACATGTATTCATGATAGTGGAGAGGATCATTACAATTATTTTTCCTGGAAAAAGGAAAGTTGAGGTTGCTTTGCAACCTCTTTTTTATTGCAAATTGAACAGTGAAAGGCTATAATTTTAAGTATGAAAAATAAGGAAACTGATCTTTTTAATAATCCCGAAATGGAACAAAAAATTCTTGATTTGCAAGAACTCAAAGATTTGCAAAAGAAGCTTTTACAGTATGATGAAGAGTATTATAATAACGATGCTCCAACAATCAGTGATAGTGAATATGATAAATTGAAAAGACGTGCTATTGAATTAGAAGAAAAGTATTTTGATTTTCCTAAATTAGTTTCTAAAAAAGTTGGAGCTAAGGTTAAAAGTGGTTTTGCTAAGGTAAAACATACTACTCCTATGATTTCACTCGATAATGTTTTTGATAGAGAAGAACTTTTAGATTTTATTACTAAGATTAAGAGATATCTTAAAGTTGATACTTTTTATGAAATGGTGGCGGAACCTAAAATCGATGGGCTTTCATTTTCTGCTTTATATGTTGATGGAAAATTAGTGCAAGGAGCAACACGTGGAGATGGTGAAACTGGGGAAGATATAACCAAAAATTTATTGCAAATAAAAGGGTTTCCTGAAAGCATAAAATCACCTTATAAATCTATTGAAATAAGGGGTGAAGTTTATATAGATAAAAAGGATTTTGAAAAGCTTAATAAACAGGTGGAAGAACAGGGTAAAAAGTTGTTTGCTAATCCTCGAAATGCTGCTGCTGGATCACTTAGACAATTGAACCCAGAAATTACTAAACAACGTCCTTTGAAATACTTAGTTTATACATGGGGAAAGGTAGAGAATCAAGATTGGAAAACTCAAGAAGGGTTTTATAAAAAGGCAGAAAAGCTAGGCTTTAATGTTCAAAAACATATCTTATGCGACAATTTTGAAAAATTGAATTCGGCATATGATTTCTTATTTTCTAATCGTGCTGGTATGGATTATGATATAGATGGAGTAGTGTTTAAAGTTAACAATTTAGATGTTCAAAGCGAGTTAGGTTTTACTGCTCGTGCACCACGTTGGGCTGTTGCTTATAAGTTCCCTCCAGAGCTTGCTATTACTCGTGTAAAAAACATCAGAGTACAGGTTGGGCGAACGGGGGTATTAACACCAGTTGCTGAGTTTGAACCAGTTAATGTTGGTGGGGCTCTAGTAAGTAATGCTACATTACATAATTTTGATGAAATAAAACGAAAGGATATTAGAGTTGGGGATTATGTTTCTATTGCTCGTTCCGGTGATGTTATTCCTAAAGTAATAGAAGTTTTTAAAGATAGACGAGATAAATATTCTCATGAATTTGAAGCTCCACATAATTGCCCTGTTTGTGGAAGTGATGTTGTTAGTGTAGATGACCAAGTAGGACTTTATTGTGTTAATGGGCTAAGTTGTCCAGCACAGGCTACTGAAGAGTTAAAGCATTTTGTTTCTCGTGATGCGTTTGATATAGATGGATTGGGGGAAAAGCAAATAGAATTGTTCTATAATAAAGGTTGGATTAAGAATGTTGCTGATATATTCGAATTAGAGAAGCATTTTGATGAACTAAGAACTATGGAGGGGTTTGGTGATAAGTCTGTAGAAAATTTAAGAGATGCTATTAATGAGAAAAGAACTATAGATCTTTATCGTTTGGTATATGGGCTTGGTATTGTTGGGGTAGGTATTGTTAGTGCTAAGATTCTTGCAAAAACCTTTAAAACATTTGAAAAGATTCGCGAAGTTACAGTAAATGAACTTATTACTATTGATGGAATAGGGGAAGTTATGGCAGGGGATATTGTGGCTTTCTTTAAAGATGAACATAATGAAAAAGTTATCAATAAATTACTTGGCTTTTTGACTATAAAAGAAGTTATAGAAGAACAAATAGATACTTCATCACCTTTTTATGGAAAAACTGTTGTTATTACAGGAACTCTTTCAAAATCGAGAGATTATTTCAAAAATATGCTTGAAAAATTAGGTGCTAAGATTGGATCTTCTGTGTCATCTAAGACTGATTATGTTCTGTATGGGGAAGACGCTGGGTCTAAGCTTATAAAAGCTAAAGAGCTAGGGGTTAAAATTATCAGCGAAAATGAATTAGATGTATTGATAAAAAGTTAATTTTTAAAAAACTCTTGATATATTAGTTTTTTTTTGATAAAATTAGGCTTGGGAAAAATAATACAAAAAAGATGGGTACAATGTATTCGTATAAAAAATATGATAAAGATAGAAACATTGGTTTCTTTCAAAGAGTTTGGAATTTTTTACAAAGAAAATTTCCAACTCGTCCAGTAATTAGCTATAAGAAAGGTGTAGTAACACAAAGACAGATTACTACTCGAGCTCAGTTAACATTTATAATTTTGACTACTTTATTTATTGGGTGGTCTTTTTATTCTTCTTATATGTTCTTAGGATATCGTCCGCTTTTAAAATCTGCTGATGAAAAGGTGGCTAAAGCTGAAGCTCAATATAGCAAAATTTTACAAGAAATTGTTGCTTATAAAGATAATGTTTCAACTCTTAATGATAGATTAGATAAATCCAATACTGCATTATTAGAAAAATTAGAAAAGAATAGTACTATTTCAAAAGAAGACAAATATAAAATGGTTAAGAATCATCAAATGCTTACTGCTGAACTTGACTATGTTAATAAGAAATTATCTCAATTCGCATCTGAACAAAAATTTGCTGATATTAATGCTAACAGTGATTACTATAAATCTAAGAATATGGAAATCCAACGTGATATAGCTTGGCAAGAAAGAGCTCAAGTTAAAAAGCGTAATGCAGAACTTGAAGATGCTCTTGTTGTTATGTTAGAAGCAAATAGAAACCTTTTTGATAAAATTGAAGTTCTTGCAACTAACGAACTTGGAAAGTTGGAAAAAGATTTTTCTAAGATTAAAAGAACTATGGATAGTTTAGGGTTGTCTAATAAAAAAACTCTTCTTAAGAAATTAGAAAAAGAAGAATATGTTGGTGGTCCATTTATTCCATTAGAAGAAAAAGAATTAAAAAATTATGAGCTGAATGGAAAATATCAGGATTTAACTGAAAAGGTAAATTTATGGGAAGGGTTGTCTAAATTGAAAGGTGTATTGCCTTTGGGAAGCCCAGTTTCTAATTCAAGAATTACATCTTCTTATGGTGTTAGACGTGATCCATTTACAGGGCAAAGTGCATCTCACCAAGGAATTGATTTTGCTGGTCAAATTGGAACACCTCTTACTTCTGTTAATAATGGAATTGTAAAGAAAGTTGGTAATCGTGGAGCATATGGAAATGTGGTTGAAATTGATCATGGTATGGGATTTACTACTTTGTTTGCTCATTTAGAAAGAGCTGCTGTTAAAGTTAATGATGTTGTAAGAGAAGGTCAAATTATTGGTTATGCTGGTAATACAGGAAGGTCTACTGGTCCTCATTTGCATTATGAAATAAGATATAATGGAAATCCAATCAATCCTTATAACTTCTATATGACAAAATTTGAAAGTAAATAAAATTAAAAGGTAAATTAATGTTTGAGAAAAAAGTTATTCTAAATCCATCTATTATTAATACTGGAATGAAGGTTGAAGGTGATGTTTCTTTTGACGGTGAACTTAATGTAGATGGAGTTATAAATGGTGACGTTGAAGCTCAAGCTATTATCATTGGTGTTAATGGAAAAATAAACGGTAAAGTTAAAGCCCGCGATGTGCAAGTTTATGGTGTTGTTGAAGGTGCTATTTTTGCTGATACTGTTTTTCTATCAAGTACTGCTCGTGTTGTTGGAAATATTATGCATAAAGTTCTTGAGACTGAATTTGGGGCGTATGTGGAAGGCGATTTAAGGAAAAAATCTTAAAACTTCATATAATTTACTGCAAACAAAAAGAGTTAAAAAGTTGCTTCACAATCACGTATGTTTAATACGCTCATGTGAAGACAATTTTCAACTTTTTCGTTTTCCCTAAATTCTTTGAAGTTTTTTTTAATTATGAGGACTTTTAAAATAGTATTAATTAATTTTAAAACTTTCTTTTAACTTTATTATTTGATATAATGTTTTATAAGTAAACTTGGAGGGGATTATGAAGATTTCTATTGCTTCTGATTATAAAGCTTTTGATTTGAAAGAAAAAGTTGCTATGTATTTAGCTTCTAAACAAGTTGATTTCATTGATTGTGGTTGTTTTAATACTGACGTTAATGATTATATGGATTTTGGAAAAATTGCTGTTGAAAATGTTTTAAAGAAAAAATCTGATTTAGCTATTTTAATGTGCTTTAATGGTTATGGTATGTGTATTTATGCTAATCGATTTAAGGGTATAAGAGGTATAATTGCTCGCAGTCAATGGGATGCTGAAGTTGGAAGACAATATGATGATTCTAATGTTTTATGTTTAGGTTCTGGAGTTACTTCTATAAAAGATGCAAAAAAAATTATTGATACTTTTTTGAAAATAAAATTTGAATCTAATGAAAGACGATTACGAAGAAATAAGAAATTAGATAAATAAAAAAAGCTCTTCAATGAAGAGCTTTTTATTTGTTATATTTTATTTTACTATTTTTATAGTTTTTACATCTACCTCAGTTCCTGAAGAATTCCATAAATCTTTATCAATTTCTCCTGTGATTTCTGTATTGTCATTTGGAGTTACTACTGTGCCTTTCCATACATCATTATCTATTTCAACTGTCATACTTCCTGTTTTGTCTGTAAAAGTATATTTGTCGTTTTTGATTTTCTTTTCTATTTTACCTTGCATTAAAACATATGTTTCATCTTTCATTTTTTTTGCTTCAATTACAGTTGTTGGGCTTTTTTCTGATGGACCTTTGAAGCCTCCATTGTCTACAAATTGTGCAATTGCACTTGTTGAAGCTAATGTTGCAATGATTGTGAATATGGTTAATTTTTTCATCTTGTCTCCTTTTGTTATATATTTAGTATAGTAAAAAATGTTGTTTTTTCAAGGTTTACTCGTCAGAGGTTGTTATAACCATATCTTTATGAATGTAGATGCTTTGCATTAAACCTAGACCAAACATTAAACTGATTAATGATGATCCTCCATAGGTGATTAATGGAAGCGGCACTCCTACAACTGGGATTACTCCCATTACCATTGCTAGATTTATAAATACATACAAAAATAAATTTAAATTAAGCCCAAATCCAAGTAATGAGCCAAATCGTGAACGTGTTCTTAAAATTATGTAATGTCCTGTGGAAAGCATTACTACATAAACTAGTATCAAAAATACACTTCCTAGGAATCCAAATTCTTCTGCATAGGTTGTGAATATAAAGTCAGTGTGTTTTTCTGGTAAGAAGTTTAAATTTGCTTGTGAACCGTTTAAAAATCCTTTTCCTGTAAATCCCCCTGAACCTAGGGCTATTTTTGATTGGTTGATGTGGTATGAAGCTCCAGCTGTATCTTGAGATGGATTTATAAATGTTAAAACTCTTTCTTTTTGATATGGCTTTAGACCGACTTCCCAAAGAAGTGGGAGTGATATTAATCCTATTAAAATAGCTTTTTTAAATCTTGCAACTGGAATCCCTGATACGAATAACATTCCTGAACCTAAGATTAAAAGCATTAATGCTGTTCCTAAATCTGGTTGTTTTAAAACTAGTGCAACTGGAATGAAGATTATAGCGCCTGAAATTAAAAGTGCATTCATTCCTTTTACTTCAGAACCTGAGATGAATGAATAGTATTTTGCTAATGCTAATACTAATGCTATTTTAATGAATTCTGAGGGTTGAAAAACAAAGATACCTAAGTTTATCCAACGTTGAGCTCCCATTCCTGTGTGACCTATGATATCAACAAGAAGTAAAGTGAAGAGAGTGGCTATAAATATTGGATAGGCATATTTAACCCAAACTTTTATGTTTACTAATGCTGTTACTAAGAAAACTATTACTGCGAGAGCTACTTTATATAATTGCTTTAAAGCAAATGGATGCCATGAGCCATATTTGAATGTACAAGCTTCAAGGGCTGAACAATCTTCATATCCTACGGCATATAACATTGAAATACTTATGAACAAAAGTATTGCAGTGCAACCAAGGAGTATCCAATTGAAAGATTTAATCTTTTCAAATAATGTTAAGTTAACGCTTCTTGTGTACCCAGTGCTCATGAATATAACTCCAATGCTTTTTTAAGAATACTTGAGCCCATTGCTGCTGCTATTGTTCCTGATCTGCCATGTTCTACTACTACTGATACTGCAAATCTTGGATTTATGTATGGAGCATAGCCTACAAATAATGCGTGGTTTCTTAACATATATTGTAATTGTTCTTGGTTTAGTTTCCCTGTTTTTCTTTCTGATTCTGTAATTCTTCTTACTTGTGTTGTTCCTGTCTTTCCAGCAATTTGCATGCCTTTATAGTTAAAACCATAATAAGATGCAGTTCCACCTTTATTCATAACACCATACATTCCTTCATAAATTGTTTTTAAATATTTTGGATCTACATTTAAATCTTTGAAGTTAAATGGTTTTGAAGATTGAATTATTCTTGGTGTAATTGCTTTTTGCCCATTTGCTAAACGTGCTGTCATTTGGGCTAGTTGAATTGGTGTACACAAAGTGTAGCCTTGTCCAATTGCTGTTATAATTGTGTCTGATGGATACCATTGTTCGCCTAATCTTTTTGCTTTCCAAATTTGACCTGGGAAAATACCGTCTTTTTCGTTTAATAAATCTAAATCAGTTTTAACAGATAAACCAAATTTTAATGCTGTTCTTTCTATGTTATCTATACCTAGCTCCAGTGCTAGTTTGTAAAAATATACGTCACAGGAATTTGCTATTGCTTCTGTCATATTTTGCCAACCATGGCCTTCTTTATCTCTCCAGCAGTGGTATTTGTGATTTCCAAATATAAAGTGTCCAGGGCAATGAACTTTCTTTTCAGGAGTGATTATTTTATTTTCTAAAGCTGACAAAGCTGTTATAACTTTTAAAGTTGAACCTGGAGCGTATTGTCCTGAAATAGCTTTATTTATCAATGGTTTATATTCGTCTTCTTGTAATTTCTTATATTCATCTTTTGATGTTTTACTTCCCTCAAATATTGATAAATCATATTCAGGGAATGAAGTCATACTTAATATTTCACCTGTGTTTACATCCATTAAAATTGCTGCACCTGATTTTTCTGTTATGATGCTTGATGTGTGTTCTTGAAGTCTTTGGTCAATTGTTAGTTTTATGTTTTTTCCAGGAACTGCTAATCTTTCTTCTTCTTCAACTGTATGAACTGTTCGACCATATGCGTTTACAAGTTGGTAAGATTCACCTGGAGTTCCGCGTAGCATTTCATCGAATTGTTTTTCTAGTCCAGTTTTTCCTATTTTAAAATTTGGAAGCTTTTCAAGGAATAAATCTTTTTGACCTAAATCACTTTTTTCAGCTTTTGATACGTAGCCTATTAAATGACAGCCTAGTTTTTTTTGTGGATAGTATCTGATTGTTTCTTCTTCTACAAAAACTCCTGGTAAATTTAGATGATTTGATTCTAATTTAGCCATTTGATCCCAGTTCAAATCTTCTTGAATTAAAACTGGTAGAAACTTTTTTTGATTTTCTATATCAGATAGTACAGTTTGTAAGTCAGACTGTTGCAATTTTAAATAACTTGATAAATCTCTTAAAACTTGAGTTAAAGAATGATCTTCGTTTTTAATTGTTTCTTCTGCTATGATATAGGCAAAATATTTTCTTTGATTTGATGCCATTACTATATCATTACGGTCATAAATAACTCCACGTGGTGGAATTATGAAGCGTATTCTTAATGAGTTTTTATCTGATTGTTTTTTGTATTTTTTATAGTCTATTACTTGAAGTTTGAATAGTTTGATAATTAAATAAAATAACGCAAACAGTTTTACACCTGTTATTATAAATGTTCGTCTGTTAAAGGTTTTTATTAATTCGTTATCTATCATCTTTTATATACTTTAACTTAAGGTTGTTGAAAAAGAAAGCACACACTACAAATAATATTGTGTATGTAAATGGTTTGAAATATATCCAATTTGATACGTGTTTCCCCCAAAATAGTTCCAAAACTAAATTTTTTGATAATACAAATAATAATATAAATACAAAGAATAAAAGGTATAGTTGGTAAATTTCTTTTTCAAAAGACAATACTTTTTGTTTTTGAGCCAAATAAAATAATGGTAGTGTTACAACAGTATTTAAGAAGAATATTGGTGAAAAGCTGTCTGATAATAATGAAAATATTGTTACTGCTCCGAATCCGACTATTGATGGAGTGAAAAAGAAAAAGTAAAATAATGGAAGCAAATAAAGATCTGTTAAATAGTCTGATAAAAATGAAAATTGTAAAAACAAAAAGATTACCACGTATGGTAAAAAAGTGAGATTCTTTTTAAATTCTACTTTTTTCTTTTTCATTTAGATCTATTTTCCTTTGAACGTTTCTGTGATTACTTCTATATAAGTTACATCTTTTAATTCAATATATAACTCGACTTGAAATCTTTTTGCGTTTTTAATTGTTCCTATCAAAATATTTGGAGGAAAATTTTGATTCATTCCATTAGACATTACTATGTCTCCATCTTGGATGTCAGCTTTAGATTCCATGTTATATAAAACTGCGCCTTTATTGTTGTTTCCTTTTATAAAACCTCTGAAACTTGTTCTTGGAATGACTATATCTGTTTTAAAATTCGAATCGGAAACTAATAAAACTCTTGATGATGATTTGAATGTTTCTATGATTTGTCCAAATAGGTATCCGTTTGCTAGTACTACTTGTTGTTCTTTTACTCCATCTTCTTCGCCTAAATCAATTAAAACTGTTTTAAAATATGCATCTTGAGAATCGAATAAAATTTTTCCAAACTTCTTTGAATATTTTATTTCTTTAAAATAGCCTAACTGTCTTTTTAAGCTTTCATTTTCATAGACTATTGTTTGTAAGGTTTCGATTTCATTTTCTTTGTCTTTAATTGTTTGAGCTAACTTTTCATTTTCTTTATTTACTGATTTTAATGTTCTAAATCTGATACTTTCATTCTTTACAAATGTTACTGGGTATGAGATTACATTGAAAACTGCTGTTGTGCCTTTTGCTATTCCTGTGCCTAGGCTTGAAAATGAAGATACATCAACTACTCTAATTATTACCACTAAGAAAGCAATTAAGAAAATAACAAGAATCCAACTTCTTTTTAAAAATCTTAAAAATTGCCTTTTTTGAAATGGTTTTATCATCATGAGCGTTTCTCTTATTCTTCTATTAACATTCTTTTTGTATCTCTTAAATCTAGTCTTTTAAACTTTTTATTTAAGATGTCTGTTTTTATTTGTAATGTGTTTAGTTTTTCTATTGCTAATAATGGGGTAGATTGTGGCAACATTACTATTTTTCCATCTTGTAGAATAAGATTATATCTGCGGTTTTCTACTTTTTCTATTTGAAATATATAGGGTAGTATTGCAGGGCTTTTTTTAACTTTGTCAAATATAGGAAGGAAGTGAACTTGAGCTCCATTTCCAGATACTATTATTAGATTTTTTGTATCATCGTAAGTTGTTCTTTGAGGAATTACTTCGCCTTTTTCGTCAACTGGATATAAAAGTCCGTTTTCTTGGAATAGGGCTATTACATTTTTTTCTTTTATTGTTACTTCAATTGAGTTTGGGAATTGTTTTTTTACTACTACATCTCTTGCAAAGGGAAGGTCTGATAAATTTTTATTGGCAGTTTTAATATCATATCCTAAAACAGTCGAATCTTTACTTAGAGCTATTAAAGACATTATTTCTTGAGATGTTATGTTCTTTAATCTTGAGACTATTTTAACTTCTTTTATATTAGAATTTAAAATAGTGTATCTTACCGCAATAATTGAAAAAAAGAAAAGTAATGAAAGTAGCAAAAATAATAGCAATATTTTTATTTTTTCAAAAATACTTCTTAGATTTATCATTACTTATATATCGCTATGTTTGCTTGTGGGGTTAATATAATTAATTTATCAGACAAACAAACTGGTTCTATTAATGTTGTATTGCCTAAATATTTTTTCTTTACCACTTTTCCAGAATTTGTTGAAAATTCATAAACATAGTAATCATTTCCTATTGCTAATAGTTTGTCATTGACTAAGCAAAGGTCAGAAAATGTAATAGGGTTCTTTTTAGATTTGTTAAATACAGATAAATCATTTTCCCAAATTGTTGCGCCTGTATCTTTATTTAAAGCCATCAAATTGTTTGATGTTGTTAATGTAAAGATAGTATTTCCTGATACAATTGGGGTTTTAATAGAAGATATTTCTTTTTTCCATAAAACTTTACCTGATGTTATATTGTATTTTGCCATTAGATTTCCGAGTCCTGATACATATAAATTTTTGTCATCAAATACAGGAGAGGCTACTATATTTTTTTCATACATTCCTGTTCTTGCTAAATTTGTTGAGTAGTTTTTTGCTCCCCAAATTAATGTGCCTGTTTCTTTCTTTAATAAATATACGCTTCCTGATGACATGCCTATTACAATGTCTTGACCTTTTATTGATGGGGAAGATGAAAGAGGGTGGCCTAGTGATTCACCTATGCCTTTAAATGAAAATATTTTCTTTCCTTCTTTTTGTGAAAGTGAAAATATGTCGTTTGATGTTGTTTGAATATATATGTTTTTATCATCTGCTATCGGAGCTGATTTTATTTGTCCTGGAATTTGTTGTTGCCAAAGAGCTTTTCCATCTTGAGGGTTTATAGCAAAAACTTTACCATTACCAAGAGTTACAAATAAAATATCTTTACTCATAACAAGACCACCTGATTTAAAATCATCTTTTGCTTTACAAAGTTTTTCAGTCCATAAGATTTTGAAAGTATTTAAATCTGTAGCTGTTAGCTTTGCATGAGCGTCTATTGTATATAAGATATTATTTACAACCAATGGAGGTGCCATAATTATATTTAAATCCTTGTCAGCAGAACCGTATGATTTTTCAAATACGTTTTTGTATTCGTAATTTGCAGCTATATTTGGTTTTGCATGAGAGTTCTTGTAATGGAGTGTTTCATATGTGTCTGTCTGAACTGGTGCATATATGCTTACCAAAGGGTTCTTTGATTCAGGTTCGGAATTAAAAATTTCCTTGTTTGATGAACAGGAAATTAATAATAAACAAAAAATATATACTAATCTTTTCATTATTTTATTGTTGTTAATGCGTTAAAAGAAAATGTTCTTATGTCAGCTGGAGCTTCATCATCATTTGCTATTTTTTCAAAGATTTCTTTTGCTTTTGCTGTGTCGTTATTTTTCAAACAAATAAGCCCAAATAAATTATTTGCAGAATAATAAAATGGTGATGATTTCTTTAAAACTGGTGATAGTAAATCTTGAGCTGAGGCTACATCCATTTTGTCTGCTGTTAAGAAGCCTAGTTTTAAAATTGCTAAATCTCTTAATTCTTTTTGATCAATTTTTTTAGTTGCTTCTTTTAAGATTTCTTCTGCTTTTGCTACATTGTTTTTTGTTAGTTCCATGTCTGCTAGTTTGAAGTATGCAACAGCTTGATATCCGTATTTTCCGTCTTTTGCAAGCTCTTCAAGTTTTTCAGTCATTTGAGTAGCATTTAATAGAACACTTTGTGAAGATGCTTCTTGATAAATTGCAGCTTCTTTCATTTGTTGTTTTGCTCTTAAATTTCCAATTACTTGGCTGATTAAAACACCACCTAGTAATACAACTGCGATTATTCCAAAAAGTTTTCCCCATTTTTTAAGAAAAACCATAGTTTTTTCATGTCTTACTTCGTCCATAACTTCCATATATAGACCGTCTTGTTCTCTTTCCATTAATGATTTTCTTGTTTTGATTTTTTTTGCCATTTGTACGTCCTCTTATTTATTTGATTTTATTGAGGAGAGGATAGCAATTTAAATACGTAAAATCAATAGAAAATTAAGGTTTTTTTGAGGTTATATTTTTCTGTTTACTAAAATTTAATTGACAAAATGGTTATAAAAAGCTAGTTTGGTTTTTATTATTAATAATTCAAAAATAAATAATCAAAACTTAAATATAAAAAAATGAAATTAGAATTAGTTGCGTCGGTAGTGCCTGACCAATCTAAGGGATTTTATGACTTACTTGGAAATATTGTAAAAGAGTATGACGTAGAAGTTCCTGATGAGTATATAGGGAAGGCTGCTTTTTTAATGTGTTGCAATAAAAAACTGATTGAAATCAGTGAGAAAATTGCTTATAAAGATACGTCTAAATTAAGACCTTATGTTAAGACTGCAAAAGTCGATTTGGAGCTTAAGCTTTATACGCATGATGGGATTTATTTGGCTGGGATATCAAGAGATTTAACAGATGAATTATTTTTTTGAATATGAAGCTGAGTTTAGTCATTGGTGCGCAAAAGCAGGTAACAGAAAAAATGTGTTCCATTATAAATTCTATATTGGAAATACATGGCGAAAAGGAAACTCCTGATAGTTTTGAAGGAGAAGACCTTAAGAGCTATATAATGGAAGTTGTTATGATTGAGATTGTTGTGGAATTTAATAATCTTATTTCAGAACAAGATTCTAATGAACTTGGAGATGGTTTGATTTATTTTTATCTTTATGATGAAGATAATAGAATAGTAGATGAAACCACTGTGTCATTAAAATGAAAGCCCGAAAGGGCTTTTATTTTTTATATTATATCTGTTATTGAACGAAGGTTTGCTTCACGACCTATTTGAACTACATGGAATTTCTTTTCTAAATCAGATATAATATCCTTTATATCTGTTGTATCGCCTGAAAGTTTTATTCTTTTAGCAAAAATTTCAAACGCATTTTGTGGAGAATCTGCGTGAATTGTTGTGAAGAAGTGTTTGTGTCCTGTGTCTACAAAGGTGTTTAATGCTGACGCATTAGATGATGAAACTTCACCACCAAGAATTACGTCTGGTGTCATACGTACTACTAAATCCAATACTTGTTTGTAATCAAATGCATTAGTTTGAGTTGTTCGTGAGAGTACTATATGAACACGATTTTTTTGTGGAACTATTAATTCCCTTGTATCTTCTACTGTTATTACTCTGAAATCTGGATTTATTATCTTTAATAAATTATTTAAGAATGTGGTTTTTCCAGTTGAGGTTGCACCACTGATTAATAATGGTTCGCCACTGTTTATTATGTACATTAATTTTTCATATGGATCTTTTGGAAGGTCTTTCTTTGTTAGAGCTATTTTTCTTAACTCTTTTCCTTTTTCTAATCCGAAATCTTCAAATTTAATATCTACATCTTTTGAATAAACTCTTATATTTAGAGCTATACCACCATCTAAATCATCATTGTCGTACATTACGTTTCTTCCTAAGATTCCAGTAAAACGATGGCCGCCTGGGAGAGATGTAAATAATATTGGAGTGTTTGTTAATGGATCAAACGGCATGTTGTATGTGTTTGATATTACAAACATTACTGATGATAAATAATCTTTTGTTAGTTTTCTGTCAGTTAAACATACCCATGGGTTTTCTTTTTTTGTTCGAAGACGTAACCAGATTTCTTTTTCTCGGTTTATGGCAAGTTCTTCTATACCCTCGTTTTCATAGTAATGAGAAAGAGGTCCAAGGATTTTTTTTAAAACTATAAAATTATCGTTATTCATTTTTTATTTGCAATTATTTCAAAATAGATTTGTAAAAAATCTTTTTTTTTGATATAATCTTTATGTCTCCTTTATACAAGAAAGGATACTCGAAATTTGAATTAATTGCAAGGAAATTAAGTAGTGGTTAAAATAGAAGACCTTAAAGCATTAGCAGGAGACTTTGGAATTGACGTTATGTCAGATTTCCTTGATACTAACTTTTTAAAGGTTTTTTTAATTAATGAAAGTGATGAGTATTTTATTAAAAGAATTTTGATTAATTCACTATATTTGGAAAAAAAAGATTGCAATATTTTTGTGTCTAATGAAATAGGGCAATTTATGGGGCAAAATGAATTTTGCTTTTATGCTGGTAAAATGTTGACTAAACATTTTCCTGGAGTTGATAAAATTAAGTTCTTAGAAACTAACACTTCTTTGATGAGCAATTTTATTGAGGCTAAAGATAATATTGGTTTTATACCTTATTTTAAGAATCTTAAAAGTGCTTGGTGGATGAAGTTATTTTTAAATATTGAAAATCCACCGTCTATATTTGCTAAATTAATTGAAGGGGAATTAGTTTTTTATGGAGTTACTTCTGATATCATAAAAAATACAGGAGATGTTTCCGTTATTGTTGTTGAAGTATCACAAGCTGTACCTGTAGAATTTTTAAAAATGGCTTTAATAAGTGTTGATTTTAAAGTTAAAGAGGTCGTTGATATTATGCCTACAAATGCTGGGAAGGTTTTATATCTTCTTGAAATTGATGGTGCTTATGATAATAAAGATCCTTTGATGGCTTTGAGTTTCGATTTTGATGGTATATTATTTCAAGTGCTTAAAAAAGTCGGTGGATATCACAGCGAATATGGAGAAAAAGAAAATGAATAAAAGATTGCCTATTTATGTGCTTCCTAATGGAATTAGAGTTGTTGTTGATGTTTTAAAAAGTGTTGAAACTGTTTCTCTTGGTATGTTTATAAAAGCTGGGAGCAGAGATGATAAAATTGGCAAAAGTGGAACTGCTCATTTATTAGAACATATGATTTTTAAAGGTTGTAAAAATAAGCAAGGGCAAAATGTTATTAGAACATTAGAAGATGTTGGTGGACAGGCTAATGCCTATACTACAAAAGAATTAACAGCATTTCATTTTAAGGTTTTAAAACAGGATTTTAATTTAGCTTTGAAGCTTTTAGCAAATATGCTTATGGAGTCTAAATTTGAAGAAGTAGAATTTGAAAATGAAAAGAAAGTTATACTTCAAGAAATTGCTCAAGATAATGAGGATTTAGATTCATTATTCAATAATTTGATGACTGAAATTGCCTATACTAATCAGGACTTAGGACGCCCAGTTTTGGGGACTTCTGATAGTGTTAAAAATATGAAAGTTAAAGATCTTTATGATTTTATGAAAGATAATTATGCGTCAGATGAATGTGTTTTGTCTGTTAGTGGAAATGTAGATGAAAAGAAAATTTTAGACTTGATTTTAAAGTTGTTTTCTCCATGGCCATATAGGAAAAATAAGATTTCTAAAAAAGCAAAATATATTGGTGGAAAAAGAATAATAGAAAATAAGTTAGGAAATGGACAAGTTTATTTTTATGCCTCTTATCCTGCACCTTCTTATGATAATATTAAGGAAGTTTATACTGCTAAACTTTTAAAAATTGCATTGACTGGTGGAATATTTGCTCGACTTTATCAGGAACTTAGAGAAAAACGTGGGCTGGTTTATGGAATTAAATCTACATATATTAATTATACAGATAACGGAATATTTTCTATATTTTCATCTGTGGCAACTGAGAAGTTTAATGAGTTCTTAAAGGTTCTTTTAAATGAATTAAAATTGTTTGGTAAAAATATTATGAAGGATGATGAGCTTAATAAAATAAAGGCTCAAATAAGAGCAGGAATTTCTTTCGAAATGGAAGGAACTTCTGCTAGAATTATGAGAAATGCATATCAAATAATATTTTATCATGATCTTTATCCTGTTAAAAATATTCTTGATTTGATTGATAGTATTACTGCTAAAGATATTGCAGCTATGGCAAAAAGAGTGTTTGATAATGGAGCTAAACCTACTATACTTGTGTATGGTAATGTTGAAGTAAATATTTAAATTAGATTTTCTTTTGTTCTTCGTATTCTAAACAAACTGTTGGATTTGGTGTTGAAACTTCATTTGACCCTATTGCTTCTTTGCATTCTAGGATACCCATATTCATTACTCTGAATAAACCCTGAGCGCAGCATTTTTCACATCTTCCAGTATCTTTAGATGCTTTGTCATTGTATACCCAATATTCTCTATTTTCGTTTCTTGTTTTTTTAACACAATCTCTCATAGCATTCTTATCAGAAATGTTTTTTACATAAAACCCAGTTCCTGCTGCTACAGCTCCTGTTGCTATAACTGTTCCTACGATTGCTACTGGATTTGCTCCTGTTTCAATATCACCTTTTTTTGTTTCATAATCATCGATTGTGAATGGAGCAGGGTATGTGTCTTGTTTCATATTTCTGAATGAATATGAATTTTGAGCATACGATGATGCCTGACACAATATAAAGATAGCTAAAAATAGTGCTAATTTCCTCATGTATAGTATTGTATCATAAATTGAATAGAAATAAAATCTTTTTTATTCTTGCAAAATGAAAAAATATTCAATATATTATGTCAACGCTGGAAGGGTGGCAGAGCGGTTTAATGCACCGGTCTTGAAAACCGACGTAGGGGCAACTCTACCGTGAGTTCGAATCTCACCCCTTCCGCCAGTATTATAAAATGTCGCAGCTTTGCGGCTTTTTTTATTTAAACTTATGTTCACAATCAGGCATGTGGTCGTTGGTTAATCCTGCTGCTTGCATGAAAGCGTAACATATTGTTGTACCTATGAATTTAAAGCCTCTTTTTTTTAAATCTTTACTGATTTTGTCTGATATTTCTGTTCTTGTTGGAGTTTCGTTTATATTTTTGAAGTTATTGATTATTGGTTTATTGTCTACAAATGCCCAAATATATTTATCAAATGAGCCAAATTCTTTTTGAACTTTAATGAATGCCTCTGCATTTAGTTTTAGGGATGATAGTTTTAATCTGTTTCTTATTAGATTAGAATTTTGCATAAGTTCATTGACTTTTTTATCATCATATTTGACTATAGTTTTTGTGTCAAAATTATCAAAGGCTTTTTTCATAGATTCTCTTTTTGTTAATATTGTGCTCCAACTTAGACCTGCTTGCATGCCTTCTAATATTAACATTTCAAAAAGCTTTTTATCGTCATGTAATGGCTTTCCCCATTCTTTATCGTGATAGATTATGTCTAATTCAGTTTTTGGCCAAGGGCAGCGTTTAGTCATGTTTTAATCTCCGTTTTATTTACATATAGTAACATATTAATTCTTTTTAAGATATTGAATTAATTTTTAATTAGAGCTAATATATTTGTATGAGAGGTGGGTATGGCTACAAAAAATGATTTGTTTGTTTATATAAGAGATAATTATGGCACTGAACCTGATTTTCCTTTTAAAGATGATATTGCTATTTTTCGTCAAAAAGGAAATAGAAAATGGTATGCTGCTGTAATGTTTAAGTTAGATAAAAGGAAACTTGGAATTGATGTTGATGGTAAGTGTGATGTTGTCAATTTAAAATGTGATCCTGTTAAGTCCAGACCTTATCGTCAAATTAAAGGTATTCTTCCTGGATATCATATGAATAAACAACATTGGTTGACAGTTATGTTGGATGGGACTGTTAAATCTTCTGTATTGCAGGAACTTGTTGATGTAAGTTATCAATTAACTGCCCCTAAATTTAAAAAATAAAGGAATTTTCTATATTTTTATTGTTATAATAGAATGGTATGTTATCATTAAAAGAAAAATATGAGGATATTGTATGAAGAAAATTTGGATTTTATTAGTTGTTTTAATTATTGCAATAATTGTTGGAGTTTTTTTATTTAAACCAAAAACACAAAAATCAGATAAACCTGTGGTTACTATTGGTGTTGGGTTACCTTTGACTGGAGATAGTGAAGAGTATGGAAATATTGCTAAACAGGCTATATTACTTTTTGAATCTGATTTAAAAAATATGGATAATTTAAAATATCAATATAAATTTGTTATAGAAGATGAAGATATAATGCAAATAAGAAAAATTATGTCTGCAACTAATAAACTTATTACATATGATAAGGTTGACGCTATTATTTCTTATTGGAATAATCCTGGGATTCTTGTTTCTGAAATTTTAAAAGATAAAGATATATTACATGTTAGCTTTGGTAATGATGAAAAAATTTTAATATCTGAATATGATTTTACTTTTTACCCATACCCGCCTAAACAAATAGAAATGTTACTTTCAAGAATTAAAAGCCTTGGTCATAAAAAAGTTGCTGTTTTAGGGTGTAATAATGCTTGGTCAGAAATGGTTAGAAATCAAATAAGAAAACAATCTGCTGATTTTAAGTTAGATATTGTTAGTGAACAAGTTATTAATATTGGAGAAAGAGATTTTAAAACTGTGTTTGATAAAACCCAGGCTAAAAATCCTGATATATATATTTTAATGTTAGAAACACCAGAATTTGAAATTGCTAGAAAAAAGATGTTAGAGATGGGGATTAATGTTCCTATGACTGCAACTGATATGCCTGGATATACTGCAGAAAAAGATTTGTTTGAAGGAGTTTGGTTTGTTGATATGGTTGATGGAGATAAAACGTTTGAAGAAAGATTTAAAGAACTTAGTAAAATGAGTAACCATTTTGGAGCTGCTAATATCTATGATATTGCATTTTTGATAGTTCAATCCTATGAAAAATCTGATGATAAAAAAGATGTTGCAAAGACTTTGTCTGAAATAAAAGAATTTTCAGGTAAATCTGGAAAAGTAAAACAACAAAAGAGATTTTTTGTTATTCCTTCTGAATATAAAAAAATAAAAAATGGAAAGGTTATTTCAGATAAATAGATTTTGTTTTTGAAAATTTGATAAGTTTGTGCTATATATGGTTCGTATATAAAATAAGGAATCCAAAATGAATGCACTTTTACACTATTTTAATTATAACACTGTAACCAGTATTGTTGAGATTTTAATTATAATTGTTGTTACTTGGTTGTTTTATAATCGTTTTATTAAGGGAAAGAATTCTGCTAAATTTGTTAGGGGAATTTTTGTTTTAGTCCTTTTGTGGTTCTTTAGTTTAGTATTGATAAGATTTAATTTCCTTATTCTTGGAACTTTTGTACGATATGGTGTTACATTCGTTTTATTTGGACTTGTTGTTATATTTCAACCAGAACTTCGTAAGTTTCTTGGAATGTTAGGACAAGCTAAATTCTTTTATTCATGGTTTTTGCCTAAATCAAAAAAAGGTGAAGATTATTTAAGTCATAGTTGTGATGAAATTATTAAAGCTGTTGAATATATGTCTTCAAAACAAATTGGTGGGTTGATATTGTTTAGAAGCGATATGTTGGGGACTATTGAAAACCCTGGAGTAGCTCTTAATGCTGATATATCTTCTGAATTGTTGCTTACTATATTTCATGATAAAACTCCGCTTCATGATGGTTGTGTTATTATTAGTGGAAATAAAATTTTATCTGCTGGTGCTATTTTACCTTTGACTGAAAAAAATAAAATCAATTGGCAATATGGTACACGTCACAGAGCTGCACTTGGAGCTAGTGAAGTTTTGGGTGTGAATGTTCTTGTGGTGTCTGAAGAAACTGGATGTGTTTCTGTTGCTTCAAAAGGAAATTTTAAGAAATATGACGACTTTAAAAAATTGAAATCTTCATTAAGAAATATTTTGGAAAAAACTGTATAGGAGTTTTAAATGATAACAGCTGATATTGTTTTTAAAGATTTGAAATCTCATAGTAATCCTGCTGAAGCTGAAAAATCTTTACGCTATTTTAAAGCAGGTAAGGGTGAATATGCTGAAGGGGATAAGTTTTTAGGAATGCAACTTAAAGATGTTAATGATATTATAAAAAAATATGTAAAAGATATTTCATTGGCAGAAATTGAAAAACTTTTACAAAACCCTTGGCATGAAGCAAGAACTACTGCAGTTTCTATGTTAGTAAAAAAATATGAAAAAGCAGATGAGAAAAAAAAGAAATTGTTAACCTTTATCTTAAAAATACAAAATATATTAATAATTGGGATTTGGTTGATATTTCTTCCCCTAAAATTATTGGGCCTTATGTTTATGAAACTGGTAAGACTGATATATTATATAAGCTTGCCAAATCAAAACATCTTTGGTCTGAGAGAATTTCTGTACTTGCTTGTCAGTATCTTATAAAACAAGGTGATTTTGATGATATTTTAAAATTAGCTGTCGATTTTATGTTGCATAAGCATGACTTAATGCATAAGGCTGTTGGTTGGATGTTACGTGAAGTTGGTAAAATGGATGAAAAAGTTTTGAAAGCTTTTTTAGATAAATATGCTTCGAAATTACCACGAACAGCACTTCGTTATAGTTTGGAAAAATTAGATCCAAAAATACGCGAATATTATATGAAGAAAAAATAAATAGTTTTCTTGACTTTTCTTTGAACTCCTTTAAAATCTTGCTCTATAAATTGAGAAATAAGGAATTATAGATGTTTAGATTTACTTCACTAAAAAACTTAGTATTTTTTTTATTTGCTTTGGTATCAATACCTGCTTTTGCTTACAATGGTGTAATTGATGGAACTAATTTATCAGTTGATAGAATTGTTTTAGAAAATTCTTCAACAGATTTAATATTTGAAGATGATACGGAAGTTACTGGATTTGATAGAAATGAAGGTGATGGTGGAGCTGTTTATGCTATTACTCTTTTTAATGTTGCAAATAATGTGAAATTTAATTTGAACATTTCTGATGGAAATGGTGGTGCTGTTTATTCTGAACAATATCTTGTTATAGGAAATGAAGTTTTATTTGAAAGTAATGAGGCTGTTAATGGTGGTGCTTTGTATAATAAAGGTACTGTCACTATTGCTGAAAAGGCTTCTTTTAAAACTAATATAGCGAGTGGAGATGGTGGTGCGTTTTATAATGAAGCTGGAAGTATAACTTTTGGAACTGAGGCTTTATTCGAATCAAATGAAGCTGTTAATGGGGCAGGTGTTTATAATAAAGGTTCTGTAACTATTGCAGATAAGGCTAGTTTTAAAACAAACATAGCAACTGGTGATGGTGGAGCTATTTATAATTATGAAGGTGGTTCGATATCTATTGGAAAAGAATCTACATTTGATGGAAATGAAGGTGTTAACGGTGGTGCTATTTATTCTAAAGGAAGACTTGATATAGATAGTTCAGGAACTTTTAAAAATAATATTGCTTCTGGAAATGGAGGAGCAATTTATCTTGAAGGAACAAATTCATTTAGTTTGATGTCTGGAACTTTTGAAGCTAATGAAGCTGTAAATGGTGGCGCTTTCTATAATAATGGAGCGACTACTTCTATTGGTAATGGAGTTCTTTTTAAAGGTAATATAGCTAGTGGTGATGGGGCTGCTATTTATAATGAAAGTGGGACTGTTACTATTTATTCTGGAACACAATTTGAAGGAAACCAAGCAAATGGTGGAGCTGGAAAAGGTGGTGCTATTTATACTAAAGGAACCGTGAATCTTTATGTTGGTATGGCTTCAATAAAATTTATAACTGAAGATGATGATATATATGTTGATGGCGGAACACTTACTTCTGTTGGAACAGGAAGAATCGATGCTTCACTTGCTGACTTAACTGTAACAAATTCTGGAACTTTAGATATTGGTGCTTCTAACTTTACTCTTGATACTGTTAATTTCTATGATAATACTACTTTGAAAGTTACTATTTCCAAAAGTGGTGGAAATGTAATTCATGGAACATTGACTGCTAATACTATTGCTGTTTCTGGTACTGGAACAAAATTACAATTTACGATTGATCGTTCTTCTTTAGAAAAATTTGTACCTTATGAACTTTCTGTTATTTCTGATGGGACTAATGATTTTAATGAAATAGCTACTAATGACAATAATTTGTATGAAATTGAAAAATTAGTTGATGGAAAATATAAAATAACTCGTAAAGATATCTCAACAGAACAACTTGTGCAAACTAATGGTGCTGATCAAAATATTTTAAATACTGCAAAGGCTTGGAATGATGGTGCTGATTTTACTTTAGGTAGTAAGTCTGATGATGTAGCTGCTAAATTATATGCTCTTGCTCAAAGTGATGTTGATGCTTATATGGATGCTTTGGCTTTAATTTCACCTAATGCTGGCGCTATGGTTTATGAAATGACTACTGAAAAAATTAGCCAAATGTTTCGTATCACTTCGAATCGATTAGGGTCTTCATATGCTCAAGATAAAAAGTTTGGTGAACATTATGAAGGTTTCTGGATGGAAGGTATTTATAATCATGCTAAATACAATCAATCAAAGAATAATAAATTTGATAATGATTCTGCAGGTTTTGTTTTGGGATACGATGGTGATGTAAACCACGATTTGAGAATGGGTGTTGCTTATTCTTATGTTGGTACTGATTCTGAAGCATTGCCCCGTGCAAGTAATATAAATTCTAATTCTTTCATGGTTTATGGACAATATACTATGTCTGATAATTGGTATATTGATGGAATATTAAGTTATGTTTATTCTACATTTGACGAAACAAAAGATGTGTTTGGAACTTTAGTAACTTCCGAATCTGATTTGGAAACTGTTGCTGCTCAAGTTTCTTCTGGTTATATATTTGATTTAGGTTTTGTTAATTTAGTTCCTGAATTCGGACTTAGAACTGTTACTGTTTATCAAGGTGAATATAAAGATGCTTTAGGACAAGAAGTGAAAGGTAATGTTTTTGGAACTGTTACTGGACTTGCTGATTTAAGTTTAAATAAAATTTATGAATTTTCTTCTGGTTATAAACTTAGATGGGAATTAAGATTTGGAGCTGGTTATGATCTTCTTGCTAGTGATGCCGAATATAAAATAGGATTGCCTAATGGTTCAGAATATGAAATTATGGCAGCTCATTTTGATGAATTAAGCTATGGAGTAGGGGCTAATGTAACTCTTTATACTTCCGGTAAACTTCGAATCACTTTTGGATATGATGGAAAAATGAGAAAAGATTATGAAAATCATATGGCTTCTGTAGTTTTAAGCTTCAAATTTTAATTTTAATTCTTGTTGTTTAGTTGAATTTGTGATATAATGCATATTATGGATTTAGCTAAAATAAAAAAAAGACATAATATTATAAGAGAAATTGGAACAGGAGATTTTTGTAAAATCTTCCTGATTGAACGTAATATTCATCCTGCTGTTTTAAAAGTTCCTATGAATGGAGTTGATCCTAAAGATTGGAATGATGTTATACAGAGAGAGGTTATTGCGAATCAAATTCTTTCTAAATATAAAGGCAAAGTTTTTGTTCCTAAATTATTAGATGTTTCAAATGATTACTTAATAGAAGAATTAGCAAGAGGAACTGAATTAGCTCGACTTGAGAAACCTATGGATCAGATTGCTATTAGTGATCAAGCTTATGAATTTGCAGATTTTTTAACTTTTTTGCATTCTTATGATACTAAGAAAAAAAATAGTAGACTTAATATTAGTAACGATTTTACTAATGATGAAATATTAGAGAGGTTGGAACAAGTTGTAGATAAACAAAATTTTAGAGAATTTAGAGATGATTTTGATTTTTGTGCTTTAAATCCTTTAAAAACTGATGTGCAAACCTTTTGCCATACTGATTTAAGACGAGAAAATGTTTTTTATGATAGAATAAGAAAACAAATGTCTGTTACTGGATTTGGATTATCTGGAATTACTTGCCCTTATACAGATTTAATTCCTGAATTGCCTTCTCACGCTCTTCCACCAGAATTTTTGTCTAAGGTGATTACAAATTATAATAAAAATAATGGTGTTTTGCAATTTGATAAAGAAGCAGTTGGAAAACATTATTCAAAGGGAATTTTATATGACTATGTAAAAGAAGATCTTCAAAATAATGGAAAAGGTTCGAAATTAAAGTCTGATATTGAAAATATTGCAATACCAGAAATAGAAAAAATAAGAAAATCTTTTAACCCATTTTTTGAAAAAACTTTTAGACCCCGTAAGAAGAAAGCTTTAGAAAAAGAAACACTAGAAAGATATTGATGATTTTAATAGACTTTATATAATTATATTTGCTATAATTTTCTTATAATGAAAAAGGAGAAGGAATTATGCTTAAAAAAATTTTAATTATAGTTGGAATCATACTTATTATATTTTTATTGTTTGCAAATTATATGGGAATGTTTAAAAAAATTAGTGTTAAACCAATCGCTTTGGCTGAAACATATGTTGTTTACATGTCATATACTGGTCCTTATTCAAAACAAAATGAAGTTTATAAGAAATTAGAAGCATTTGCTGGAAAAGAAAATTCTTCTGAAGGTATTGGAGTTTATTTTGATGATCCAAAGACTACTCCAAAAGAAAAAACAAGAGCTCTTGTTGGTTTAATAGTTACTGAAGAAGTTTATAATAAATTTATGCTTTCTGCTGTTAAAGCTCCAGATGATATAAAATTTGCTAAATTGCCTGAATTTGCTGGATTTTATGCTCAATTTCCTTATAAAAATCCTATGTCTTTTATGGTTGGACCTATGAAGGTTTATCCTGCTTTTTATAAATATTATATTAAAGAAAAAATCAAGTTTTTAGATAAAATGGTAACTATTGAGGTTTATGATGCTAAATTGAAATATATTAAATATTATATTCCTTATACTGTTGAAGCAGATGTTTATTTAAAACTTTATGAAGCTAAATAGGAGAAGTTATTATGAAGAAGTTAATAGATGTTTATTTTAATACTACAGGAAGAATGGGAAGATTAGATTTTTTAATCTATAGTATTCCATTTGCTATTTTTGAAACTATTGTTTTTAGTTTAGCTTATTTTGTTAGCCCGTTTTTCTTGCTTTTGTTATTGTTAGAACTTTATCCTGGAATGGCTGTTATTATAAAAAGATTTCATGATATGAAAATATCAGCTTTGGGGGCTGTAGGTGTAGCTCTTTTGACTGTATTTATTCTGTTTGTTTTGTATCTTAATCCAGAATCGATTTTTTGGCTATGTTTGTTTGATTTATATATCATAGTTTTATTGTATTGGATGTATATTGTGAAAGGTACAAAAGGGGCTAATAAATATGGACCAAATCCAATAAAAAAAGAAGAAAAAAAGCAAAATAAAAAAGTTCCGGCTAAGAAAGTTTTAAAAACACAACTTAAAGAGAAGAAATTAGTTAAAAACTCAAAAAATAAAAAGAAATAGGTGATATTATGTACAATATTAAAAATATTTATTTTAATGCAAAAGGTAGAATGGGAAGATTGGATTTTTTAATCTATACAATACCTTTGATACTTTATGAATTATTTTTGTTTACTGTTGCGTATTTTTTACAGACACCCCTTGTACTTGTTTTCTTGCTTTTAGGTATATGGCCAAGTCTTGTAATTAATGTGAAAAGACTTCATGATTTAAATTGTTCAGCTTGGACATTGGTTGCTTACTATATTGGCATGTTTGCTTTACTTGCTATGTATTATTTTAATCAATTTTCAGTGTTTTTATATGATTTGATTATAATTTATAGTGTTGTTTATATTTATTTTGTTTACTTTAAAAAAGGAAGCACTAAGAAAAATCAATTTGGAATGCCTGTTGAAAAATCTGTTAAAGTAGAAGTTGTTTCAAAGAAAAAGACTGCAAAAGTTCAAAAAATTTCTAATAAGAAAGTTGTTAAAAAAACTGCTAAAAAAATAATAAAGAAGAAAAATAGGAGATTATTATGAAAACATTAATTAATACTTTTTTAAAATCACAAGGAAGAATGAATAGGTTACCTTACTTCTTGTGTAATATTGCATTATGGTTAGTTGCTGTTGTTTTTATTATGTTGTTTTACGTATTAATGCTCGCTGGTGGAGCAGTTGGAAGCTCTGTAATGGTAATTATTGGTTTTGCACTTTTAATTGCTGCAGTGTTAGTTTTTATATATTCTAACTTTATGCTTGATATTAAGAGATTTCATGACATGAGTATTTCGACTAAAAATGCCCTTATTATATTAATATCATTAATTACTTTAAGAATAGTTACTGTTGTATTTGCTTTTATGTCTATTCCATTGATGGTAAGTTTTTTTTCTGTTATATCATTCATTTCTGGTTTGATTATTGGGTTATGGTTACTGTTTTTCAGAGGTACTGTTGGACCAAATAAATATGGTTTAGATCCATTATTGCCTATGATAAAAAAGCCAATTGATATGATTTATAAACCAGAAGGTGAAAAGAAAAAGTCTTCTAAAAAGAAAGTGGCAAAGAAGAAATAAAAAAAAGAGGCATTTGCCTCTTTTTTATTCTTTTACTAATTTTTCAAATTCTTTCAAAGTATCTGGTTGAGGTGGAACCTTTTTAGTTAACTTTAATGATTTTGGATTTTTTAGTAATGGTTCTATTACTGCTTTTGAATGTTCAAAATTAAAATCTTTTTCATTTATAACTATGTATCCGTAAGGTTCAAAAGTTCTTGCATTTAATTCTTGGTGTTTATCTGCTGCTATTGCTAGTGGAACAAATATTGCTTTTTTCTCTAATGCTATTGTTTCAAAACAATTTCCTGCACCACTTCTTGAAATGACTAGATCTGCTTTATGAATTTTATCAAAAATATCTTCAAAGAATGGTTTGATTTCATGAGATATTCCAGTTTTTTCATATAATTCTGAAACTTCTTTTGCTGCATCTGTATCTGCTATTTGTTGTGTTACAAATATTTTTTTACGCAAGTCTTTATCAAGGTCAGCAAAGACATATGAAAGAGAGTTAAATAATCTTGCCCCTTGAGAGCCACCTATTACAAGTATATTTATTAATTTTGATTCTGTTGGTTTTTTATCTATAAATTTTTGAATTTCTTCTCTTAATGGGTAACCTGTATATACAGTTTTTTTGTTTGCAGGAATAGCTTTTGTATCTTTAAAACTTAATGCTATTACTGATGCAAATTTTGCTACTATTCTGTTTGTTTTTCCAAGAATTGCATTTTGTTCGTGTAATATTAATGGACGGCGAAAGATTACTGCATTTACTGATGCTGGAAATGATGCATATCCACCAAAAGCAATTACTTTCTTTGGAAAGAATGTTAAAAAGTAATAAAATGCTTGAAGGGCACCTATTGATGTTACAAAAGCACCGAGTAATTTTTTCAATGGATTGCCAGAAATACTTTTTGATAAACATGTTTTGATTTTTATGCTTGAATCTATTTTAGTTTTTTTGAAATACCCAAGAGCACGTTTGTCAGTTATGAATAATATTTTATAACCATCTTTTGCTAATGCATTTGCTATTGCAATTCCTGGGAATACATGGCCACCTGTACCGCCAGCTGTGATTATTATTTTTTTGTTTTCTTGCTTTTCTTTCTTCATACCTTGTACCTCTCTGCTTTGTTGGATTTACTTAAAAAGTTAAGTAAGAACCCAAAATTTATACAAAAACTTAAAAATGATGATCCTCCGTAGGATACAAATGGAAGTGTCATACCTTTTGTTGGCATTATATTAAAGGTTGTTGCTATATTTATTATGCTTTGAAATGCAAATAGTAATATTAGTCCCGATCCTGCCAGAAATATAAATGTGGATTTTTTGTTTCTTAGTTTAAATAGTGTTTCATTTATTATGAAAAAATAAAATAATATTAAAAGAGTTGTTACTAATAATCCGAATTCTTCTGCAAAAACAGCTAATACAAAGTCTGTGTGAGAATCGGGAATGTTTTGTTTTAAATAACCTTGCCCTATTGATAAAGGAAGTAAACCTCCATTTTTAATTGCAGATATGGCTGACTTAACTTGATAATTATCTGTTTTATCTGGTTGTGTAAATTTTTGAATACGGTCATGAAAGTGAGAAGAGGTAAAATATAATGTTCCTCCTAAACAAATAAATAAGCCTCCTATAATCATTATGAGGCGCATGTTTAAGCCAACTAAAAATAATTGGGCAGCAAATATTACTGCTATTGTTAATGCCATTCCATTATCTGGTTGTAGGAATGTTGCTATTGTTGCTGTTAAAAAAATAAAGAGTAGGGTGGATATTAGAATCGTTACTTGTTTCTTTTTTCCTTGTCCCCAAATCGCTTTTATTTTTGTTAGCATTATTCCTGTATAGACTATAAAAAATGGTTTGAATAATTCTGTTGGTTGTAATTTTATTATTCCAAAATCAAACCAACGAACAGATCCTTTTGAAGATGAACCTATAAATAATACTAAGATTGTTAAAATCCACATTACTCCAAGCCCTGCGTAAGTTATTCTTTTTATCCATTCTGGCTTTGCCATAGAAAATCCTATTAGTAATACAAAGCCTGGGATTAAGAATGCAAAGAATCTTGTTAAGAAATGATAATCTGATAAACCTATTCTTCTTGCTGAATATGGTCCTGCTATCATAGTCATTAAAAGTCCGATGGCAACAAGAAGAATTACTGAGAAAAATAATGTACGGTCTACGTTATGCCACCATTTTGCTAGTAAAGAATCGTCTGTATGCGAAAATGCCATTTATTAAATCCTTACAAATAAACTTGTTAATGCTATTATTGAAAGAATTATTGATACTATAAAGAATCTTTCTACTACTTTTGTTTCTGGAATATTCATCATTTCAAAATGGTGATGTAATGGAGCCATTTTAAATAATCTTTTTCCTTGTCCTGTTTTTTTACGGGTGTATTTGAAGTACATTGTTTGGAAGAATGATGAGCCTAATTCAGCTACAAATAAAAATCCGAAAATTCCATATAGCATTTCAATTTTTAACATTACTGCAAAAATTCCAAAAATTGAGCCTAAATATAATGAACCTACATCACCCATAAAGATTGATGCTGGTTTTGCATTGAAGAATAAAAATCCAAGTAAGCTTCCAAATAAGGCTGATGCAAAGACTATTAATTCACCTGAGTTTTCTACGAATGAAAGATTGTGAGCTTGGGATGTAAACATATTTGCTGATAATAACATTAAAACTATAAATGTTAAAACTGAAGTCATAGATGTTTTTGTTGCAAGTCCATCCATTCCATCTGTGATATTTACTGCATTTGCTGAACCTACTATTACAATTGCTGCAAATGGGTAGTAGAACCACCATGCGTTAAATGAGAGTGATGAAAGAAATGGTATGTTGATTATTGTTCTTGCTGCATCTGGAGTTGAAACTGAAATTGCAAAGATTGCTATTGCTGCTACTAAAAATTCGCCTAATAATCTTTTTTTTGCTGATAGTCCGTATTGGTTTTCATAATTTGGTAATGCTTTTCTTTTCATTTTATAAAAGTCGTCTATGAAACCAATTATTCCAAAACATAATGGAGCTAATAAAATTGTTAATATAAATGGGTTTGTTAAATTTGCAAAAAGCAGAGATGATATAAATGTTGCTACAATGATTAAAATTCCACCTGCTGTTGGAGTTCCTATTTTTTCTTTGTGAGCTTCAAGCTGAATCGGTTGTCCCATTGTAGCTACTGACTTTATAAATCTGATGAATTTATTTCCAAAAATTAAACATAGCGAAAATGATGTGAGTAAACTTAGAATTGCTTTTAAATATAATGATGTGTCAGATAGTATGAAATCTAGCATTGTTCTCTCCTTTTATAAGCGCCAGAAGGTGACCCACTTGAATTCTATATGACTGCTTTCTTTCGAATCTGATCTGGTTACAAAACCTTATGCCCACCTCTGGCTTTTTGATGATAGTACACTAATTAAAAAAGGTAAAGAAAATTTTTCTTGACTTAGTGGTCATTTTACATATTATCCCCGCGGACCACTTTAACCTAACAAAAAAGTACTTCCATTTTTATTTTAAATATGATAAAATTATTAGGCTAAATTAATAAAGGATGAAATTATGCCAAAACTTAAAAAAGAAATAGATATTAAACAAGAAATAGTTCCTGATACGAATGAGTTCAAAAAGGGATTAAAGAAAACTAAAGTAACAGAAGAGGTTGCTGAAGAAAAAGTAAAAAAGGTTGCTGTTAAAAAAACAAGCAAACCAGCAGAAGATAATGTAAAAGTTACAGAAGGAAGACTTTCTGATCTTGTCGACGATGAAACTGTCGAAAAACTTAAAAAAGATGATAATGGGGATCCAAGAACTAAAACACCAGCTTGGTTGCAATACAGAATGGGATCTCGTCTGATTTCTAATGCTCAATACTCACAGGCTATTGCTGAACTTGATAAAGCTGCCGCATTAGATAAAAATAAAGAAATTTGGGAAATTCATAATTCTAAAGGTTTTGCTCTTATGAAAATGGGCAAATACAATGAAGCTATTGTTGAATACAATGAAGCTTTAAAGATAAAACCACGTGCTGTTACTGTTTGGGCTAATAAAGGTATGGCTTATTCTTTATCAGGGCTTTTTTCAGATGCTTTTGAATCATTTGAAATTGCTCTTTCTATTGAGCCTAATAATTTAGATGTTCTTAATGGTAAAGCGGTTACTTATCAAAAATTATTCAAATACAAAGAAGCACTTGATGTGCTTGAATATATGCTCAAAGTTAATCCAAAAAGAATTGATACTTTGATGTCTATTGGAACTACATTACAAAAATTGAAGCTTTATGATAAGGCTATGATTTATTTTGATAAAGTTATTTCTTTTGATAAAAAATATATTCCTGCGTGGAATTCTAAAGGTGTAGTTTATAGCTTTATGGGAGATACTGATAAAGCACTTGAGAGCTTTAATCATATATTAAAAATAGATAAAACTGCATTTGTAGCTCATGTTTCTATTGGTTATGTGTACCAAGCTCAAGAACAATATTTGATTGCTTTAGAGCACTACGAAAAAGCTAAAAAAATGAATTTAGGTCGTTACAGTCATAATATATGGGATGGAAAGGCTTCTTGTTTGACTAAATTAGGTCGATTTGATGAAGCTTTGAATACTTATAAAGAAATTATTAATCATGAGCAGGGGACTAAAAAGTTCGGTGCTGAAAGATCTTACCGTTTTGTAGAACGATTAATATCAAAGGGAGCTAAGCCCTTGCAAAATTAAAAAGAGCCGTGCATAGCACGGTTTTTTTATTGACAAAATTCTAGTTTGTGATAGTTTGTAGCTATTAAATTAAAAAATCAATAAAAATAATCATAAATTTTAAAAACTTAAGAAAAATGATAACTAATAAGGAATTTAGGTTCTTGAAGCGAGTTATGCTTATGAGCCAAGATGAATTGGCTATGTGGATTTTGGCAACAGACATTTGTTCATATTTAGATGAGGCTCATGGGGATTTCGTTAAAAAGATTTGTTACCAATTTAAAACAAAAAAGGTTTGGGGGGAATTTATTGAAAAGTTTATTTCCCAAGAATTGTATTTTGAAGTTCTTACTGGTGAATTTCCTAAACTGAGGAAATTGCTTTTGAAAAAATTAAGCAATTCAATGAAAACTTGTACAGACAGGGAAGTTTGGTTTTATAATACTTGGAAGCCAAAATTTATTGCGGAGAAAATTTTAGAACAAGTGAAACTTTTGCCGGATTACAATGATTTGGTTCATTCGGATTACCCTTCATATTGGATTGAAGATAAGATTGAATTTCTTCGTGATTGTATTGTTTTGACATCGTTGAAGGGTAAAACCTTTGTTGATGAATGCGGAAAATATATGACTAAAGAAGGAGAGTTGTGGCGGAAATTGCTTTTCAAGAAACCTTGTACTGAAGCATACCGAAGTGCAATGATTCTTCCGGAAGACTTTTTTGTGGGCTATATCCACATGACGGTTTTATCGTGGAAAAAACTGGAAACAGATTCTGTAAATCATTTTATTCCAATTACCAATGTACTGTGTCAATATGCATACCGGGAAAGGTTATTTCGAGAAACTTTGGATCCGTTTTCAAGAGAAACTTTGATTATAAATGCAGGATTAAGTGAGAAGATCGTGAATCACTTGTGCAAGTAATTTTTCGTTTTCGATTTTATAAGTGATAGGCAAAAAGTCTATCACTTTTTTATATCTGTTTGGGAATTTTACCCAATCTTTTGATGTGGTTATTGGAATTATGTTTTTAAATGTTGATATATCTTCTATTTCCTTTAATTCTTTATTTGTATATGCATGATGATCCATAAATGATTTAGCTACCGATATTTTTGCACCTGTTTCTCTTAGTGTATTATAAAATTTTTCTGGTTTGCCTATGCCTGCAAAAGCATAGTAAGCTTTGTATTTGCTTGGTTTGAACTTTGTTTGTACTTTTACTTCTATTACAGGGAAGTCTGTTAGTTTTTTCTTTATTCCTGTTTTGTCTGGACCTACTATTACAAATGCATTGGCTCTTTTTTTACCAAATGATAGGTATTCTCTTAATGGGCCTGATGGAATTACTTGTCCATTGCCTAAACCTGTTTTACCGTCTATTACAACGAATGAAAAATCTTTATAGATTGTTGGACTTTGAAAGCCGTCATCCATTATTAAAATGTTTGCTCCGTCTTTGATTGCCATTTGTGCTATTTTTGCTCGGTCTTCTCCTACATAGGTTGGAGCGGTGTAAGAGAGCATTAATGGTTCATCGCCTACATCTTTATAGTTATGAATTTTATTATTTACTTTTACGTATTTTAATTTGCCTTTATAACCACGAGATAAAATTGCTGGTTTTAGTTTTTTTTCTTTTAAATAATTTGCTAAATATTCTGTGAATGGGGTTTTTCCTACGCCACCTACATTGATGTTTCCTACACAAATTACAGGAACACTTGCTTTGAATGGTTTTGAAAATTTAAGACGTAGTTGAGTGATTGCATTATATATTAAGCCTATTGGAATTAAAAAAAACTTTAATATTTCAATCATATATCTTTACGCTTTTTTGTTAGGTCTCTTGGTTGTTGAGGTATTGGATCAAAACCAAATGTTGCGTCTGCCTCATGAAGTTCTTTTAACATCATTTTTTCATAATTGCGAGCTATTTCTTCAATTTCTTTGTCTGTTGCATCTTTTTTTACTATTAAAGGCTTGGAAAAATTTAAAACTGTTTTTCTGAAAAATCTTGGAATGAAGTATCTGTCCCAGTTTTTTGTTATTTTTCCTTTTTCGGAACTCCAAGCTAATGAATATATTGGGACTTGTAGTTTAGATGAAAAATAAAATGGTGAAAAAGCTTTTATTACAAATCTTGGTCCTGTTGGTCCATCGATTGTTAATGCAATTGAAGTATTGTTTTTTAGTGCTTTATAAATGGCTACTGCGGCGGCTTTTGAGTTTTCATTTGTTGAACCTCTTATTGCGCCTATTTTAAATCTTGTCATTATCTTTTCCATGAATATTCCATCACGATGAGTCGAAAAAATTGCTGCAGCATCATATTTACCTTTGAAAGTTGTTCTCCAAAATGGACCTACTACTAAACTTCTGCCATGCCAAAATAATAAAATCCCAGGACCTTTTGATAAAGTTTCTTTAAAGATGTCTATATTTTTGAATTTTATTCTTAGTGATTTATATAAGGCATATACATAAAGATAGAGTATCCATGATACTATGAATACTACTACTTTACTAGTTCCGAGTGATTTGAAGAAATCATTTATGTAATTTTTTTTCATCTTTAATTTTTTGCTTTGTCTTTTCTAATTTTTTTTCTGTTTCTTTTACTTGTTTCTCAGAGATTTTACCTCTTTTTGAAGCATAATCTAAATTTTGCTCAATGTAAAGAGATTGTGAAGGGTAGGCAAAATGAGCACCATAACAATCAACTATATTCTTAATTGCAATAACAAGTCTTTCTTTTATTACTAAATATTCTGCCCATCTGTCTGAGGTTGTAAAGCAATAAATTAAAAGGTCTATTGATGATTTGCTGAATTCAGAAATTTTAACTTGAAATGGAAGTTTTCCTTTTTGAATACCTTCATCTTGTAATAAATATGTTTCAATCTCATTTCTGATTGCTTGTAATTGCATAACTGATGTTCTGTATTCTAAACTTACAATCCATTCTATACGGCGATTTTGTCTTTCTGATAAATTTATAACAGCAAAATCAGCCAATTCAGAGTTTGGAATATAAATAGGCGCTTGGTCGTATTTTCTGATTTTTGTTGAACGGAAACCTATGTGTTCCACTGTTCCTGTTACTTCGTCTGATTTTTCTACTTTTATACGATCACCAACTGCAAATCGTTTTTCTGAAATGATTGTGATACCTGCTAAGATATTTTTAAATAAGTCTTTTGCACCTAATGCAACAGCCATACCAAATAGTCCTAATCCAGCTATGATTGGTCCAATTTGTACTCCCCAAATTTCAAGAATTAATGCAAAACCTGTAAATACAAGAACTATACGGAAGAATTTTATTATCCATTCTACTACTGGAGTTGTGAACTTTTTTGAATAGTTGTTCATTATCATTGCTATTGGATTTACAATGTTGTAGATAATCCAAAAAGATGAGAATATCCATAATGTCCTTATTATGTTGTGTTGAATGTTTAACCAAAATACAGAATTTGGTGTTAGTGATAAAAGTGCAAAATATAAACCTAATGCTATTGGTAAAAACTTTAATGGTTCTTCAAGTTCTTTTATTAATTCCATTCTGATATCTGGATGTTTGCGAAGAACTAATGTTTCTATATTTAAAACTATAAATTTTTTGATTAAATTTCGAAGAGTTAGAAAGAATACAACTATGATTAATGCCTTAATCCATTTAGCATCTGGATTTATTAAAACCCAATTGATTGCTTGATATATATATTGATAGATTTGGTCAAACCATTGTATAGCGTTTTCTGTGTTCATTTAAAATTCTCTCCTTACTTTTTTTATTGTAACATGTAGAGATTTGAAAATCAATAATATTGAAATAAAAAAACCGGCATGGAAGCCGGTTGTCATTGTTTGGATTTGTTGATTGGTTTTGAACTACACGGTTGCCAATATCGGTGCCGTTACTTTTTCCAATACGAAAGGACCTCGTTCATTTTCACTTTTTCGATAAATAATCTCAGTGAAGTCGATTTCGGTGAAAGGAATTTCTCTTATTCCTCGAGGGCCGGCTACATAAAAATGGTCTTTTTTGGGTTCTATTTCAGAAGTGATGCTTTTTAAATAAGTCACATCTTCGGGAATGTTTCCCCAATAAAGTTTTTCTTTTATTGATCGGAAAACCTGACGAAAAACTTTCACTTTTTTGCTTTCTCCTTCACCTTCGGTGGTGTAGATGAGAAACATACACATCTTGTCTTCTTTTGTAGCAATTTCTATCAATTCTGAATTTGCTTCTCCAAGTGTGTCGAAGTCTTCAGTTAGTGGAATTTCACCCGGATAAAAGCCCAACAGGTTGTTAGGGTTACGTTCTTGTCCTTCTTGAGGCATGAAAAATCCTTCAAGTAATAGTAATGCTTTGTATTTCTTGTCCATTTTTTTTGATTTTTAAGTTTATAAATTATTGATTTGTTTAAAAATTAACTTTTATCTTTCAAAATGTCAAGAAAATTATAATATTTAAGAAATATTATCGAAATTAGCTATTTTGCTTGACTTTGAGGCAAAAAGATTCTATTTTTACTTAGTTTTCTGGGGTACGACGGAAGACAATTAATTTTAACCGTGCAAGACCGACACAAATTAGTGTTTGGCGAAGTCAATATAAAGAAATTTTCAAAATGGATAAAAAAAATTTAAATATGACTAATCAAGAATTTGAAGCATTGCTTGATTCTTATAAATCTCAACCTAAAGAAGGTTACTTAACTAAAGCTACTATTATCAATATCGATAAAAATATGGTTATCTTAGACGTTGGTCTTAAGACAGAAAGCTATATTCCAAGACGTGAGTTTGGTGCTGATGAAATCAAAGCCGGCGATATTGTAGACGTGTTCGTTGAAAGATACGAAGGTCCTAATGGCTATGTAGTTGCTTCTCGTGATAAAGCAAGACGTGAAGAAACTTGGTCTAAATTGGAAGAAAAAATTGCTAATAAAGAAAAAATCGAAGGTGTTATTACAGAAAGAATCCGTGGTGGATTTATTGTTGATCTTTACGGAGTGCTTGCATTCATGCCTGGATCACAAGCTGATGTAAGACCACTTCATAATCAAGATGAACTTGTTGGAAAAAAACAAGAATTCAAAGTTTTGAAAATGGATTATCAACGTTCAAATGTTATCGTTTCTCATCGTGCTGTGCTTGAAGAAGCTCAAGGTGAAAAAAGAAAAGAAATGATGAAAAACCTTAAAGTAGGGGATGTTGTTGAAGGAACTATTAAAAATATTACTGACTATGGTGTATTTATAGACCTTGGCGGAATTGATGGACTTTTACATGTAATCGATCTTTCTTGGAAACGTGTTAATCACCCAAAAGAAATGTTGTCTGTTGGAGAAGCTATTAAAGTGAAAATCATCGGATATGATGAAGAAACTCAAAGAATTTCTTTAGGATTAAAACAATTAACTGAAGATCCATACAAAGAATTAATGAAAAATATTAAAGTTGGAGACATTTTAGATGGAAAAGTTTCATCTGTTGCTGACTATGGTGTTTTTGTTGAAATTGAAGGTGGTTTAGAAGGTTTAGTTCATGTGTCTGAAATGTCTTGGACTAAGAAAAATGTTCATCCTTCAAAATTAGTTTCTGTTGGAGATAAAGTTAAAGTAAAAGTATTAGAAGAAGATGCTGAAAAAAGAAGACTATCATTTGGTATTAAACAAACTGAAGCTAATCCTTGGGATGCTTATGCTCAAAATCATAAATCAGGGGATGTAGTTGAGGGAATTGTTAAAAATATTACTGAATTCGGTTTATTCGTATCTTTAGGTAATGATTTAGATGGTATGGTTCATATCGGAGATCTTGATTGGGACAGAAAAGGTGAAGAAGCTATTAAAGACTATAAAGTTGGTGATAAAGTTTCTGCTAAAATCTTGGAAATCAATCCTGAAAAAGAAAGAATTTCTCTTGGTATTAAACAAATCAAAGAAGATAGAGCTGAAGATAATTTGTCTAGATTAAAAAAGAATGATATTGTTACAGCTGTTATTAAAGAAATTACAGAAGATGCTTTAGTAGTAGATATTAATGGTATCAAAGGATTAATTGATAGAATTGATTTGTCTATTGAAAAATCTGAACAAAGAACTGAAAGATTTGCAGTTGAAACTAAAATAGATGCTAAAGTTGTTTCAGTTTCTAAAAAAGATAAGACTGTTAAATTATCAGTAAAAGCTTTGGAACAAGACGAAGAAAAGAAAATGGTTAAAGAATATGGTTCTACTGAAAGTGGAGCTCAATTGAAAGACATTTTCGGAGCTGCGTTAGAAGAAGCTGAAGCTAAAAAGTTTAAGAAGTAATAGTTTTACTTTTTAATATATTGGTTTTGAGTAATGTTATTTACTCAAAACCTTTTTCTTAATTTAAAATAGGAGGTTGTTTTCATTTATTGATTTTTATTTTTCAAATATGCTAAATTAACGCTTATAAAAGGAGTTTATATGTTTAAATATGGTGAAAAAGAAGTTCTTAAAGATTTAACTGATTTTGCTAAAGTAGGTTATGGTGCTGATTTTGTACCTTCATTTTATAAAAAAGTTAAAGAGTTTTTAACTCCAGAAATGAAAAATTTTAAAAAATACTATGAAGATAAAAACCATTTATTACAATTTTATTTTGTGGATGATTATTTTGATTATCGTGAAGAAGATATAAAAGAAAAACGAAAAACTATATATTGTTCAAAAGAATTTCAATCAAAAAAGTGGAGAAAAGATTTTGAAAAATATTATAAAAACTTTTTAAAGTTTTTACCAAATAAAGAAAGAAGAGATAGGTTTATAGACCCTAAGGTTGATTATATAATAAACTCTGGTCGAAGGGGAGCATTGGCTTTTACTTCTTTAGATTATATTTTAGGGAGGAATGAGTTGAATCATTGTACTTATATTTTTATGTTAAATAATTTTAATTCACCTTATACTATGATGCATACTTTTTTTCATGAAATGTGCCACATTGTTCAGATTAATAAGTACTATCCAAATATTTATAATGAATATAGGAAAAAAGTATGTGAAATACGTGAAAATGATTCTACAAGAATTAGAATTAATGAATTTCGTAAAATAGATATAGAATATGATGATTTTTTTAGAAAATCAGATTATGAAAAAGAAGTTTGTGCTGATATATTTGGACCTTTTTGTGCTTTATTAATTGCTTATAAAAGTCAAGATGTTGAGTTTATTAGATTTATAAAACATTTTATAAATAGAGTTAGTTTATATAAAGGCTTAAAAAAAGTAACTGGAAATAGTGATGGATTAGATTATTTTGCAAGACCTATTTTGAAATATATTATTCCTACTTTATCTGAAAAGAATTATGTGAAATTTTTTGATAAAAGTGGATATATTGATTATGATTCTGTTTATGATTATTGCTTTAAATTTTTTAAAAAATATTGTTATAAATATGATGATTATAAGGATTTTGTTGATAAAGAAAGAAAACTTATTGATGATGAAAAGAAAAAATTGAAAGACTTAAAAAAAGGAAAATCTGATGAAGAGGCTGAAAAACTTGAAATAAGAGCTTTTATGAATCTCCAAAAGAAATATCCTAAAAATAAAATAATGAAAGATCTTATGGATGCTTATAATGAATATAAAAATTCTAAATTAACAAAAGAAGAACAGTTTTTTGAAGTATTTAGAGATAAGTTATATAATGTTCCTTTAAATGTTTCTCTTAGAGATTGTAACGTTGTTAGAAATGAGCTTTTTGAAATTAGAAAAATTTCTAATAATTATTTAGATAGAAAACAAAAATATAATAGAACGAAATTTGTAAAAAAAATGAAGAAGCAATACCCTTCACCTTTTATGAAAAAATATAAAAAATTAGAAAGTAGAGTGAAGAGTTTGTTTAGTAAAAAGAAAAGTGTTAAGAAAAAGTAAATAAAAAAATCCCGAAGTAAATAGGGATTTTTCTTTAGCTCCGTTCTAAATATCTAAATTCTCTACTAAGGTTGAATTTGTTTGTATGAACTCTTTTCTTGGTTCTACTATATCGCCCATTAGTGTTGAAAATACTTCGTCTGCTTCTGCTGCGTTTTCTATTCTTACTTGTAATAAAACACGAGCTTCTGGATCAAGAGTTGTTTCCCATAGTTGATTTGCATTCATTTCTCCAAGTCCTTTGTATCGTTGGATTGATCCTGTTTTTCCTAGTTCAAAGACTTTTGTTGGTAACATACTTGGAAGTTTTATTTCATATTCTTTTTCTTTGTGTGTTATTGTTGCTAAACCTTTGTAATCAGCTATAAAGTCAGATGTTATGAAAGATTGAATCTTTTGGATTTCTGATGAAACTAAATTTTCTTTTTTCAATAGATATTTCGTTTCTACACCTCTTATTATTTTATGGAATAAAATATCTCCATTTTCTTGAAGTTCTGCTTTCCATCCTTTTTCATATTCTGCTTCATAATCATTTAAAGCTGTTTGGGCTTTATTTAAATCAATATTGTTGATATTTTCAAATATGTTTTCTAATGCAAATACTTCAAGCACATCTTCTTTTATACCTGTTAATGTAAATGCGTTTGAAAGAGATTTTTTGAATTTATCTATTTGAATTATCCTTTGTTTCAAATCTTCACCAGTTATTTGAATTCTGTTGTGTAATGTTAATACAGAATCTTTTGCAATTGAGTCTATTAAATAATTCTCAAGAGCAGCATCGTCTTTTAAATATATTTCTGATTTACCACGTGTAACTTTGTATAACGGTGGTTGAGCAATATATAAATATCCATGTTCTATTACTTCTGGCATGTAACGATAGAAGAATGTTAATAATAGTGTTCTGATATGTGATCCGTCTACGTCAGCATCGGTCATGATTATGATTTTGTGGTAACGTAATTTTTCTAAACTGAAATCGTCTTTACCAATTCCACATCCTAATGCTGTTACTAATGTTCCTACTGTTTCTGAACCAAGAATTTTATCAAAACGTGTACGTTCTACATTCAAAATCTTTCCACGTAATGGCATGATAGCTTGATTGCGACGGTTACGACCTTGTTTTGCTGTACCACCCGCTGAGTCTCCTTCTACTATGAATATTTCAGATTCAGCTGGATCTTTTGACTGACAGTCGGCTAATTTATCTGCTGAAGCTAAATCATAACCAGATTTCTTTCTTGTGATTTCACGAGCTTTACGAGCAGCTTCTCGAGCATTTGCAGCTTCTATAATCTTTTCAATAATCTTTTTAGCATCTGATGGATGTTCTCCTAACCAAAGACTTAATTTTTCATTTATTACACCTTCTACTACTGGTCTAACTTCTGAAGATACTAGTTTGTCCTTTGTTTGAGATGAGAATTTTGGATCTGGAACTTTTACTGATAATATAGAAGTTAATCCTTCTCTCATATCTTCACCAGTAAATGTTAATTTTTCTTTTTTTGCTAATCCACTTTCAATAATGTAGTTATTTAAACAACGTGTTAAAGCTGCACGGAAACCCGAAAGGTGAGTTCCTCCATCTGCTTGAGAAATATTGTTTGTAAAACATTGTGAACTTTCGTGGTATGAATCTGTCCATTCCATAGCTAGTTCAACAGTTACCCCTTCTTTTTCACCTGTTATATAAATAACTTCTGATAAAGGATTTTTTGATTTGTCTACAAAATGAACGAATTCTCTTAATCCACCGTCGTATTTGAATGTTGTTTCAATATGAGGTGTTACACGTTTGTCTTTAAATACTATATTAATTCCTGAATTTAAAAATGCTTTTACTCTTAATGAATTTTCAAGAGTGTCATATTCAAAGTCTGTTAGTGTAAATGTTTCTGGAGATGGTAGAAATGTAATTTCTGTTCCTTTTTTTCCAACTGCTGGTCCTACTTCTTTTAATTCACCAACTGGAACTCCACTTTTAAAACGTAAAAAGTATTCTTTGTCATCTCTGAATACTGTTAATTCTAACCAAGTTGATAGGGCATTTACTACAGATACACCCACACCATGTAATCCACCTGATACTTTATATGAATTGTTGTCGAATTTTCCACCAGCGTGTAATTCTGTCATAATAACTTCAGCTGCTGAACGGCCTGTTTCTTTGTGAATGCCAACAGGAATACCACGACCATTATCTGTTACAGTTGCAGATCCGTCTGGGTTTAAAAAAATTTGAATTAAGTCTGCATGTCCAGCAAGAGCTTCGTCAATAGAATTATCCAAAACTTCATAAATCATATGATGAAGTCCATCGCGGTTTCCTACGTCCCCAATGTACATTCCTGGTCTTTTTTTAACTGCGTCCAATCCCTTTAAAATTTTAATGGAATCTGCTGAATAATTTTGTTCTGACATTCTTACTTTCTCCTGTTTTTTTATCCTATATTTTGTAGCATATTAAAAAGCTTTCGGCAAGCAAAAAATTGTTGTTTTTTAGTCTTTTTTATAATATAATGATGTTTATGAAGAGGGGAGTTTTTAGTTTTTGTTTTTTGATTGTAAGTGCTTATATTTCAAGCTCTTTTGCACAAAAAATTGTTGACAATGAAAAAGATTGTAATTTGATGCTACGTAGAAAATTTTTGCAGTTTTGTGATAATGGTCAGGAATTGAATAATTACAAAGAATGTTTAGAATCAGAGTATGAACAAATGTCTAAATATTTAAATATAGAATCAGAAATGCCAGAGTGTATTAATGAAGCTAAGACAGAATATAATGCATTTAAAGTTCAACAAAAAGAATTGCAGAATAATCAGAGTCAAAATTCAAGTGAGTGTATAAAATCAAAACAAAATTTAAGTGCTGTTGAATATTGTGTTAGGTATGCTAAATCACTTGGTGAATTTAGAATGAGAAGTTATTCTAATAGATATAAAATTGATAATATGTGTGGTGAAAAAGTTATTGGAAATAACTCTGTGAGAAATGCTATATATAATTTAGTTTTTCAAAAAAATATAATTGTGATTGATCCATCATTAATTATGCTTACTGAAGATTATAATAAAGGTATGGATAAAATTTATAATGAGTATTTGGCAAAAACCAAAATGTTTTGTGGGGAATAATTTTGAAAATTTGTTGCGAAGCAAAAGAATTGAAAATTATTCTTGTTTTTATGAATTTTGTTAGGAATTTTTGTTTCTAGTTTTTAATCAAATTTTATGATATAATTAGCAAAATTATTTAAAGGAGTATCTTATGTTTTTTACAGAAAAACCAGCAATTTCTATTATAGTTACTGTATATAATGATGCAAAACATTTAGAAGGTTGTATCGAATCTATACTTGCTCAAACTTTTACCAGATTTGAAGTTATTATTGTTGATGATGGATCAACTGATAATAGTTTGAAAATATGCAAAGATTATGAATTACAAGATAGAAGAATAAGAGTTTATCATCAAAAACATCAAGGAGCTATTGTTGCTCGTAATTTTGCTATTACTATTGCTAAAGGGGAATATATATTTCCTATGTATGGTGATGATAAATTAAACGAAAGTGCTTTGTTTAAAATGTATGAAGCAATTCAAAACCAAGCGGCTGATGTGGTTTATTCTAATACTGAAACTTTTGATAACAGTAATGATATTATTGAAATGTCATTACCTGATAGAAATAACCCTTCAGGATGTGATATTAGTGTTTGCTCTGCGCTTTATAAAAAGGGAGATTGGAAGAATTATCAAGGTTATGACCCTAATGTTGATTCTGATTTAAATCATTGGGAGTTTTGGCTTAACTTTATTGAAGATAGCAAGAAAATTGTAAAACTTGATGATGCTTTGGTTTATTACAGAGAAAAAACAACTAATGTTTCTCCTGAAGATAAAAAACGAGTATTTGAATATTCTAAAAATAAACATAAGAAGCTTTATAATGCCCCTTTTGGAATGTTGCTTGATAGTGTTAAGAAATTATTCAAATTGTAATAAAAAAGGTGGCAAAAGCCACCTTTTGTTTTTTATTTACCAGTCGATACATCGTCTTCCGGTTTTAACTTCTTTCCACTGACTATCATTTCCATATCCTTCAATAATATAACCAATGAGGAGTCCGTTGAAGTATAATTCAGTGTGGCGAAAATCTCCTAAAGCTGGATTTTTCTTTATTTCAACATTTCCTGTTTTCAGTTCGTCCATATAAAGAAGGGGAATTTTGGAAAGAGTGCCACTGACAAGCCAACGCATTACAAAAGGCGCATCAATAAACCCGATTTTTTCTTTTTCTTCTGATAATAATTCAGCAGGTGCCAATTTTCCTTTGGGAGTAAATTTGATTTTTAAGAACTTTTTGAGTTCTTTATTCCAGACTATACCAAGGTCTTCACCTGATTTGCTCATAAAATCATAAGCAATGCTTGTTTGGGGAATTTTTGAATCCATAAAATTTGATTTTTAAGTTTTAGAATGTTTTTAAATTAATATAAGGGTTTAATTTTGTCAAGGAATTAAAAAAGGTGGCGTTAGCCACCTTATTTATTTTTTCAAAGATATTATTCTTGAGTGTTTGTTACAACTACATCAATTAAAGCTGAAACTTCTGGGTGAAGAGCAATCTTCACTTTGAATGTTCCTAATTCTTTGATTGGGGTGTTAATTATTACATTGTGTGTAGTTAATTTGATACCTAAATCTTTTAACAATTCTAAGATATCTTTTGGAGATACTGATCCAAATAATCGGCCTGTATCACCAGCTTGTCTTACGATTGTGAAAGATTTACCATTCAAAGTATCTGCTATGCTTTGTGCTTTTTCTTTTTGTAGTTTGCTTTCAAGTTCAATGTCTTTTTTCATATCTGCAAATACTTTTGTATTTTGAGCATTTGCTTTTAATGCTTTTTTTAGTGGAAACAAGAAGTTTCTTGCATATCCTGCTTTTACTTCCACTGTATCGCCGAGATGACCTAATTTTTCTATTTTTTCTAATAATATTACTTTCATATTATTCACCTCTTATTTGTTGTTTCTTACGAATGGAAGAAGACCAATTATTCTTGCTCTTTTAATTGCTAGTGCTAATTGTCTTTGGTTCTTTGGTTTTACCCCAGTTATACGTGATGGTAAAATTTTTCCACGTTCTGATATATATTTTTCTAATAAAACTATATTTTTATAGTCTATTACTTTACCTTCAAGTGGATCACTCTTCTTGCGAAATACTAATGATTTAACCATAATTATGCTCCTTCTTGTTCAGTTTCAGTTGTTTCTTCTTTTTTGTTTTTCAACATTGAAGAAATAGTTTTATCTTTTGAATCTAGAGATATTGTCATAAATCTGATAACGTCGTCAGAAATTCTTAAATTTCTTTCAAGTTCAGTAATTGCAGCAGCTGGGCCGTCAATTCTTAACATATGATAATATGCTTTTTTATTCTTGTTGATTGGGTATGCTAGTGATAACAACCCCCAGTTTTCTTTGTAGAAAACTTCAGCTTTTGAATTAGATAAGATTTTTTCAAAATTCTTTACTAAGTCATCTGCTTGAGCGGGAGTTAAATCCCTACGTGATACTATCACGGTTTCAAAGTATGCCATAATGTTCTCCTTATGGTTAGCGTTTAACTTATTGTTAATGCCATCTGAGAAATCATTTCCCAGAAAGGACATGGGTAGAAGTTATATGTTTTTAGTCTATAAGTCAAGGAAAAAAGATGTTTATCCTTGTAATTGTCAAATTATCATTTATATTAAATAGGAAATTTAATCCGAGGATAATTATATGTTTAAGAAAAAAATTCTAATTTGGTTGGCTGTTATTTTGGTTGTTTTTGGAGTGTCTGAGATTGTTGCTCGCAAAAACCCTGAATTGTTTGCATCTAAGAAAGAAAAAGAAGCAGCTTTAGTGTTTTCTGACTTTGTTAATGATGTTAAGGCAAAAAAGATAAAAAGTGTTATTATTTACGATAATAAAAAAGTTCAAGGTGAGTTTAAAGATGGAAAAAAATTCGAAACTCAAATAGTTGATTATCCAAAACTTTATGAATTATTAGAAACCAATAAGGTTAGTGTTGAAATAAAAGATGCTAAAACAGGTATAGGATATTATCTTTTGAATATTTTGCCCACTTTACTTTGGGTTTTTGTATTACTTCTTATTATTAGAAGTTTTCGTTCATCATTTTCTGGTGGAAAAGGGGGAGGTGGTGGAAGTCCTTTTTCTTTTGGGGAGTCTAAAGCTAAGCTTTTAACCAAAGATAAATTGAAAATTACATTTGATGATGTAGCTGGTATTGATGAGGCTAAGAAAGATGTTGAGGAAATTGTAGAATTTTTAAAGAATCCTAAGAAATTTGCTGATTTAGGTGGAAGAATTCCTAAAGGTGTACTTTTAACTGGTCACCCTGGAACAGGTAAGACTTTACTTGCTAAGGCTATTGCTGGGGAGGCGGATGTTCCTTTCTTTTCTATGAGTGGATCTGACTTTGTTGAAATGTTTGTTGGAGTTGGTGCTTCTCGTGTACGTGATTTATTCGAAAATGGTAAGAAGAATGCTCCTTGTATTATATTTATAGACGAAATTGATGCTGTGGGACGTCATAGAGGTGTGGGCTATGGTGGTGGAAATGATGAAAGAGAACAAACTCTTAACCAATTACTTGTAGAAATGGATGGATTTGAAAGTAATGAAGGGGTTATCCTTATAGCTGCTACTAATAGGTCTGATGTTCTTGACTCTGCTTTGATGAGACCAGGGCGTTTTGATAGACAAATCTATGTATCTCTTCCAGATGTTAAGGGTAGGGAAGCTATATTAAAAATACATGCTAAAAAGATTAAGGCTGCTAATGATATAGACCTTAATGTAATTGCTAGAGGAACTGTTGGTTTTTCTGGGGCTGATTTAGCTAACCTTGTTAATGAAGCTGCTTTGATTGCTGCACGTAATAACCATAAGGAAGTTACTTCACATGATTTTGATATGGCAAGAGATAAAATCTTAATGGGAGCTGAGAGAGCAACAGTACTTGATCCTAAGGAATTAGAGCTTACAGCTTATCATGAAGCAGGGCATGCGTTTATTGGTACTGTGATTGAAGGGTTTGATCCTATACATAAGGCTACTATTATTCCAAGAGGTGAAGCATTGGGTATGGTACAACATTTGCCTGAAAAAGATAAAGTATCCCAAAGTTTAAAACAAATTAAGGCTGATATATCTGTTTGTTGCGCTGGGAGAATTTGTGAAGAAACATTCTTTGGTAAAGAAAATGTTACTACTGGAGCTTATTCTGATATAAGACATGCTACTAATTTAGCTCGTAATGTTGTTACAGTTTGTGGACTTAGTGAAAACTTAGGTTTTATAGCATATAAAGAAAATGCGCTGGGTTATGGTGAAAGTGCGCCTAAATTTAATGTGTCTAATGAAACGGCATTGCTTATTGATAAGGAAGTTAAAAAACTTATTGATGATTGCTATGACGTGGCTAAGAAATTAGTTGTTAAAAATAAAGATAAAATAAAAGAATTGGCAGAAGCATTGCTTAAATATGAAACTTTAACTGGTGATGAAATCAAAGATATTATTGCTGGTAAAAAGTTGGATAAAAAAATTGTTAAAAAGCCAGTTGAAGTTAAAAAGACTTCTGTTATGGATAAGGCTAAACAAATATAAAATAAAAAAGCTCCTAAATAGGAGCTTTTTTTATCTCAGTTTTATTACCAAGTTTTTTCCCAAAATCCTAAATCTTTAAATGTTTGGATTTCGTTTTTACCTACTATGATGTGGTCTATTAATGTTATGCCTAATGGTGATAACATATTAAATAAATCTTTTGTTATATTAATATCATTAATTGATGGTGTTAGATTACCACTTGGGTGATTGTGAATTAATAATAATGATTTTGCTTCTGTTTCCATTGCTTGCTTGATTATATTGCGTGGATAGATTGTTGCATAATCTATTGTTCCTGATGATATTGTTTCATCTTTTATTAATGCACCTTTAGTGTCTAAATATAATACATGAAATTCTTCATGCTTTTTATGTGATAAATGAGAAATGCAATATAATTTTAAATCATTCCAAGTTTTTAATAAAGTTTTACCTTTTATTTGTTGAGAGGTAGAAAATTTACAAATTTGTGCTACTAAATTTAATAGCGTTGCTGATTTTTCTGATATGCCTTTTGTTTTACATAATTTTGATACATCTTCATTTAATAAATCTTGGATGCTAGGATAGTTTTTTATTAATTCTTTTGCTATTGGTTTTACGTCTATTCTTGGTATTGAAAATGTTAGTAGTAATTCTATTAATTCGTAATCAGAAAAACTTTCTGGATTTTTTTGAAATTTTTCCAAAATTCTTTGTCTGTGACCTGTATAATGTGGATCTTGTTTTTCCATGAAGATAATTTTAACATTATTAGGAATAAAATCAAATGAAATTATTTTGATATTAAATTTGACAAAGTTAGATTATTTTTATATCTTGTTTGCATACATTTGGGTGTATAGCTCAGTTGGTTAGAGCACTACCTCGACAAGGTAGGGGTCATAAGTTCGAGTCTTATTACACCCACCATTTTTTGTAGATATTTAAATAAAAAAGCACAACAATGTGTTGTGCTGATAAAAAAAACAGGCTATGACCTCTTTTGATGTTTTATCAAATTGTAGGCGTCCCCAAAACTTTTATGCACGCCTCGTTGTGTTGTCATAAGAAGACTTTTATTATATAACATTATTAAGCTAAGTCAATTATTTTAAAAATAAAGGTAATAAAAAATCCTCCCTTTCGGGAGGATCGCTGTCAGAGACAGACATCAAACGCAAGCTACTACGAAAAGCATTGTGCGAAGCGCTTTACAGTCAAAGGCTTTTGGCCTTTATCGTACCAGCTGGAAGTTAATTCAGCTGGAGACATGGTGAACGTGGTATTTGTTACTCGTTCTATCCTTTGGGCGGCAGCTGCTACATCTAAGTAGTCAACTTCCAGGCCAGTGTAGATATCACCATTGCCTTTTCGGTAAACTGTTTTTGCTACGCATTCGGCAGTTGTGCCGGTTTCTCTTGCGAGAGCCATGTAACAGGCTCTTTCCATGTCCCTTATCGGGACTTTTCTTTGTTTGTTCATATATATTAAATTTTTAAGGTTTGAGCTCAAGATATTACCATTTAATTTAAAAAATGTCAAATATTAATTTAAAAAATTAAAATATAAGGAAAAGAAAAGGGCAGATTTACTTAAAAATCTGCCTCAATCCTAACTGTTTCAGTTGGTGCATGCAACCTCCACCTTTCGGCTTGTAGGCGTGCAAAAACGCCTCGTTATTTGTTGCATTTTGAAAGGGTGACGGGCACTGATCCCGCGACCTTCTCCTAGCAAGGAGCTGCTCTACCTCTGAGCTACACCCTTTGTCCTATAGGGTTTTAATAACCCTGCGGGCATGACTGGATTTGAACCAGCTACCTGGTCGTTTAGAATGACTTGCTTTACCAAATCAGCTTCATGCCCCTTTGAATTTATATATAATTCGTAAGTAACTGAGTTAGTTATATGAAAGATTTTCGAATTTGTCAATTAAAATTTTAGCGAATAACCATTATCGTCAGTTTGTATTAAATTGGCTTGAGTTGTGAGTTCTAGCTTTTGACGAAGGTTGTAAATGTGAGTCTTCAAAGTGTTTGTTTGAATGTTTTTGTCGTATCCCCAAATATTTTTCAATATTTCATCAGGGGTTGCATAGTGATTTGGTTGTTTTAATAAGAATAATAGTAATTCTTGTTCTTTTTGAGTTAATTCTATTTCTTGTTTGTTGCAAAAGAATGTGTTGTCTTTGATTTTGAACTTATCACAAGTAAAGGAATCTTCTGAAACTAATAAATCTTTTATTTTTTGCTTTAATTCAGATGGAAGAATAGGGAGCTTTATAAAATGTGGTCCTTCTTTTTCGTCTGAAACTACTAGGTATCTCTTTGAATTTTGAGGAATATCTTTTTCATTGATTGTTATAATAAAAGAATCTTTATCATTAGTTTTGCTTTTTGTTGTGGAAATTGTTTTAAACATACCTTTAAGTAAGGATGTTAATAACCCTTCTTCCAATTTATCAAAACCTATTAAGATTAAATTCATGCGATTTTCAATGTTTAGTGTTAGTGGAGGCCGGTACCGGAGTCGAACCGATCTAGAAGGATTTGCAGTCCTCTGCATAACCGCTCTGCTAACCGGCCTCATTTTTTAACTTGCTTAGTTTATTATATTTATATTTTTGTGTCAATTGTAAAAATGGGAGTTTTTTCAGCTTTTTTGAAAGTCAACCCTAAATTTCTGATTTTTTTAATTATTTTTTTGTTTTTTAGGTTTTTAAAAGTCTGATTTTGTGATACAATGGATAGCATGGGAGCAAAAAGAAAAGATTTTATTGTAAATGGTGATTGTATTGAAGTAATGAGGGAAATGCCTGAGAAATCAGTTGATATGATTTTTGCAGATCCTCCTTATAATTTACAGTTGGGTGGTGAATTAACTAGACCAGATAATTCAAGAGTTACTGGGGTTGTTGATAACTGGGATAAGTTTGTAAGTCAGGAAGATTATGACTTATTTACTAAGACTTGGTTGATGGCAGCACGCAGAGTTCTTAAAGATGATGGAACTATTTGGGTTATTGGAAGTTATCACTGTATTTTTAGAATTGGAACTATTTTACAAGATTTAGGGTTCTGGATACTTAATGATATTGTTTGGGTTAAGTCTAATCCTATGCCAAATTTTAAGGGAACTCGTTTTACTAATGCTCATGAAACTTTAATTTGGGCTGCAAAATGTCCTAAATGTAAATATACATTCAATTATGAAGCTATGAAAGCTTTTAATGATGATAAACAAATGAGATCCGATTGGGAAATTCCTATTTGTTTGGGTAATGAAAGAATTAAAGGTGATGATGGGGAAAAAGCTCATTCTACACAAAAACCAGAAGCTTTGCTTTATAGAGTTATTTTGTCTTCTACTAAACCTGGCGATGTTGTGCTTGATCCATTCTTGGGTACTGGAACTACTATGGCTGTTGCTAAGAAGTTAGGTAGATCTTCTATTGGGATTGAAAAAGATAAAAGCTATGTAAAAGTCGCTCAAAAGAGATTGGATAGTATTGAAGAAGTAAAAGATGAACTTTTAACTACTATTGTTAAAAAAGTTGAATCTAAAGTGCCATTTGGAAGTTTGATTGAAAGTGGACTTATCAAAGCTGGTGATAAGATTTGGGATGAAAAAAATAAATATAGCGCTGTTGTTAGAGCTGATGGTTCTATTAAAACTAAAGACGGCATGATTGGAAGTATTCATAGAGTTGGAGCTGATTTGCAAAATGCACCTTCTTGCAATGGTTGGAAGTTTTGGTTTATAGAACATAAGGGAAAGAAAGTTCCTATTGATAATTTAAGACAACAATACAGAAAGTCAGCGGGGATTTAGAATGGAAATAAAAAAATTATTTGGTGGAAATTCACTTGTCAGAGATTTAAAAAAAGGTGATGCTTATTCTTTAGGTAAAAATATTTATGGAAATGAACAGACTATAGAATTAGACAATATGTCTGCATTAGATGGTTTAGCTAATCAACTTTATGCTTCTTCTAAAGAATATGACTTGAAGGAAATTGCTAAACGATATTCTGGACAAGATCCTAAAACTTTAGCTAAGATGATGGCTGTTAATACATATATGATTGGTGAAAATCTTGATAATGCAGAAGCTAAAAAAATTAATTTGAAAATGCAAAGAGAAGATTTTGCTTTTTCACAGTTGCATGGAAATCATGTTGTTAATCCTGCGGTAACTAATTTGACTACTCAATATCTTTTACAAAAGATGGGTGCAGATAGTAGAATATTCAATGGAAAAATTGGTTTTATCGAAGATGAAGTACAAATTGAAAATACTTCTGTTGTCGTGAGAGATGAAAATGGTAATCCTATGATGTTGGATTTTAATGATGATAATATAGACCCAATTAACGATAGGAATATTCCTATATTTAATGTTAAAGGTGGGGCTGGAAATTATGATAAACTTCTTGAACAAGGTGAAAAACAAGCAGCTTTTGTTCAATGGGATGGAGTTGGTTATAATAAGGGAAGTTACCTTTATGGAGTGGATAGAAAAAGTTCTATTGAAATTGATGAAAGAAGTATTATTGGAAATAGTGCTTTTGAAGGAAAATATAAAGCTTTCAAAAGAAAATCTGATAATCAATTTGAACAGACGTTCCAAAATACAGATGAAGAACTTCAAAGATTTATTGAATTTGCTATTAGAAATAAATTTGAATCTCCAGAATAAATTCGTTCTTGTAATATCTTAAATATTTATGTATTATAACCTCATATTTAATTTAAAGTATGAGGTTTTATTATGAGTGAATTTAAAGATTTAACTTTCGAAGATGCTATGAAAAGATTAGATGAAATTATTGCTAAGATGGAAGGTGGTAATGTTCCTTTAGAAAAATCTGTTGAAATGTATGAGATGGGAATGAAATTAAAAGAGTTTTGCAGTACTAAACTTAATGAAGCACGTCTTAAAGTTGAACAAATTGAAAATTTGGGTGATGGAAAAGTTGCTTTAAAGGAATTTAACGTAGAATAATATGATTGAAGAAAAACGAGCAGAAATTGTTAAGAGTGCTAAGAAGTCTTTAGGGCAAAATTTCTTACTGGATGTTGGTATTGTTGATAAGATAGCAGGGCAGTTAAAATATTTAGATAAGGTTGTTGAAATTGGACCTGGAGTTGCTACTCTTACTGAAGCAGTGTTGCGTAGAAAGCCTAAAAAAATGGTTTCTATTGAAAAAGATGAGCGATTGTCTGAATTGCTTGATGAAGTTAAAATAAAATACCCTAATTTTGATTATAAAAATATTGATGCTTTGAAAATTAATTGGAGCAAAGATTTTGAAGGTAAATATAGTTTGATTTCTAATTTGCCTTATAATATTTCTACTGTTTTAATGGTTAGTTTTGTTTATAACTATAGTGTTTTTAATGAACTTGTTTTAATGTTTCAAAAAGAAGTTGGAATGAGGATTTTAGCTAAGTCTGGAAGTGAATATGGAAGACTTTCTGTTATGGTGCAATCTGTGTTTGATGTTAATAAAGTAATGGACTTGAAACCTGGTGCGTTTTATCCTGCACCTAAAGTTGAAAGTAGTGTTTTGTATTTTAAGCCTAATGGAAATAAATTATCTTTAAAGCAATTGGAAAGATTAGATATTATTAGTAAAGTTGCATTTGAAAATAGACGTAAAAAAGTAATTACTGGTTTGAAAAAAATTATTCCTAATGCAGAAGAAAAATTTAATGAACTTAAAATATCTTTAGATAGTAGGGCAGAGCAAATTACTGTTGAGCAGTATTTAAAATTAATATAAAAAAGCTCCTGTTTAGGAGCTTTTTTTATTTATCTAACTATTAAAATCTATATCCTAGGTCTATTCTGAATTCTTGAGATTCATAGTTCTCTCTTACATCCATTTCAAATCCTAATCCTACTGTCGAACCGTTCTTTGTTACATAGTTTATCTTTGCTCCAAATCTTTGTGTTAAATCTCCTAAGTCATAATAATTTTCCATCATTACTATTCCTGTTTGTTGAGATACTTCAAATGTCTTTTCTAAATTATCTGACAATTCATATCCAATTTCATAGAACAATGTTGGTAAGATTTTTGCATTGTTGCCTAGTTTAAATGCATACTTTAAATCTCCACCTAATGATAATACATTAGATACTGATGTTTCTTTTTCTATGTTTGTATAAGCATAATCATACTTTCCATACAAATCAAAGATAAAGTTTTGAACCATGAACATTCTTCCAACGATACCTTCTGCTGATAATACATAACCAGATTGATCAGGTGTTTGAGTTAATGTATAAATGTCTGTATCAATTTTAGAATTTAAGTATCCAAAATTACCTAATGCAAACCATTTACCGTATGAGTATCCACCATAGATATTTCCACCAACTGTTTTAGATGATGATTTATAGTCTACTGATTTTCCATCATCACCTGAATATGATAATGCAACTCCGAGTACTGCACGTCCTACTTGTCTGTCATAACCTAATACAAATCCTTGGTAATCATTTGTGAATTTGCTTACGTTACCTTGAGCAGCATATTCTTCAGATCCATTATAGTATTGTAACCAAAAACCATTCTTTTTGTTCTTATATGCATCGTTTAAATACGCATCATAAGTAATGTTTCTTGAGTTTTGAGCATAAGCTAATCTTAAGTCTTTTTTAAGATTGTTTGCTACAAGGTCTGTCATTTGGTTTTCGAAAATAACTCTTCCTACTCTTCTTGCACCTGCTAAACCAGATGAAGACATAGATGATGAATTGATTTTATCTACTTCTCCTGATGGTGCTGGTGGAACATCTGGTAAATTAACAGCATCTAACCATAATTCTTTATTTCCATTTTCATATCTTAATGTATAATATGACATATCAAGTATTACTCCGTTATTATATAAAGAAATGTAATTTCCAAATACTTGAGTATTAGAAGAGGCTAATAAATAAGATCCATCTTCCATATACCAGTTATTTAAAGTTAAGTTAAGTTTAATATTTCCATAAGTAGAATCTCCTAATGTTAAATCACCTATATTAGAAATAATTTTTGCATGATCCATATCAACACTTGTATAACTTAAATTAAGTTGAGTGTCTCCACCTTTATTAGAGTATTTAATACCGTTAGCTCCATTTGCTGCATTAAATTTAGTTAACATAGCTTGAGTTGCTGTCATATTAGAAAATACCCAACCTCCATCTGAATGAATAGCTCCTGTTAAAGTTCCATTTCCTTGATAATTAATACTGTTAGCTGTATTTAAATTATAAATAGAGTGTTCACTTCCTGAAATTGTTCCAGTTGCATTATTAACAATTGCTCCTGCAAAAATAGCGCTTGCATCAAAATATATAGCTTTTTTAAATCCTATAATATCTTTATTGTTTATAATATTTCCGTTCATAACAGGTGCAGGTTTTGTAATTTCAGTTTGCATATATATTGCATAAAGTTCATCACTTTTTATAATCCCTGAATTTAAAATACTTCCATTTATTGTAGTTTCTCCCATAATATAAATTCCATAGTTTTTAGCAGAAATTACACCTGAGTTGTTATTGATAATGTTAAAATCATTTGCTATTACTTTAACTCTGCTAAAATAAATTCCAACTCCTTCACCTCCTCCAATACCAGTACCTGTACCAATTATTGTTCCACTGTTTTCAAAATTTCCTGATATAGCTCCGTAATTATTTGTTACAACAATGCCATTCGGTCCTGAAATTAAGGCATTTTGTGCATTTAGAATAATATAATCATTACTAGATTTTATAAGATGATCCATTGAAATTCCAGTACTTCCTAAAGTAGTTATAGTACCGTAATTTATTATACTTCCTGCAACATTATAGATGGAAACACCATGTCCTCTTCCTGTGTTAGAAATTATAGCTTTTGTATTATCAGATAAACCATTTGCGCTTCCATTAACTATATTAACATTAGAAAGAATTGAAAAGGAAGCAATATCAATTCCAGATGTGTAATCTGCCTCAATTTTAGCATAATTATATATATTTGTATTAGCTTTAGTTAATGCAATACCAGTACTTCCATAAATTAAAATATTAGAATTATCAATAGAATTATCAGCTGTTCCATTAATTATATCTCCTTCAAAAAAAGTGTCCGCATAAGATCCGCTTCCTCCAATTGCAATATGAGATATGTTTGAAACTGTATTATTACCTCTTATAATTCCATAATTTTTAATATCACCATAATAAGTACCACCAATTAAAATTGCTGCGTGAGAGAGGTTTGTCATTGCTCCTGTTATGGTTCCATAATTAATAATATTGCCATTTAAAACACTCCCTGTTCCAATATTTATTGAATATGTTCCACTAGCTAAAATACCGTTTAAATTATTTACAATATTAATATAATTAGTTCCTGAAAAATTTATGCCATAACCAAAAAAAGACGAATTTTTAATTTCATTGTTTATTTCTAATTTAGCATAGGAACTTGATAAACCAACTCCGTTTAAATTTATAAGTCCACTGTTAATACTAAGAATGTAATCATTAGCACTTGTGCAATTATATCCGTCGGCACATGTAAAATACCCACCTGTTGTCATTCCTGTATTATTTGTACCTGTCCAAGTTAGTTGAGCTTGGGAGTTTGTTGTTAAAAGCAATGATGAAATTGCTGTTAAATTGTATATTATCTTCTTGAATTTCATATAAAAATCTCCTTTAAATAGAATCGTTTACAGAATCTATTATATCATAAAAGAAAATTATTTGATAGTTATATAATTATCAAATTATTATTTAATTCAAAAAATATAATATTTTCAATGGAAGAAAATGTTTTTTTTATTTTGCCTTTTGTATTGAAATTTTTATTGCTGTTACTACATAAAGCTAAAGAATAAATAATTAAACTTAAAAATTAAATGTATGACTTTTGTAATATTTTATAGCGGTGATGAAATAGCTGTGTTATATCCATCATTTCAAAAAACAGAATTAGGTTGGGAACATAAATTTTATTCTCCAACTTATTTTATGGCTATTAGAAAATTCATTGTAGCACTTATAGCAGTGTTAACAGATTTTAACCACAGTATAAAACCAGTTAAAATGTCCTTATTTAGAGAAGATAATGGAAATAGAGAAATCGTAAATGAAATTGTTATTCCTTCTGAGTAGTGTGTGGAAAAAGTAGAGGTTAGTGTAAAGTTGGGAGTCCAGAGAAATCTGGGCTCTTTTTTATTCTATTTTTTACTTTATTTTAATAAATATATTATTATAATCTTGGTTTAAGGGGAGAAAATGAGGGAAATCCGCAATAAAGGTGCTGTTTTATTAGAAGTTTTATTTGTGCTTGCTGTTATGGTGCTTGCACTTCCTATTGTTGCATCTCAACGTTTTAAAATTAGTGAAGAAAATAAAATCCAAACTGTTGCTCATAAAATGAAATTATTATCTCTTGCTACTTCAAATTATCTTCAAGGCATTCCTGATGATTTAGAAGATGGGCTTAATGTTATTCAAGGTGAAGATATTTTAACTCGATTAGTTCCTTATGGATTGCCTTCTAATTTTACTGATACTGATGCCTTTAAACAATCTTATCAAGTTCAAATAGATAAAACTGTTGATGAAACTTCTGTTAGCTTTAATGCTATTATTTTAGTTTATTCTGATACTAATAAGTTATCTATGCTAATAAGAAAAAAACTTGTTTCGTATCTTGGTGTGCTTGGTGGAATGAAAGAAGAAGACGGAACTATTGTTTCTGGTGCTGGACCTTGGGATGAAAAAGAATTTAATTGGAATTATTCTTTGCCTGATGATGCTATTATTGTACGTGTTAGGATTTTGAATTTCTTTAATAACTATGTTTCAAGATCAAAAACTGATAGTATTGCATCGTCTAATACTATGCTTGCTGATCTTTATATGGGGTATCATGATATTACTATGATTAATGCTTTTAGTGCTGATAAAGTTGAAACTTTCTCCGTTTCTGGTGTTGGTAGTATGATTGTTAATGGTTTCTTTGGAATTGAAGACGAATCTAATCATTCTTCTGACTTTATAGATAAGTTGGAAGATAAATTGAAAAATGCAAAATTTGAAAATGTTATTGTGGAACAATTTGCAGGGCAACTTGCAAGTACTCAACCAGAAAAAGCTTTAGTTATAGATAGTGAATTGAATGTTGAAAATATTTTGAAGTTTAATAAAAATGGTCCTGAAATTGATAATACTTTTTCTATTGGAACTATTAGAACTAAAAGTCTTTCTGGAGTTAAACATTTAAATTATGAAGGTAAGAAGGTCGCTGATCAACCTGCTGGGACTAAATCTGTTACTTTTGGAGTTGATCCAGTTTATAATAATGCTTCTGAAAATGTTGTTGTAAATAGAATGTATATTCTTGGGCTTTATCCTTCTGAAAAAGTATGGCCTGCAAGTATGTCTGTTATTGAAAATGATAGTGTTTATGTTTCTATTTCTAATTTTGATGTAAATGGTAATACTTCTATTTATTATAATGTATATCTTGAAAACGTTCTTAATCCAAATCCTAATTTGGTTATACAAAATATTAATACAGATTATGTGCAATTTGATATTGATCCTGCTAAAAGAGCTTTTGAAAAATATAGAATTGACTTAATTGGAAGTAGTAGTAGGGTTTGGGATGTTAATTTAGGTGGACGTTATATTACAGATAGACTTTTAGAAATATCAGGACATTTGGAAACTATATTTAAAAAATATAGAGAAGAATTAGATAAGGGATATTAATTTATGAAAATTATGAATAAAAGAATTGCAGGTATGAGTATAATGGAAGTGATGATGGCACTTGCTATTATGCTTATGCTTTTACCTTTTGTTTATAAACAAGTTACTAAACAAACTTATGATGCACAAAATGTGGTTATTGCTAATACTATTAATGATGTTGCAAATGTTTCAGAAAACTATATTAAAGTTAATGAAAAAGGTTGGAAGGGTGATTATGAAGAAATGTTAGATGGGTATTATTTACTTACTAAGATGCAAGATTATGGTTTGAAGTTACCTATACCTCTTTATCCTAATTATTTTTATAATATATATTTGATGGTTTCAAAAAAGGAAAAAGAAATTAGTACTGATAAAATTGAAACATTTAATCAGGTTCAAGCTTATTTAATATATGAATTAACTTTAGAAATGGATGATGTTAGAGCCTGGAAAATTGTTTCTTCTATTGGAGAAAAGGCTGGATTTCTTAATGAAGGTTTATTAGAAGGATTCCAAGGGTCTTGGCAGATTTCAGGTTTTGAATCTCCTGCAAAAAGAGCTATTGTTATTAGACTTTCTTATTTAAATCCTTTTAAAGAAAAGAAAAAACATCTTTATGCTAATGTTATTGGGGGTTATGTGTCAGAAGATCAACCTGTGGATACTTCTTTTAATACTATGGAAGCTGATTTGTATTTAGGAACTTATGAAAATAAATTTAATATAGACGGTGTTAGAACAGCTTATTCAAGTATCTTGAAGTTTGATACTATGTATGTTTCAAATTTAGCTTTTGATGAAAATATCTCTGGATTACAATTTTCTGCTAAAAATGCAAAATTTGATAATGGACTTCGTGTTGGTAATTTAACTTTAAATAAATTTGAAACTGAAAAGAATATTTATGGGGATATTAATGACATTAATGTTAAAGAACTTAAGGTGGAACAAATTAGTGTTGGGAACTTTATATTAGAGCGAGGGTTATCTATAGGTTCTTATATACATTCATTCTCTCTTGAATTAGATAATGATATGTATGTTTATAGTAATCCACTTAATTATCTTTATTCATGTAACTTTAGAATTAGTAAATCTTTATATTTTAATGCTCAAATGTATATACAACGATTAAATATTGTTTCTGCATTAGACCAAGAAAATAAATGTACTGTGCAACGAGATGCAAATGGTAATGTTGTGTTTTTAGATGAAGCAGGGAATCCTATTGATGTTACAAGCCAAGAGTATCTTGATAACCCTGTGGATTTATATGCTGTTTGTACTGAACCTGCTGATTCTAGTGATTTAGCAGGCCAGGGGGCTGAAAAATTTGCTAAATTTACTTATTTACCAAGTAATCCTATTACAGGACATTCTTCACCTTTAATTGTTGATAAACCTTTTGTTGATGGAAAAGAAGTTTTAAATTTAAAAACTGATAATCTTTATCTTAAAGATGTTGATGTTAATACTATGTTGAATAATTTATTGAATTGAGGTTGAATATGAAAACGTTAAAACGACTTTATGGTGGAATGCTTTTAGAAATGCTCTTAATGATCGTTGTTTTGGGTTCTATTTTGCCTTTTATATATCGTCAAAATATTGCTAAGAATGAAAATATTGAAAACGCTGCTGTGGCTTCTGATTTAGTTAGAATTAAATTGGCTGTTGAAAATTATATCTCTCTAATAGACCCTCATCAGATGACAGATGGACAGGTTAGAGATGTTGATATTCCAACTCTTTATGATTATGGTCTTCCATCTTCTATATCAAGAGTTAATAAATATGACCAACCTTATTATATAAAAATTAAAAAAGTTACTAATCCTAAGGGAGATAGTTATATTTATGGATTTGCCTATGTGCTTAGAAAAGCTAAGAGTACGGTGTTGAAAAGTTTTGATGTGTTGAAATTTACTGGTCCTTCTGGTGGAGTGTTGGAAGATGGATTTATTGTAGGAGCAGGCGGTGCTTGGATGGAAAACCCTGTTTCATGGGGAATTCCAGAGTCTTTACATGGAGCGGTATTTATTAGAATTTCACCAGCTGTTGAAAATCAGATTTATATTGTGCGTAATGGAAATGTGTCTGAAAGGACTATGATGACTGATTTAGTATTACTTTATAAAGATATTAAAGATGCTAATCTTATTAACGGTTCAGTTTTGAATACTCCAATATTAAAATTCAAAGGTCCTGTTAGTGAAAAAGAATATAATATTGATAGTTTGCTTTTAGAAGGTATTTCATCAGATGATATTAATATTAGAGCTTATATAGAAAATATGACTGCAACTAATTTAGTAGTTAATGGGAATATTTATCTTAATGGTGCTGGAAATTTTGGTGGGAATACTATTGAAGCTAAAATTTTAGAAAATGTTGGATCTATTAATATTTCTTCTTTAATGGATAATGAAGGTTTGTGGATTTATGCTGATAAACTTGATTGTATTGAAAGATATAATAGAAGCTATAACAATGGTTTAAAGAGTTATATAACATCAGCTTCAGCTTATTTTTATAATAAAAATGTTAAAATAGAAGAACTTAATACATATTTGTTTTCTTACACATTTGATCCTGATAATTCACCATATTCTATGGAATCTATTGATAATACAAATGGGAATATGGTTACTATGAGCAATACAAAACTTAGAGATATTACATTATCAAAAATTAATACATGTTTTTCTACTGATACTAATATAAGGTCTCATTGTGATATGCCTAATGATGAACAATTCAATAATTTGAAGAGAATGTTGATGTGTTGCCAAAGTTCTATGAACTATGGAGAATGTTATGAAGCAAAGGCTGGAAATGAAAATTCTATTAAAAATGTTACTTTGGGTGAGATTTTAACTTGTCTTGAAATTCAAAAAGAGTATAATAGTAAGTTGTGTCAGGAGATAAAAACAAAAAAAGACCCGATGTACAATTGTAACTAAAATGAACCAAATAATTGATAGTGCATTATTGCTGAGAAAGGAAAATTTTTGCGAACATCATTTGTTGGCATATTTCTTTTCACAATCTCATGGGCTTGTAAAAGGTATTTTACAATATGGAGCAAATGGAAAAAATTCTGCTGATTTACAAAATTTTAATCTGTTTGAAATTCATTGGAAAGGTAAAAATGAGGATTTAGGTAAGTTGAAAGTTGGACTTGCTAGGAGTAATCAATCTAAATTCTTGTTTTGTAAAGAACGTCTTTATATTGTTAATCTTATTAATAATCTTTTACTTGATCTTATTTGTGAGCGAGAAAATAATAGTGAAGTTTATTCTTGTACTATTAAATTTTTAGATACTTTATCTGCAAATAAAAAAGAAAATCTGAAAAATTACTATATTTATGAGGCTAATTTATTGAATCACCTTGGTTTTTCATATGATCTTTCAAGATGTGCTTTGACAGGTTCATGTTCTGGGCTTTATTATGTATCGCCTAATACTGGGGCAGCATGCACTAAAGAAGCAGGAGATGTTATGAAGGAAAAACTTTTTGTTCTTCCTCAGTTTTTTGTTGGGCAAGAAGATGACTTGGATCAAGACTTAAAAAATGCCGATAAACTTAATTTTTACTTTCTACAGAAAAATTTTCACACTTTGTCAAGCGGGTTTTTGAAAAATAGATCTAATCTTTTGAAAACTTTTGGATTGTAATTTATTTTTAAATTAGTAAAATGTCCTAGTAAATAATTAGGATAGAAAATGTCAGAACAAAACAAATTAGATATAAAAGAAGAACAATTATTAGATGCATTATCTAAAAGATATTTAGATTATGCTATTTCGACTATTGTAGATCGTGCTTTACCTGATGTGCGTGATGGTTTAAAGCCTGTGCACCGAAGACTTTTATATGCTATGAGAGTTCTTAGACTTAATCCTAAAACTGCTTTTAAAAAGTGTGCCAGAGTTGTTGGTGATGTTATTGGTAAATATCATCCTCATGGGGATGTTGCTGTTTATGAAGCTATGGTACGTTTAGCGCAAAATTTCTCTGTAAGATATCCTCTTGTTGATGGACAAGGTAATTTTGGAAATATCGATGGAGATAGTGCTGCTGCTATGCGATATACAGAAGCACGTCTTACTGAAGCTGGCGAAGTTTTAATGAGAGATTTGGATAAAGATACTGTGGACTTTATCGATAATTATGATGGTTCAGAAGAAGAGCCTGTTGTAATGCCTGCTGCTTTTCCTAATTTGTTGGCTAATGGTGCTATGGGGATTGCTGTGGGGATGGCGACTAATATTCCTCCACATAATGTAGATGAATTATGTACCGCTCTTACACATTTGATTAAAAATCCAGATATGACTGTTGCTAAATTGGTTGATTACGTTAAAGGTCCTGATTTTCCAACTGGTGGAACTGTTATTGATAAAAAAGCTCATATCGTTAATATATATGAAAAAGGAATGGGTGCTTTTACTATTAGAGCTAAATGGGAAAAAGAAGAACTTTCTTATGGAAATTATCAAATTGTTATAACTGAAATTCCTTATGGAGTTGTTAAATCTAAATTAATTGAAAAAATTGCAGATTTGATGGAGCAAAAAAAACTTCCGTTCATCAATGACATTAGAGATGAATCTGCTGAAGATGTAAGAATTGTTATTGAACCTAAAAATAGAACTATTGAAGTTGATATTTTAATGGCTCATTTGTTTAAAACTACTGATTTAGAATCTAAGTTTAATATGAATATGAATGTTCTTGATGCACAATCTGTTCCTCGTGTTATGAACTTAAAAGAAGTATTAGTTGAATTTTTAGCTCACAGACGTATTGTTTTGACAAGAAAATCTAATTTCAGATTGAAAAATATTGAAAATAGACTTGAAGTGTTAGATGGGTTCTTAAAGGCTTATCTTAATTTAGATAGAGTTATTGCTATTATCAGGGAGAATGATGAACCTAAACCACTTCTTATAAAAGAATTTGAATTAACTGATACTCAAGCTGATGCTATACTTGATATGAAGTTGCGTTCTCTTCGTAAATTGGAAGAAATGGAACTTAAAAATGAACATGCTAAACTTTCTAAAGAAAGAAAAGAACTTTTGGAATTACTTGGTTCTGATTTGAAAATAGATGAAGCATTAATTGCTGAATTTGATGAAATCAAAGAAATTATGGGAAAGAAAACTAAGTTTGGAAAAAGAAGAACTCAGTTGCAAGAAGCAGATACAGATATTGTTATCGATGAAAATGCTTTTATTGAAAAAGAGCCTATTACAGTTTTACTTTCAAAGCGAAATTGGATAAGGGCAGTTAAAGGCCATCAAGATTTGAATGAAAAATTTCCTGCTAAAGAAGGTGATGAAAATAAATTTGCTTTCCATGTTATGACTAATGAAAAGATTTTAATTGCTGCTAATAATGGTAAGTTTTATACAATTGGAGCAGATAAAATTAGTCGAGGTAAGGGATTTGGAGAGCCTATTTCATTATTGATAGATATTGAAGATGGTGTGGAAATTCTTGATGCATTCAAATATGAAGAAGGTCAAAAATTATTGCTTGTTAATGATAACGGTGTTGGTTTTGTGACTAATACAGATAATGTCTTGGCTGTTACAAAAACAGGGCGTATTGTATTTAACCTAAACATATCAGAAAAATTAGAAAAAATATTTAAAATTACTGATGGCGATGATAAAGTTGCTATTATTAGTGATGATAGAAAACTTTTAATCTTTAATTTAGAAGAAATACCAGAACTTTCAAAAGGAAAGGGTGTTATCTTACAAAAATATCGTGAAAATAAAATGTCAGATGTGATTACTTTTAACAGTAAAGAAGGGTTATACTGGATTACTGGAAGAGGAAAGACTGTGGTTGATAATTATGTACTTTGGGAAAGTAAACGTGCTAACCAAGGGTATTTTGCGATGCCAAATTTTCCAAAATCCAATAAGTTTATCTAATTTGCTGCAAGCCAAAAGGATTCAAAATTTTAAGACACATCACGTATTTTAATACACTCAGGTCTAAAATTTTAAATACTTTCGTTTTCACTAAACTATCTAAACTTGTTTAAAATTTGTTATATTTTTAAAGACATGATGTCGATTTTGTCTTTTAAATTTTGAATTTTTTCATTTAAATTTTCTACTTCCCTTGGGTCGAGTTGTGGAGCAGTTGGTTCTGATGGTTTGATTTGTTCTTTTGCTGCTGTTAGTTCGTCTGATAATACTATTGACAACATCACAAGTAACATTTCATGAGTTATATTTCCATGAAAAGCTTGGAAAATTTCAGCTTCTTTTTTAGAAATTAAAGATTGTAATTGCATTAATCTTTCTTCTTGGCCTTCTTTGCAAGATATTGGATATGTCTTTGAATTTATTTGAAAATTTACTTGTGGCATGATTAAAATCCTCTTTCTAATTCTTCTATCTTTGATAAAAGGGAATTGATTATTATTAATGCTTTAGCTTTGCTTCTTTTGAAGTTTTGAATTTGTTCTTTAATTTCATCATAATCAGATGTGTCTTCTTTTGGTTTTAAAGAAATTTTTCTTTCAAGTTGTGATAATGAATTTTCAAGAAGTTGTAATGATTGATTTAATTCTTCTAACATTTTTTATCCCATCCTTTTGTTAATAATTCATTATACAAATCTAATGTTTCTTGGCATTTTTCATCCATAGAAAAATATTTTGCACGCTCTTTGCAATTTTTTTGTAGTTTCTCGTATTCCTTTGCTGGTAAGTTTAACACATAGTCTAATGCTTTTGCAAGACTTTCTGTGTCATCAGGTTTAATTAACCAGCCTGACTTGTTCTCTTGGATTATTTCTCTTGGTCCACCTATGTTTGTGCAAATACATGGAACGCCTGTTGCAAATGATTCTACTATTGTTCTTCCAAAAGTTTCTTCAGTTGTTGCTGCATTAATAGATACATAAGCAAATGGAAATAAATATTCTGGTTGAGATGACATTTGAGAGTTAAAGAAAACTTTGTCTTCAAGTTTTAAATCTTTTACTAATTTTTTTACTTCATCATAGTACTCTTGATTTTTTAATTTTCCTACATTGATTATGCAGTAATAATTTCCTTTTAATTTTGCCATTGCTTTTATTATAGTATGTGAACCTTTTACTCGTGAAAAACGAGAAGGATTTACTATTACTTTTGCGTCTTTTGGAATTTTGAAATACTGTCTATATTCTTCCAATTTTTTCTTGTCTAAATTTTTAGAATCGTATTTTTCAAGGTCTACCCAACGGTAAATTACTTTTAAATTACAAGGTTTTACTCCATAATTCTCAGCTATAAAATTTTTTGTATATTTAGACGGAGTGATTGTTGGAATACTTGTACACATTATTGAGTTATAATACTTTTTAAAGAATCTTAAAATCGAATTTTTAGGTAAATTTCCAGCTCCATGAAATGTTGTTAAAAATTTTGCATTTGTTCCTTTTGAGGCCCAATAAGATGCCCATGCTGGAGCTCTTGATCTTGCGTGTATTATATCTACATCATAATCTTTGATTAATTGTTTTAATTTTCGAGAATTAAGCCACATTTTAATTGGATTTTTTGAACCAACTTGCATTTGAATATGTTTTACACCTGTATTATCAAGTTCATGTAACCAAACACCACCATTTGAAATCACTATTGAATTGCAATTATGTTTTGCTAAAAATTTTGAAAGGTCTATTGTGCCACGTTCTACGCCACCTTGATTTAAAGATGGAAGAACTTGCATGATTGTTAGTTTTTTGTTCATTTTAATTCCCATATGCTTTTGCTTCTTTACCAAATGTACCTTTGAAATATCCAAAAGTTTTTGCTATTTTACATAATCTTTTATATAAAGTATGTTTTTGAAAAATACTTATTGGTAATAATACTATATAAAATAACATAGCTAAAAGGTTTTGTAAATTTTTTAATATCACTTTTGAGGGTGTATATTTTTTTGTTTTGATTGCTCTGTTGTTACCTATACGAAAATCGCGTTTTAAAACGTATTTAAGAGTACAGCGTTCTGCTGGAATTATTTCATAAGCAAGAGCTTTTTGATTGTGCAGAATTAATCCTTTAGCATCATAAACTGATTTGAAAAAATCTGTGTCTTCTCCACCACAAAAATTAAATCGTGGGTCGAATTTTAAATTGTGTTTTCGTACAAAATCTAGATCGAGAGCGAAGTTTCCACCTGCAGAAGTTTTTAGAGGTCTTTTATCTTCCTTTTTATCTGATAATTTGAAGAATTTTCCCTTAATTATCCATCTTGGACAATTAGCTGGAAGTATTGATAGTGTTGGACCAGAGGAAACTGTGCAATTATTTTTTATTAAAAATTCTAAATGGTTTTTAATCCAATCTTTTTCTACTACTTCATCATCATCAAATGATAGTAAATATTTTGCTTTTAAAAGAGTTGCTTCTGATAAAATTTTGTTCCTTACATTTACTAGACCAGGAGATGGTTCGCTTACATAATGAATAGTTGTTTTTACATCTCTTTTTAAACTTTCAACTGCATCGTATGCTGATTTTTGTGGATCATTGTCGACTATTAAAATTTCTATGTTTAGATTTGATAGTTCTTTATTGTGTGATAACGATTCAACTGCCTTTTGAACTCCAAAAGGTCTTTTATATGTTGGAATTGAAATTATTATTTTATCCATTTTACCACCAAAAGCATTTTACCCATAAAGTAGGGCGAATATGTTTATAAATCTTCTTAAATCCTTTTGGATATTTACGATCTGTTTTTGGTCCCCATTGACCTATTACAGCTTCTGCCATGCTTGGAAGTCCATGGAATGAAATCATTTGAAGTCCATCCCAATTTGGAATTGATGGTGTTATAAACCAACGTAAAATTCCAATTGGCATACAATGAAAACGAAATGATGCTACCCAGTTTTCTGGCCAGAAATTTAATTTTCCATATTTTTCTATTACTTTTGCTGATAGGTATTCTTGAGATGCTGTGTAGTACTTTTCAAATACTGGTTTTGCATTCTTTTCAAAATATGTTTTTGCAAATCCTAATGTTCCTACTACCCATGAATATAATGATGCTTGTCCAACTGAACCGTCTTTATGTGCCCAATCTTTAATTATATAAAATTTATCTTCTATTGGGTAAGAAAATAATGGATCTAGGTTTCCTATGATTACTGTATCAAGGTCGAAAAAGAAAACACGTTGTCCATTTAATCCACCTAAATTATCGTCGCATAATCCTGCTTCTTTTCTGTATGCCCATTTGCAATCTGCCATGTCCATATGCATAACTGGAAGAGGATGAACATTTACATCGCTATCTAATCCTTCTGATACCTCAGTAAAACAATGAAAGTTTACATTGTAGTTAGTATTCCTTTTTATCATATTTTTTAATTTATTTACATATTCTGGGCCATATAGTGTTCCCCATTTAATACAAATAACATTTACTTCTTTATCGTTTTTTTTAATTTGATTGTGTGACATGCTATTTCCCTTTTATTTGTACATATTGAACTTTGTTTTCTCTGTATCCATCAACTCTTCCATGTGTAAAGATTCCTGTTGGAACTGCTATTTTAAAATGTTGATTACGCCACCAGTCATTGTTTAAAATTATTTCTGGAACTTGGAACCCATTTAGTGTTCTTGAACTTGGATGTTCATTTATATATTTACAAATTACATTCAAAAAGAAATCTCTTTTCATCATGAATGGTTGTTCTGAATAGTTTATGCAACATGAGTCAACTATAAATGTGTCGTCTATTTTCTTTATGTATTTTGGAAACAATAGAGCAGGATTGTCTTCAATGAAAACGGAACGTCCTAATAACTTTTTTGCTTTTGATGGGCGAATTAATCTTTTGAAAAATTTAAGTGGATTGTATTTTAAATCTTTTTCACATATAGGGTGAGCTTGAGTTATAAATCTTTTAGATATTTTTTGAACATTATAATATTTTAAATACTTTTTTACATCAGAAAAAGATTCACCAACTTGATAGCGGTGGCGGAGGCGGACTATATCAGCTTGTCCTGTTTTTAACAAATTTTCAGCAAAATCAAGTTGTTCTTTTATTTCTTTTTTATCTTGAACATATAATGGACAATCATTTTGAAGTATTACTATATAATCTGTGTTTAAACTTTGTGCTATATTTTCTTCTGCTACAAAACATAGATTTCTTTCATCCCCAAATGGTGTGTAACCATATTTTTTTGCTATTTTATCGTCTTCCTCAGTTCTTTCGTTAAACCATATGATTTTTTCATCAAAAAATGATGTTAATTGTCCTTCTTCGTATGAATTTAGTGTGGAAATTAGAGTTTGGTGAGATTTCCAGCTTAAAATGCCTACACCTTTTGTTTTTTTATTTTGCAAGCTATCTCTCCTTTTTCTTGAAAATATATAATTCTGAGTATAGAATGAATTGGTAAAAAATCAATATAAAAAAGGTTTTTAGATTATGTTTGAAAATTTAACAAAAAAAATTAGTGGTATTTTTAATGTTTTTGCTTCTTCTACTATTACAGAGGAAGTGTTGGAAAAGGCTTTGAGAGAAATAAAAATTGCTCTTTTGGAAGCTGATACTTCTTTGGAAGTTGTTAAAAGTATTATAGATGAGATAAAAGAGAAAACTTTGGGAACTTCTGCAGTTAAGGGAGTGGATAGAGCTGATTACATCATAAAAGTTGTTAATGATGCATTAGTCGAGAAACTGGGTTCAGAAAATAATGAACTTAATTTGTCTGGAAAACCTGCTGTTATATTGATGGTTGGGTTACAAGGTAGTGGAAAGACTACAACTGCTGGAAAACTGGCTAATTTTTTGAAAACTAAAAAAGATAAAAAGGTTTTACTTGCTTCAACTGACATTTATAGACCTCAAGCTCGTGAACAATTGTCTATATTGGCTGAGAGAGCAGGTGTTGAGAGTTTAGAAATCAAAGAAAAAGAAAGTGTTGAAGATATTACTAAGAGGGCTCTAAAATCTGGAAAAGATTATGATTGTTTGATTATTGATACAGCGGGACGATTGCAAATTGATGATGCTATGATGAAAGAAATAGCAGAAATAAAGAAGATTAGTAAGCCTGATAACGTTGTTTTATGTGTTGATGCTGTTATGGGACAGGAAAGTGTTAATGTTGCTAAAGCTTTTCATGATGCGCTAAATATTACTGGGATTATTATGACACGCGCAGATGGTGATGCGAGAGGTGGTGCATTGCTTTCTATGAAAATGGTTTCTGGGGCTAGTATCTTATTCCTTGGAGTTGGAGAAAAGATTTCTGATTTGGAAGTTTTCCACAGAGAACGTATGGCGCAAAGAATTCTTGGAATGGGGGATATTGTTTCCCTTGTTGAACAGGCTCAAGAAAAAATGGACAGTCAGGAAGTTGAAAAAGTTTCAAATCGTATGATGTCTGGACAATTTGACTTTAATGATATGCTATCTCAATTTAAACAAATGAAAAAAATGGGCAATATTAAAGGAATTTTAAAGTATATTCCTGGAATTTCTGGAGTGATGGATAAGATTAATTCTATGGGGCTTGCTGATGATAATACATTTAAGAAACAGGAAGCTATTATATTGTCTATGACTGAGAAGGAAAGGGCTAACCCAAAGTTGCTTTATTTATCACGTAAAGAAAGGATTGCTAAAGGATCTGGGACTTCACTTAAAGATGTTGATTCTTTGATTAAACAATATGAAAAAATGCGTGATATGATGAATAAAATGAATTCATTAGGCGGAATTGAAGGTATGCAAAAAATGATGGAAGAAATGCAGAATAAGAAATAATTATCTTTCTTTTTCTTGTTGGTTTTCTTTATGCGTTTTGATGTTTTCTAATATATTTAAAAGAACTAAAGCTTTTTGCAATTTTTGTTTTTCTTTCTTTCGTTTTATATAATTTGCATTGTTTATTCGATTTCTTTCTTTGAGTGCTTCTGCTTGTTCAGGTGTCATATTTGCTTTTCTTTTATTATAACTTTCTTTTTTGCTTTTGCTAACTTTTTCTTTATTGTTTTCACGATAGTTTTTTTCATATTGTAGTCTAGATTCCAAGTTGTCTTGTCTGTATTGTTCTTGATATTCAGCTATTTGTTCAAAATGATTTTTATAGTATTTTTTGTTTACTTTATCAACTTTACTTTTGTTGTTTTTATAATAATTTACTTTGTAATTATGAGATTCTTCCTTGTGTTGATTTTCGTATTCTCTTTGTTTCAAAATAAGAGCTTCTCTGTTTTTCTTATAATACTTTTTTCTACGAATTGTTTTTTCTAATTCTTTTATTTCATCTAATATTTTTATAGATAAATTGATTTTGTACTTATTTTTTAAGTAAATTACTTTCTTTCTTAAAGAAATTATATTTTTATTAATTGTTCTATAATTTTTTTCATATTGTAACAAAAATTCAAGATTTTCCTGCCTGTATTCTTTTCTGTAAGTAGTCATTTTTTCTGGATTTTCTTGTGCGTATTTTTTTGACCTTTGTGCATAAGCATCTTTGTTATTTATGTAATGATTGTGTCTTTTTTCTTTTAAAGCTTCTTTATTATTTTCTCTGTAATTTTTTCCGTGTTCTTTAATTTTTTCTTTTATTTCTCTGTTTTTCTTTTGAATTCTGCTATTTGTTTGTATTTCTACTTTTTTTTCATCTGTTTCGTAAAGATATGACTTTCTGTTTAATTCTATTTTAGAACTTAAATATTTTACTTTGCTTGCAGTTATTGGAATTGGAGATGATGCTGCTATTAATTCACAAAGGTTTTCAGAAAGGAAAACTTTTTCATTTAAAATATCAAGAAAGGCTTTTTCAGAGAAAATGTTTTCTAAATTTTCAGATTTGAGGAAGTCTGAAATTGATTTTTCTTTAGATGAATCATATAAATACCACTCTGTGAACAGTTCAGGAAGAGAATTTATTGATTTACGAACACTTTCTTTTGAAATATAAATACTATTAAAACCACTTGTAAATTCTTGATAAACTGAATCATTTGAAGAAGTAGTTTCTTCAAATATATCTAATATTTCAGTGTCTAAATTATCATAAGGCATTAAAATTCCTTTATATTTTATATAAAAGATAATAAATATTAATTATTTGTCAAGTTTTATTTGATTGATTATAGAAAATGGTGTGTTAATAATTGATTTAACAAATAAAAATCAAATTTAATAAATACTTATATGAAAAATGTTATAATTGTTGGATTTGGCAGCATGGGAAAAATGATTGCCAAGAATATCTATGAGTCTGAAGATTTTAAACTCATTGATATTGTTGATCCGGAAAAAATTGAGCAAACCATTTATGGGCTGAAAGTGAAAGAAAGTATTCATGATACAGATTATGATAAAGCAAATTTGGTTATTGATGCTAGTTTACCCAAATGTGTGTTTGAAAATTGTTTACAGTCTATTGGACTTGGGCTTGAAGTTTTGGTTGTTGCCACTGGTTTGAGTAAAGAACAAGTTGATGAATTGGGAAAATCAAAAAGAATATTTATTTCATCAAATTATTCGATTGGAATGAATATGTTGTTCAAATCGGTTCGTCAATTAGCCCCGTTATATGCTTATGTGGAAATTATGGAGACTCATGCAGATACAAAAGCTGAAGTGCCTTCTGGGACGGCTATTACAACATCTCGAATATTGGTAGAAGCAAACCCTGAACTAGCCAACAGAGTTTATAAAGGTGTTGAATTATATCCTGGTTCTCTTGGGGCAAATGTCAATGGTATTCGTGTTTGTGCTCGTCGGGTTCCTCCCGGGTATCCTACCGTGCAAACTGTGAAGTTTTATTCAACAAGCGGTGAAACGTTTGAGTTGCATCATGAGGTTTTGGGGCGGGAGTCTTATTGGGATGGTATTAAAATTGCTGCTGAACATTTGCTCGAAAATGGGGGGTTTTACAGGAGCCTTGAAGAAATCCTGTAACTTGTTACGCTATAAATTAAGGCCTCTTTCGAGGCCTTTTTTAATCATATAAATTTTGAGTTGAGGAAGATTGTTTGTTTAAATCTTTTCCACGAAGTTTTGCTCTTTTATTTATTTCTATTTGAACCTTTGCTTGAATAGATTCAATTATTTCTGGTTTGTTAGCAAAACGTGTATTCATTTGATTTGTTTCTCTTACGCATTGTGTTTGTATAATATTGTCTATTTCTGATTGGAAAGAACAATTGCTCCAATTTAAATCACAGATTTCTGCTACACATGTTACTATTTTATCTGTGTATTCTTTAATGTCTGCATCTTCCATATCGTCTGATAATTTTTGAACGGTTCTTAAAGTTGCTGAGAAATTACCGTTTACACTTGTTAGTAAATCTTGAAATGCTAATTCAAAGTTTTCTTTTCCACATTTTTGACCTATTTCAGCAAAAACACGAGTTTTACGGTCTTGGAAATTTTTTTGAACTTCTTTTTTACATGTGTCTTCTGAATTTACACTTGTGCATTTAATACAATTCTTATAATCAAATCCACTGCATTCACGAACATAGAATTCTTTTAATTTGTTTGAACATGTTAGAATATTATATGATCCGCCAATTGCTAAATCTTTGTATGATTTTTTCATTTTTTTAGCTTGCATATTGTCATATGCTATTGTTTCTTCTTCTTTATTTAAGTGGTCTAAATAATCATTACATGTATCGTTGATTCTTGATTTATAGCTTTCTAAAATCTTTGTTGCATTTGTGCTTGAACATGATTTTGCTATTTTCTCACATGCATTTTTTGCTTTTGTGTATAATGATGTACCTTTTTCAAGAAAATCACCAGTTTTTCCAGCTGTGTTTATTGTTATAGCACTGTATGTCATTTCAAATTCTTCATCATCATCACCCCAAGCTCCTGCTTGTTTTAATGTAGCTTTTTGAGTTTTTAATTTTGGAATGTCTGTATTTATTATTTTTTCTGTTTCTTCTTGCATTTTTAATAGTTTGCTTCTTTTTGGCATGATTGTATTTTCAAAGTATGAAGCACAGATACAACGTCCTGTTTTAGAGTTATTACAAATTTCATCCATACAATCTGTAACTTTTTCTAAACAGAGGGCGTCTTGTTGGATATCAAGTGAAACACTATCAAAAGCATTTTGAATTTTTGCTTTTTTTGCTTCTATATCAACTAAATCATCAGCTGCAAATGAATAAGAGCTCGCAATTAATGTCAATAATAATAGAATTTTCTTCATGTTTCCTTCCTCACTTTGCTTAGTATATCACAAAATTGATTTAAAAAAAAGTGTTTTTTGTTTGAGATTTGTTTTTTTATATCTATATAAGTTATATAGTTTAGAGTATAATTAATGTGTAGTAAAAAAAGGAGTAATGTTATGTCTATATTTAATATTTCAGGGTCTTTTGATTTAGGGTCTTTAGCAGAATTAACAAAAATGGAGGTTGAACAACATCTTTTTAAATATGGTGAAAAAAAACCAGAAAAAGTAACGGTGGTTTATAAAAAAGAACATAAAGGTGACTTTTCTTGCCATATGTTAATTAGATCTATGAATAAAGAATTTATTGCAGAAGAAATTGCAGTTGATCCGAAAGTAGCTTTGGGACATGCATTGGAAAATATGGAAAAACAACTTAGACGTCATCATGACAAGATTTATAATCGTAAAGAAATAAAACGTGAAGTTGTTTAAAACAATTAAGAAAAAAATAGGCTTGATAAAAGCCTATTTTTCTTTATAATAAGTATTATCAGAGAAAAGGAAGTCATATGAATCAACAAACATTTAAAGAAGCTTTTCAAATTGAAGGTATTGGACTACATTCAGGAAAACCTGTGGTTTTAAAATTTAAACCAGCAGATTTTGATTTTGGAATTAAATTCAAAAGAATTGATTTGAAAGATCAACCTTTGATTCCTGCACTTTATTCTTCTGTTATTAATACTAAAATGTCTACTTTAGTTGGAACTTCTGCTGAAAATAGTGTTTCTACTATTGAACATCTTATGGCTGCTCTTTGGGCCTATGGGGTGGATAATTGTGAAATAGAAATAGAATCTGTGGAAATTCCTATTATGGATGGTGGATCTTCTGCTTTTATTGAAGAATTTAAAAAAATTGGTCTTGTTGATCAAGGAGTGGCTCGAAAATATCTTAAAATCAAAAAAGAAGTTTCTTTTTCTGATGAACGTGCAACTGTTAAGTTTTTACCTTTGAAAGAAGGTTTCGAAATTAAAACTTATATTAATTTTGAACGTAAGATGGTTGGAGAACAACAATTTGAATCTAAAATTGATGGCAGAATTTTCGAAAAAGAAGTTGGTCCTGCTCGTACTCATGGACATGTCGATGATCATGAAAAGTTGAAATCTATGGGGCTTGCTAAAGGGGCTAGCTTGGATAATTTACTTGTTTATGATGATGAATCTATTCTTTCAACTGAAAAATTACGCTTTGTTAATGAAGTTGTAAGACATACTACACTTGATGCTATTGGTGATTTGTATACATCAGGTTATTTTATAATTGGCAGATATGAAACTTCAAAAGGTGGGCACTATTATAATAATATGGTGCTTAGAAAACTTTTCGAAGATCCGTCAAATTATGAAATAGTTTAATAAATTTCAAATTATTTTAACTTTTCGCTTTTATTAGACCTAATTTTGTGATATTATTAACTCACGAATATATTTTTAGGGCCTTTTTAGGGGAGGGGTTCAAGTTGACAGTATTTAAAAAATACTTTGTTGTATTATCTGCATTACTGCTTAGTGCTTGCGAGCCTGAGCCGGTTATGTCTTATGAAGACTTTCTTGCTAATTATCCTGAAGCTAAAAAATTTGAAATTGATGCTACACCTGAAGCTAAAATAGAATCGGTGAGCAGAAAAGAAACAATTACATACACAGAAGATAGAGAAGAAATTAAAAATATTGAAACAAAGTATGTAGAAGAAGATAAAGGGGAAACCAAAGAAGTTGATATAAAACAAGTGGAAGTTAAAAAACTGCCAGAACCTAAACCAGATTATGCAGGTTTTCATTTTGAAGGGTTGGTTTTTCCGCATAACTCAAGGTTAGATCCAGAAAGTACTAAGATTTATAACAAAGAATCAAAAACCTTGTGGTTTGGGCATATAAGAGCATATAGTCCTTTTAATTTAAAAGATGCTTTTGCTTTTTATGTGAATGCTATGCCAAGAAATGGCTGGGCTATGAAAACATATATGCTTGATAAAACTAAAGGAAATTTGGTTTTTGAAAAAGAAAACCGTCTTGTTCAGATTAATTTAGAATCTGGCGGTGATAAGAGTTCTTATTTAAATATAATAGTTTCTATTTTAAAGGAGTAGAGAAGGGGGAAGTATGAGACAACAAGTAATGAGAAGAAATATGGTAAAAGAGTTAATTCAAGATTCTGCGGTGTTTGCGGTAGTATTCTTAATGTTGATGGGAATGTATGATACATTAGTTCCTAAAAAATTAAAGAAAGCTGAGCCTGTGGTTGAAATGGTTGCTAAAAATATTGGTAGTGGAAGGGGAAGGGTTGCTGAACAGCCTAAAGCTAGGGTGGTTTCACAAGATAAGGCTGCTGTGGCTAAATCAGAACCTGTGGTTGTTTCTTATATTGCACAAGGGTCAAAGGAAGTTATGAAACCTGTTGATACTTCTGCTATTAAAAACCCACCTGTGCTTGTTAGTGAAATGGATCCAAATGCATACTTCAGAGATGTTGTGTTTCCTGGAGAATCTGCTGTAGATATGTCTTCTACAAATGTTTATAAAGATCCAACAACTGGTGATAATTTTGGAGTTTTAACTGTTAATGCTCCTTATGCTATTACTGGATTGTTTGAATATTATATAAATCAAATGCCTGCAAATGGTTGGGAAATGGCTTCATACCAAGTTAATGAAAGTGAAAAAGGTGAAATACACTTTATTAATCACACAAGAAAACTTGATATGGTTATGGAAGATAATGGTGCTGAAGGGACTATTATAAGAGCTCATGTTACTCCAAAAGTTGAAGATGGAAGTTCTGCAAAAGGTCTTTTACCAGTGCTTGTTCGTGATACAGATCCAAATGCTTACTTTAAAGATGTTTTGTTTGCTAATGGTACTGTTGTTGATATGGCTAAAACACAAGTTTATAAAGACTTAAAAACTGGAGAAACATTCGGAAATATGACAGTGAAAATACCTTATGCTATTCGTGGTGTGTTTGAATTCTACTTAAATAAAATGCACATGTTTGGATGGGATTTGGATACTTACAGTGTAGAAGATGAAAAAGGTGAAATACACTATAAAGCTGGAAGCCGTAGACTTGATATAGTAATGGAAGATGCTGGATCTGAAGGTACTGTTATGAAAGTTAGCGTAAGCATACAATAACTTGAACTTGGGAGGGGGAAGTTATGGAATTACATAATGTAAATAATGGCGGAGGCCAAAGTAATAATAACCAATCAGGAGTGGGACAAAGTGTCCCTCCTTCTGGTGGAAAGAAAAAAATTATAATACAATTGTTTTATATTTTAATGATTGTGTTTGTAATAGCTTTGTTTTGGATTTATGCGACAAAAGATATTGGACTATCAAATTTAGATTTTGTTAAAAATACTAAGAATTTTTTCACAAAAAAATCTGGTGATACATCTTTGCCTATGAAAGGAAAAGAAGGTGGAGATAAGAAAGTAGCAAAAGCCGAAAATTGTGATAAGACTGATAGAAAAGAAAAAGAGAAAGTTCGTGTTGCAATTTTAGTTGGTAAAAATGTAGATGAGTTTTTTGTTACTACTATGATGTGTAGTGGAAATAATATATTTAAACTTCATGAAGGTAAAACTGAATGGTATGGTGATGTTGCTATAGTTGATGCAGACAAAATGTCTTATAACATAGATACAGAAAAGGTAATAGATTTATATTTTTCATGCTTAGATGGATTTGTCGATCAATTTCCAAATGGGATGAAGGGAGAAATACTTTATATGGTAGCTGGTGATAGTGTTTTAGGTATAATGCCAGAAAAAGGATTGGCGTTTGACTTTGAAACTATTAAACCTACTGTGCGTGGACGTGAAGTTATGGTTAAGAATTTTAGTATAATCTATAAAGATAATGGCGAAGTTTTATATAGCCCAAAAGATATACAAATTGAACCTGTTAATAATTTTCAAGCTCCTGTTTATCAACCACCAATTCAACCTGAACCAGTAGTTGTTAATGATATGCCTTATTTTGAAGCAAATCAAAGTACTGATTATGTGGTAGATTCACAAGAAGAATTTGATGACCAAGGTCAAGATGAGTATTATGATGAAGCTCAAGGTGAGTTTGATGATGGTGGAGATGAATATGATGATTATCCAGAAGAAGAATTAGACGAAGGTCAATATTAGTTTTCTTTATAAAAGAGAAAAGGGAGATTAAAATCTCCCTTTTTTTGTTTTTGTATTATTTGTTATTGTATCTACAATTATTTTTGCAATAATTGCAGAAATTCCAACATATAAAAATACTGGAATTATAGTTGAAATTGTTTTTGATAGTTCTGTTTCCTGAAATTTAGGTAAAAGATTTATTACATAAATTGCAAATAATACAGTTACAATACTCCATACAAATAAACAAGAAAGTGTACTAACTACTTTGGTTTTCATTTTTTAATTTTAATTTATTATTATCTGTACTTTTAATATAGTGAATAAAGCTTTATTTGTCAAGTGTTTAATATAAAATATATTGTAATAAAAAATGGCTCATATTGAGCCATTTAGTGTTTTTATTACTGTTTTTAGAAATTATTTCTTGTTTCTTATTACAGCTTGAGCTGCGGCTAGCCTCGCAACTGGAACTCTGTATGGTGAACATGATACAAAATCCATTCCACATTTATGGAAGAAATTTATTGATTCTGGATCACCACCGTGTTCTCCACATACTCCAATATGAATATTGTGACCTTTAGTTTGACGGCCTAATTTAACGCCTGTTTCAACTAATTTTCCTACACCTTGTTCATCAATAGATGCAAATGGGTCTGCTACATAAATGCCTTTTGTACGGTATTCGTCCAAAATAGTGCCTGTATCGTCACGGCTCATTCCTAATGTTGTTTGTGTTAAGTCGTTTGTTCCAAAGCCAAAAAAATCTGCACTTTGTGCTATTTCATCTGCTAATAATGCTGCACGTGGAAGTTCAATCATGCTTCCTACTTTATATTCGATTTTCATGCCTTTTTCTTCGAATATCTTTTGTGCTGTTGTATCGATTACTTCTTTACATAGGTCTAATTCTTTTTTTGAACCTACTAATGGAACTTCGATTTCTGGAAGAACTTTTTTGCCTTCATTTGTTACTTCAATTGCAGCTTCAAGAATAGCACGTGTTTGCATTGCACATATTTCTGGATATGTAATTGCTAGACGGCAACCACGATGTCCTAACATTGGGTTTGATTCATGGAGAGCGTCTGAACGTTCTTTAACTTTTTCATAAGTTGTGCCTATGTATTTTGCTAATTCCCTCATTTCTGCTTCTGTATGAGGTAAAAATTCATGTAATGGTGGGTCAAGTAAACGTACTGTTACTGGAAGTCCATCCATGATAGAAAACAAATCTTTGAAGTCTTGTTTTTGATATGGTAATAATTTTGCTAATGCGATTTGTCTGCCTTCTAAATTATCAGCCAAAATCATTTCACGCATATCTGAAATACGAGATGGATCAAAGAACATGTGTTCTGTACGAGCTAAACCAATACCTTGTGCTCCAAATTCTCTTGCTTGTTGAGCATCTTTTGGAGTTTCTGCGTTTGTTCTGATTTCAAGAGTTTTAACTTCATCTACCCATGACATTAATTTTCCAAAATCTCCTGTCATTTCTACTGATACTGTTGGAATTTGTCCTTGTATGATTTGACCTTTTGCACCATCAAGAGAGAGCCAATCACCTTCTTTGATTGTTGAACCTGTTACAGTTGAAAATATCTTTTTTTCATTATCGATTTTAATATCTGAAGAACCTGATACGCATGGAAGTCCCATACCACGAGCAACTACGGCTGCATGTGATGTCATTCCACCACGTGCTGTTACTATACCTTGTGCAGCATGCATTCCACCGATATCTTCTGGAGATGTTTCAATACGAACTAAGATAACTTTTTCACCTTTTGCTGCCCAAGATTCTGCGTCTTCTGCTGAGAATACTGCACGGCCTACGGCTGCGCCTGGAGATGCTGGAAGACCTGATGCAATTACTTTCTTTTCTGCTTTTGGGTCTAACATTGGGTGTAATAATTGGTCAAGTTGGTCTGCACCCACTTTCATGATTGCTTCTTCTTTATTTAATAAACCTTCTTCAACCATTTCTACTGCTATACGAACTGCAGCTGCTGCTGTTCTTTTTCCATTACGTGTTTGTAACATCCAAAGTTTTTTATGTTCGATTGTGAATTCCATATCCTGCATGTCTTTGTAATGATTTTCTAATTTCTCACGAACGTCTACTAATTCTTTGTAAACTTCTGGCATTGCTTCTTCTAATGATAATCTGCCTGAACAATCTTTTGCCATAGGTTGTGGAGTTCTGATACCTGCTACTACGTCTTCACCTTGTGCGTTAATCAAATATTCACCATAGAATTTGTTTTCACCTGTTGCTGGGTCTCTTGAAAAACATACTCCAGTTGCACAATCTTGCCCAGCGTTTCCAAATACCATAGCTTGTACGTTTACAGCTGTACCCCAATCACCTGGAATGTTGTTCAATTTTCTGTAAGTAATAGCTTTTTTTACCATCCATGAATTAAATACAGCGCCAATTCCTAACATTAATTGTTCCCATGGATCTTGTGGAAATTCTTTGCCTATTTGTTTGCCTATTTCTTTATATTGAGATACAAGAGATTTTAAATCTTCCGCAGTTAATTCTGTGTCTTGTTTGTAACCTTTTTCTTCTTTCATCTTTTCAAGAGCGTGTTCGAAAAGATTGATGTCTGCTTCAAGTACTACGTCTGAGAACATCATGATAAAACGACGGTAAGAATCATAGGCAAATCTTTCATCATTTGATGATTGTGCTAATGCTTTTACTGTTTCATCATTTAAGCCTAAATTAAGAACTGTATTCATCATTCCTGGCATTGATACTCTTGCACCTGAACGAACTGAAAATAGTAGGGGATTGTTCATATCGCCAAACTTTCTGCCCATAATGCTTTCTACATAAGCTACACCTGCTTTTACTTGATCTGTCAAATCGCTTGGGTATTGTTTGTTATTTGCATAATAATGTACGCAAACTTCTGTTGTTACTGTGAATCCAGGAGGTACTGGAAGACCTACTTTATTCATTTCTGCTAGGTTGGCACCTTTACCACCTAGGAGGTTTTTCATAGAAGCGTCGCCTTCGGCTGCTCCATTACCAAATGTATAAACCCATTTACTCATTTTAATTTCACTCCCTTTTAAGTTAAAAACAGCAATTACTTTAAAGGAATTGAGAAGGGATTTCAAGGGGAAATTAGCTTTTATTTAATAATTTTAACTTCTTTTAAAGTGTAATGGAATTCTTCCACGTGTCTTTGAATATCGTTTAAATCTTTATAATTGCAATATCCTCCAGTTATTAAAACTCTTAAATCCTTATAAAGATTTATAGTGTTTTTTGCAAAATCAACATATTTAATAAGTTCATTCATAAGGTTTGTAAAATAAAAATATGGATTTGATTCTTGTTCGCTTGTTTCTGTAATATATTCGTCGTAATCACCATAATCACTAAAACCCTGCTCATGTGTCACAACAACTTCTGGTTTATCAACTACTACATTTAATCCATATAATCCAGTTCTCAATAAACTATAATGTATTTCATCTATAATATGATTGCTAGAAAATCCATAGGATTGTTTTAATTTAGATATAATATCTTCCCATTTTTGCTTTTCTAATTTATACTGTTTAAGATCATTTTCATGTTTTTGTAAATCTTCCTTATTATATTGATAATTATATTCATACTTTTTTGGTTCTTTTGGAGCTGGATTTCTATCTTCCCATATATCCAATGCAATGACTTTTATCTCTTCATCCGATAAAGAATCTAATACATTCGCAAATCGTAAAAAATTCGGTGCTGATAGTTGTTTATTATTACCCAATCCTTGAACTAATCGACAAATAAGACGAAAATTATTTTTTGCTGTCCCTTCAGAGATAGCTCGCCAAAGTCTGTGTGCAATTCCTATGGTGTCGTCTGTATTTATATTATCAAAAATACCATCTCTAACTTCCATCAAGTAAATTGATTGTGCTTCTTTTATCCTTTTTTCACGCCAAGTAGATATAAGAACGTCAGCAGTTCCACCATACGGGACAATAGAAGTTATTAAATCAATAGCATTTATACACATTTTTTATTTCTATGTTTTTTATTTTATTATAAAGTGTAAATAATTATTTTTCAATCTTTATCCAAAATTTTCTCAAAAAGAGTCCGAAGAGAACTCTATATAATTTATGAATTTAAAATTCAGATAAAAAATCGTCCTTAAGGACGTTTTTTATGGTGCCGGCACACGGACGTCCTCGGTTTTTAAGAACCTGCGGGCTCCTCATACGAATTGAAAATTCTACTCGTCGGGCAAACCTGCCTAATAAGTACTTCGGGGTGAAAATTCATGTTTGATGAAACAATAAAAAAAGCAAAATAAAGTTGCTTTTATTATGGTGCCGGCACACGGACTCGAACCGCGGACCTGATGATTACAAATGGCGACCCCGCCATAATCCATAAAAACTCACAACAAATAATAATAGCAAAAACAAATATTTACAATATTAGTGTTTTTATATGGTTTTGGGAATTGTTATGTTTTTTGCCCCAAACTGTCCCAAATTTGCCCCAAAATTTATGATATACCCAACTGTTGAATAACTGGTTTGTAGTAATTTTGTTTCTCAGTTTCAAAAATATCACACACTATATTAGTCTTTTGTTTCCTTTGGGCTTCTAACTTCAAATTTCTAATTTTTTCTAAATCTTCATATAAAGAATTATATTTACCCGTAGGCAATTGCGCAATTGCTTTAAATTTATCTTTTGAGTGGTAAGTAATAACATCATTTATATTCAAAAAATCAGGTTTTGAAATATCTATGTAAGATGTTTTAGTTAAATATTTTTTAGTATCTATATTATTTTCCCATTCATGATTTTCTACAACTATTGAAGATAGTTTTATAACACTATTGGTTTTTGTCAGCACAAAAAATATCAATACTTCATCCAATAAGATATGTTTGGAAAAAAATAATTTATATTTATCTTTTTCTTTTTTTGTATACATATCAACCGAAGACAGGTGAAAATACACTGTATTAATTTTAATAAAATATTGAAGAAATAAATCTGGCGTAAACATCAAACTAATGACAAATCCAATTTAACACCTATATTCTCAGTTCCACCTAATGTCGCATTTAAAGCTCTCATAGGTGCTGTTGTATAAGTCAATTCAGTTAAATTTTTTGGACCATAGCCATGTAAACTATCCAGAACTTCTTTAACTATTTCAGATTCTTCTTTTGAAAAAACAGTAGAATCATCTAACGCATCATTCAAAGCGTATAAAACAATCTCATCACCTCTTGGGCCAAATTCTGTATATGTTGAGATATTACCATTTTTCTGCATTTCTTTCAAATCAATATAAACTCTTTCATCAAAAGGACCATAGTTATATCTTATATATTCAAAATTAGAAATTTTATTTTTTAATCTCCTTGTAGCAACTAAATCTATCATATAACAAAGCTTTATTATACTTGTTATTGTTTTATCTCCATCTTTTAATATAGCAGAAATAAGACATTCATGTTTTTTGCACATAACTTTCTCCTTGATGCTGATTATATCATATTTTCACTCTCATGTAAATAGATTCAACCGACAATTGTATTTTTAATGATAATATTTAACTTTGCAATAGGAAATTATTGCAATAAAAAAAGGTTACAGAAATCCCCATAACCAAAAAACATTATACTATAAAAATTATAAAAAGTCAAGTAAATAATTGTCTTTGACATACTTTTGCATATTTTATTTTGTACTTATATAAACATCTCTAATAAAAGGTAATCTTGTTGAATATCTCTTTATACAATAGAAAGTTAAATACACAGATTTTTTTGATTTTAATAAAAATAGGATTTTGTTCATAAGAATATTAGGTAATGTTATAAATCCATCTATATTATGCTTTTGGCCATAAAAACCACCTAGGACATAGTCATTTCTTTTATCTCTTTCCTTTTCATATTCTTCAAAACTTATAAATCTTCCCTTATCATCATCAAAATATGTGTGTTTATCTCTATCAGACATAAATTCAGCTCTTATATAGATTTTGAATATATCTCCTATTGAAAAGCTTTTTGTTTTAAAATCATTCTCTATAAGTTCGGCCTTTAATTCAATTCTTTCAGATATACAATCAACCCCTTCTTTCTCATACTTATTATAATCTATAGTATAATCAAAATTCCTCACAAGAAAAGTTAATTCGAAATTATTCATCGTCTACTGAAAGCACTCTTTAAAATCTTTTTCAAATCTATTTTCTTCTTTAGAATTATAGAAAGGTATTCCTATTATTTCATATAACTGCTCTCCAAATTCAAAAGTAATAGGCTTATTTTCAACAAACCTCTCTTTTATTGACTTAAGCATATTATTCTTCCAATCATCTTTTAATTCAATATGAGCACCTTTAGGTTCTATCAAAACTTGATATTTTACAGTCTTTTTATTCTTATCTCTCAAGAATAATAAGAAGTCAGGACAAAATCCTTCACCATCGTCAAAATTATAGATTTTATAAACTTCTTCGTTTCTAACTAAATAAATATCTGAATAACCTTTTTCTTTAAGATAACTATAAATTTTATGATCAAAAAATTTAACAAAGGCTATTTCTTCACTAGTTCCATGTAAAGAATTATAAGGGAACCATTCTTTACCTTCTACTAAGTCTTTATTATCCTTTATTCTATTATCGTCTTTTTTGATTTTTAAGGTTTTATTCGTAAATAAACCTTTTAAAAGCTCTTTTTCTTTGAAATATTCTGTCCCTTGATATAATGTAGTATATCTATCAAGTTTCTTTTCTATATCATTTAAAAGGTACCTTAAAGCTCTAAAAATTTCAGTTTGTATGTTTTTAAATACCTTTACGCTATCAACTTCATTTTCAATAAAAAAGTCTTCACCATTTCTAATAGATTTATCATAAGCTTTAACAGCTAACAAATCAGAATTATCTCCAAAAAAACTAATATCTAAAGTATCAAGATAGTTTTTCACAAATTCCTTTGTTGATTTAATCCTAGGAAATTTTTGTTTTAAGTTATGAAAATCGTAGAAATTATTATAAAGCATAGCATTTAGCTTCAAATTCATAGACAGGTCGCTTAATTTTATATCAATAAGGCTAGTTGATAATGCTTCTCTATCAATTTCTCTTTTATCTAGCATAACTTCATCAAAAATAACACCTGAAGGTATTTTATATTCAAAATTTCTTTTATTTTCACCATAAGGCAATCTATCCCAAAGATTAAATCGATCATATCTCTTTTTGATCTTTTTGTTTGATAGAACAATTTCTTTTCTCCAAAAATCTGTAACTGCTATCTGAGTTTTAATTGAAATTTCTTTTTCTTCATAATCATTAGGAGAATCTTCCCAGCCTTGATTTATAAGTTCTTCATGCAAACTAGCAATAAATGAAGAATTATAAACAGAATGATAATAAAGTTCTTCAAGTATCCTTAATTCATCAGTATCTTTAGGCTTATCAAATTTTCTTCTATATTTATCTAAATTAGAATAAACAACTTCTTCATCATTATCATCTTTAACTACAAAAGGACAATATCGTGCTCCACGACCAATAAGCTGAGCTTCCGATACAGTTTGTTTCTTAGTAACATCTTTTGTCTTAGTTAAATGAATTTCTTCGTCGTAAAGCCTTACAATATCAAAAAGATTAAGAACATCCCAACCTTCATTAAGCTTATTAACAGCAAAAATAACTCTTATCTGATTATTATCATCTTCAAGAGAATTAAGTAATTCTTCTTGATTTCTAACTTCTTCAAGTTCCTTTTGAGATTCAGATTCATTAACATTTAATTGTTTAGTTCTTCCAAAGTTCCATTTAAGAATGTCTATTAAATATCTATAATTATCTTTTTTTTCTTTAAAATAATTAAAAGCATCTTTTAATCTTACACTATCGGATTTCAATACTTCTCTTTCAATTTCTTTAATATCATCAGCAGACAAATTATAAAGGAGTTCATTAAACATATCCTGATTTGCAAAACTTTCCTTAATAGACCTGTTAGACTTAAATAATATAACAGGTTTTATATCTAATTGATTTCTCATAGCAATTTCTTGTTTATATTGGTTAAAAACAATAGCCTGAATTATAAGATTTTTCTTTTCCACATCTGATTGTAAAACTAATATTTCTTTTGAAAATCCATCATTTCTAAATTCTTTAATATCATATTTGTAAATAACTTTGTCTTTATATTTTTTATAAATTGCAGCATTATCAAATTCAAAAGTAGCAGATAATTCAAAGAACATATTTTCACTATTTGCTTTTAAAATATCATTGATAGTATTTTCCCAATTTTTAGTATTCCATAAGTCTTGTTCTGATTTTTGTTTAGTATTTACATTAAAATGATGAGCTTCATCTCCTATAATAACCGTTTTATAATTTTTAAAATCTTCAAAAGTTATTTGATTTTCACCTACATTCTGCATTTTTGAATGGAGGCCATTGATAGTAGTAAAGCAAATATTTATATCTTCTTCTGAAGATTTTTCAAAATTTTCTACTTCTTTTACATATACTTTTTTATTATTTATTACTATATCTGTATTAAAAAGATATTTCCTTGAAGACTTATCTAAAAAATTATCTCTTGTTTTTTCAATAATTTGACGGGCTGTAGAAAAGAATAAGAAATTTCTAAATCCTCTTTCATACATATAAAGTATAATTCCAGCCATTATCAGAGTCTTACCAGAACCAGTCGCCATATTAAAAGCCAAATGATTGCTCTTTTCAGGAAACAAAAGACCATCCTCATCTTTTTCCATATAATAAACAAGTCTTTTTAATGCTTCATTTTGATAAGCTCTTATTTCAAAATCTTGTTTTAAATTCTTTTTAACAGATAGGGGCAATTCAACCTTAGAAACAATATGTTCCCTTTCCTTGAAGGCATTATCTATTTTAAAAATAAGTTCTTGTTTAGCCATTATTTAATCCCATAAAAATCTTTATTTAACTTTATATCTTTATCAGACAATTCAAATTCCTTATCTTCAAGTTGAGATATAACTTGATAAAGCATATTCATATTTAAATATCTTAAAAGTAAATCTTGCAAATCTTCAAAAGGAAGATTTTTCAAATCTCCTTTATTTCTTTCAGTTTCAACTATGTTTACATCATAATTTAAGAAAGCATTATTTTTCATATCTTCATAAATTTTTAATAAATCTTCCTTACTTTTACATTCCTGCAACATATCAATGTAAAGCTGATTAATTTTATTCATTTCCATATAAACAAAATCTCCACCACTTTGCCAATTAACAGATTTAGAAATTCCACCTTGCTCACCATCAAGAACCTTTTCTAATCGTTTTTTAGTAACAGTTTCAATATAATCCATTTGCTCCACACCAATCCATTGTCTTTTCATTTTATGGGCTACCGATAACGTTGTTCCAGAACCAACATGAAAATCTAAAACTATATCATTATCATTAGTAGACATTTGAATTATATTTTGAAGTAATTTTTCAGGTTTAGGAAAAGAAAATACTCTTTCTCCAAATAAACCTTGTATATCTCTAGCTCCTATCTGATTACTTCCATATTCAAGTCCCCATAGATCTGAAGGTATTTGCCCATCATTTAATTTTTCATCTAAATAAATTTTCCCATAAGGCTGTCCATTTTCTCCTCCAGCCCAATATAATTTACCATTCTTTCTTAATTCACTAAAATCTTCTTCTTTTACCATCCAAGGACCAGACAATAAACCTCCTCCTGGAGTTGAAATTTTATAAGAGTATCTACCTTTGACTTTATCTAATAAAATATTTCTTCTAAAAAAACCTTTCTCATCAGAATAACGATATTCATTTTTTGCCTTATCTGATAAAGGTAATTTTGAAAAATTATAACTTTTTTCATTTTTTGCAAAGATTGTAATATATTCCTTTACTCGTGCTATTTTTCCAATATTAGATTGGTTGTCTGTTCTTCTCCAAACAATATTTATTATGAAGTTTTCCCTTCCAAAAATCTCATCCATTAAAATTTTTAAATAAGCCTGCTCATTATCATCACATTGAACAAAAATAGTACCATCATCCCTTAATAATTCTTTTGCTACTTCCAATCTATTTTTCATAAACGTAAGCCACGTAGAATGATTAAAATTATCATTATATTTAAAACCATCATTTCCTGTATTGTATGGAGGATCTATATAAATAAGCTTTACCTTTCCTCTAAACTCTTTTTTCAAAGAATGTAAGGCTAGAAGATTATTTCCCTTAATTAACAAATTATCAGTTATAGTTCCTTCAGAGTTTCGATTAAAGCTTTTTAATTCCTCTTCTTTTCCTTCTCCAAAAATTCTTTTGAAATTAGTAAAGACCTTAGCTTCTTCTAATTTTGTAATTTCATCTCTAGCAAGAGTTATATTAAAGAAAATTTCCTTTTTTTTGTTTTCTTCATTACTTTGACCACCTTCCAGTATACAATCCTTATAAGGCCAAACTAAAACAACCTCTTTATCAAGACATTCTTTAATATTAAAGCCTATTTTATTTTTGAATTTAGTATATGAGTTATCCAAAAAGTTTTTATCTTTCAAGTAATCCATAAAGAAGTCTTGTTTGAAAATTTTTACATTATCTGCTAAATCAACAAAAAATTCTTTATTAAATTCTTTATCCTTTAAAAGTCCATTTATTAAATCTTTATCATAAGAATAGGCATCTTTAATAACCCTATCCTTTAACAGCTTCCCTTCAGTAGATTTATATTTTTCAAAAGACATTAAAAAGTTAACTAACTTTTCATTAAAACTCATAGTATTCCTTCCTTTTCTAAAATTAAAAATGTCGCTATTTTTAAGTAGCGACTGGAAGTTGATAACTACATTAGGGTAGCCCATCATATTTGCATAGATGCTTATTTTGACAGCCTTCCAGTCATAATAGACCAGAGGCATACAAATTTCGTTTTGTACAAAAAACGCCTAATGGGGAGTTATCACGCTCCAATGCAAGAACTCCTTGCATCAAGAAAAGAGTAAAATAATTTGAATTATAAGTCAATCGTTTAGTTATTTGAGATAAAATACCTAAACTATCAATTCAATTTTAATCTATAATATACCTCTCTAATTGTCGGAAATTTATTACTTTCACTTATACAATGAAATACTAGATAAGGTTTCTTCTCTGAAGATAATAGCAAAAGCAAATTTTCAAGAAATTCCTTAGAAATACTAACCATACAATCGACTATTCTTTGAGTTACACAAAATCCACCCAGCGAGTTTATATCATTCCCATTTACACTGTTTCCTACAAATAAATTAATGTTATACAAACAACCTATATTTAACCTTTTATTCTTATAACTACTATTTATCAAATTACATTGTAGGTTTAAAGTTTCAGAACTTCTTCCTTTTCCCAAGCTTTTTATGTAATCACAACAAACATCCCAATTTTCAATCTTAAAAATCATTTCATGGTACTGAATTTTATTTCTCATCTTTCCCTCCATTATATTTTAAATTTTCATCATATAAAAAGCCTTTTTCAGTATACCAATACGAGGTTTCCTCTCTATTATTACCATAACCATATTTAGGAGCTAACATATTATGCTTTTCCAACCATATTTCTTTTGAAACTTCAGATATCTTAATCTTTTCGTTTATTCCTAACCACTTCATAATCTTTTCATTGAAATGCTTAATTCTAAGCTCTTGTCTTTTCAATTTATGTATTAACTCAACTTTCCATTTCTTAGCTGCTTCCAATTTATTATTAAGACTTATAAGCTTTTTTTTATTTTTACTAATTTCTTCAGTACTTTCTTTCTCTATTTCCAAATCTTCTATCCTTTTCTCACAAGAAGTTAATTTTTCACAAAGTTTTAGCTCTGTCATTTGCAACCTATAAAGTTTTCCTGAATAATGCTCTATCAATTCTTCTATAGATACTTGAGAAATACTTGCTTCACATTCTTTTCCTTGAATCTTTTCTGCTTCCTGATCCAGCCACTCCTCCTTTGATTTACATTCGATTTCAGCTTTATCTTGAAGTTTATTTCTATAAAGTTCTTCTTCTGTGGGTTTAAATGCCATTTCTCCCTCCTTCACGTATGCCTGTCTGTTGATTTGTAAATATTAAATATTTAAAGTAATTTTTGATTTTGTTAAATTTTAAGATAAATCTTATATAACAAGGGACATTCTGGCTTTCTAGCCATATTTTATAATTAAAATTCATGATTATCTCCTGATTATATATTTGCTTTATCAACCCAGCGAAAAAAAGCTTCTACATCTATAAAAATTTTCTTTCCAATTCGTTTAATCGCTTTTAATTCTCGCAATCCATTAAATTGTTCTTTAAATATATAACTTCTCATCCCACCCATAGTAAAAGCTGGAAAGGTTTCTATAAACTGATTTACAGTCATTAAATTTGGTAAATTATTGTTTTCTGTCATAATTTTTACTCCATTTATTAGTTATCAAGCAGATTCGTTATCTGTTAATTACGATTATGGAATAAAAATATTTTTTAATCTTTGGGATTTAAGCTATATGTTTTTGCTGGGTTTTAGCCCAAAGTTTTCTCTTTTTAACTCTATCGCTAAATCCAATGGTTATATTATGTCCATTTTTTAAATTAGGACATTCTTTATTTATAATATTTACTATATCCTCTCCAAATTTTACAAATTTACTCTTATGAATACCTTCAATATTACCAGCAGTTGGATCTTTTCCTGTTGCTTGCTTATAAATATCCATAAGCTGTCCTGCAAATTGCTTTTCATTTGCATTATAACTAAGAGGGGAATCTTTTGTTCTATGATTAGAAATTTCCTTTTCAATTTCTTCTATGGCTACATTTATAGCCAATCTACATTCTTCAGATCCTTTTATTAAACTAAAGGCACTAACATCGACATTGTCTCCCCACATTCCTTTAGCTTCATTTAAAATCCTACTAAAGTGAAATACTAAATAATGATGGATATCTGGGGAATTTAATAAATCTAATAATTCATCATTGCTTTTCTTAATTTTTTTAAGTTTCTTTAAACAATTTCTTTTAGAAAAATTCTCTTTATAATAATCAATAATAAAAAAACCAATATCACTGTTTAATTCATGGTTTATTTTATTAATATCTACTTCTTTTTGAATTTCCAAAAAATCTCTTATATCAAGGTTAAATTGAGGAATTGTATATAACCCAACCATCTTTTATTCTCCAAATATCTTTTTATTCATTTTTTCTACTACTGATTGCTTATGCTTGTCTGATAAATGAGCATATCGCTTAACCATAGCCAAGGTTTTATGCCCCAATATATCTGCTATTTCACCCAGCGATGCACTGTTCATTATTAAATAGCTTGCTGCTGTATGCCTTAAATCATGAAATCTGAAATCATCCAACTTAGCGTTTTCAACCGCTTTCTCCCAACTTCTCTTAATATCAAAAGGAGCTAATCCATTCTTGCTAGGAAATACATAAGGTGAATTTTTTCTTTTTTCATAAAGCTCTTGCAAAACCTTCAAGGCTGAACTTACCAATGGAATACTTCTTCGTTCTCCATTTTTAGTATCTTGTAAAATAGCTCGCCTTTCTTCAAAATCCACATTATCCCAAGTAAGCGATAAAACTTCCATCTTGCGAGCCCCGGTAGACAACGCCACCACAACCACAGGATATAAATAAGGATTTTCTGCTTTCTGAGCCTCTTCTAATAAAGCCTTTCGTTCCTCATCAGATAAATATCGAACTCGTCCTCTGGGCTCTGACAATTTACTAACTTTTGCCATAGGATTAACTTCTATCCATTCCAAATCCTTAAAAGTATAAGTCATAACTGAACTTAAGGCTGCCAGATAACGATTAAGAGTAGCTGGTCCCTTAGCATGTTTATCTTTATGCTTAACTTCCGCTATCTTATTCCTACCTTCGTTTATAATAGCAGGAGTTATTTGAGATAAAGTATAATCGCCTATAAACTTTTTCCATAATTCCAAATAAACTTTATAAAACCTTTCAAGCTTAGGTCGTTCAGGCAACTTATTTTCCATATATTTATCGATAGCTTCTGCCAAAGTATGCTGTTTGGCCTTCAAATGAGAAAAGTATTTGTCTTCTCTTATCATATTTTCAGTTTTTGCAGCCCAACTCTTAGCATCTGTCAATTTAGAAAATGTTTGAGAAATATCAGGAGCTCCAACCATTCGGATACGAACTCTATACTGACTATCTCCATTTATCCCTTTTCTTTTTTCAATACTCGCCATTATTCAATAATCCCAGTTTGTTTTAAAGCAGCATTCCAATTATTCATCTCGTCATTTATTGGTAGATTTAAATAATCCGGGCTTCCACCAGTTGTTATCAGTCTCATAGTTTTAAAAGCCTCTAATGTCATTTCTGTAAAATCAACCACATCTATATTTTTAACATCATAACTTCTAATTTCTATATTATGAGCAATAGCCTTATTTCGCATTATTTTTATTTTTTTCCAAATCTCTTCTTTATTATCCTTATTTAAAATAAAATTTAAGTTTCTAAAATAAACATTCCTAGACATTCCCCAAAAAGGAAGCTTCTTAATAAAATAAGATCCCAAACCATCAATATATATCTTTTTTTTCCATTTGTTATTAGATCTATCCCTTTTAAATTTTCTAAAAATATTTGGAATAGAATTTACATCTTTGCTATTTTCTTCCCAAATTTTACATAAAATAACAGAAATATTTTGCATCATAGAACCATAAATATAATTCAAAACAAAAACGTGTTCTGAAGTTTTATTTGCATCCATAAACGAACTATATATTCTTAAAAGAGTTGAAACATTATAAATATCTCGCTCTATTTGATTTAACATAATTCTAATAGATTCTAAGCCTTTTTTTTGTTTTAAATTTAATGAATTATCTAACCTTATATTAGATAACCAACGAATACGTTGCTCTTTAAACCTTTCTGTATAAAAGCTTATTTCATCTTTACTTAAATCATTACTATTTATGTAAATTTTAAATTGTTTATAAGTCCAATCCATTGAAAATGATATCGACTTCATTTTTTACATTCCTTATATTTATTTTATATATAATAACCTACAACACAAAATAACAAATAGCAACAATAATCATAAGGCCAAATATGATAAGTCTCATAAAATACAGCGCTTTTATGATATAATTCTTATTTTTGGGGCAATTTGGGACAGTTTATTTCAAAATCTTCTTAATTAGAGGACTGTGTATTTTATAAGAATTGATACTTTCTTTAATCTGTTCTAATATCAATTGGGCAGATACTAATGATAAGCCTATATTTTTAGCCACAGCAAGCATATCAACTTCAGTTATATTCTTACCTTTTCCATTTACCATAGTAGCACGTTCTCCAAAATTTAAGCTCTTTGAATAAACTAAATCATAGGCAGGTGATAATTGCCATTTATTGTCTTTATATAAGAATGCAAAGTTTTTAGAATGATCGTCTTCATTACCAGCCAACACATTAAAACACATCAAGCGATACATTTTTTCTACTTCACGCATATCTTTAGTCAAATCAAAGGTCAATCTCATCAACTCATTATAATCCAATATAGGCGTTCTATGAGAAGAATTTAAAAGCCCCGCAACAGAAATCATAAAAACTTTTTTACCATCAACTCTATCAAATCGTTTCGTAGCAAAATACTTATCTTCAATTAAATTTATATCACTCATTTCAATCATACAATCATGAGCCATTTGCGAATATTTAAATTCTATTTCACCAATATTTTTGGGATCATTTGATGCTGGAAATTTAACTATCCAATCTTCACCATTGATAGGTACTAAAACTTTAGGTCTAGCACCACCAGAAGAACCACCAGCGGTTACTAATTCTTCTAACTTACCACTTTGTTCTTCATTTAAAATCTTTTCAGCTTCACGAGCCAACACATCAAAACTATCTGAAATCTCTTTATTCGTTAAAGGCTCTGATGGTATATATTCCAAAGCACCAGCCCCAGTATTACCAACAATAGCTAATCTGTCTATAATTGACACACTCGCTGGATCAATTCCTTGTTTTTTTAAAAGTCTATCCGTAAGCAATCGTCCCCAACCATCAGGCAAAGAGTCATTAAACACTCCAAAATTTCCATCAAATGGATATTGCGGAGCTATAAAAACCTTCTTTTCCAAAGGCAATTGATATGGAGATATAGAAAATCCATTCACTAACCATTCAGGCGAATATTGAAAAGCACAGAGACCATCTTTGGTTAAAGCTAACTCTCCAACCTTACGTCCATCATAAATAACAGATACAAACTTATTTTTCATTTATCACCTCTTCAATAGATTGATAATTCTTGCGTTTGAATAATTGATTAAAGTCATCTTCATAACCTAAAACAGAGGCTATTTTTAATAAAGAGCTTAGTGAAATTTCACCAATATTTTCAAATCTTCTGATACTGCCAAAACTAACACCGGATCTGTTAGCAAGTTCCATTTGTGAAATCTTCGCCATCTTTCTAGCTTCCTTAACCCTTTCAACCAAATTTTGCTTAATTGCTAATATATTATACATTTTACCTCTTTTTATTATTCAATTGTTAATATATTATACAAAAACTATATGATAAAGTAAAGTACTATTTAATACACGAAGGAGCAGGTTTACAATCTACTTAACCCCGTTTTCAAATCATAGTGCTTTTCATATATGTAGGTTAAAAAGGCAATAGCTTTATCTGTTATTACAATTTTACCTTGCTTGTCTTTAAGTATAAGATTCATATCTATCATATACGAAACCCATTTATTATAATTAACATCAATTTGCCATTTTCGTTCATTTTTTTCTTTGTTGAAAAATGAATGCATCTTATAAGCAGTAGAAGTTTTATTTTTTTCTGACATTAAAAAATCTAAGAATGCTATCTGGCTTCCAAATATAGAATAATAAATTTGTTCAAATTCTGTAGACATTCTAAAAATAGCGTCATCTCTAATCAAAATATCTACTTCATGAAAAGGGTTTTGTTTTAATTGTTTCTTTACATCTAATATAACCTTTTCAAGGTATTTTTTATAATTATTTTCTGGATATGGGGGCAAATTAATCCTTTTACGATTTCTTTTTGAAGGAGCATATTCTGTTTCATTTAGTTCCCCAGGAAGAGAATCTGTTATATGCGGTCTTTGTTCTAAAGGCTCCGCAGTTATCTTTCCATCTTTGTATCCAAATTTTGTTTTGCATAAAATTGAAATTAAAGTTTTTCGCAAACAAATAAAAACAACCAATGCAACAACAGGCCAGCTTGTTAGAAGCGGAATTGCCACTCCTTTAATAAAATAATCCAATCCTTTTCCTAACTCTACAATAACGATACAGGTTTCTTCCATATTCATTCCTTTTTTCAATTACAACTAGAATTTACAACATACATAAAAGAAAAGCAAGGTTCATAATTAATTATACAGAGTTGTCCCATACTGTATTTTTTTACCCACACTGTCCCAAATTTGCCCCAAATGATAAAGTCGCACATACAAACAAAAAATCCAAAAGTTCTTAAACTTCTGGATTTTCAATGTTTTTAGTGGTGCCGGCACACGGACTCGAACCGCGGACCTGATGATTACAAATCAACTGCTCTACCAACTGAGCTACGCCGGCTTGAATTTTTTAATATCAAGGATTATAACTAAATATCTTTAAATTTGCAAGTACTTTTTTAATATACTTAAATCAAATTTTAAGGTATAATCTTATGTATGATGAAAGATGAGGTTATTTTATTAAAAGTACAGAAAATCTTGGATATTATGCATAATCCAGAGACTGGTTTTATAAATAGAAATTTAGATATTGAGAGGTTGGCTAATAATAGAGAAGAAAGACCAATAGATACTAAATTTTCATTAACAGGAAAAGAAATATTTAAAAATCAATTAGGCAAAGCTGTTGGATGTACTGGAGTTGCTAAGGTTTTTTTACATCTTGTTGATAAGAATACTCTTGATGTTATAGGTGTTGTTACTACAGCTTTAGAAGCTTATAGTAAAGGTGTGGGTAATAGTGGTCATGTTATTGTTGCTGTTAAGTTAAATGATAAAAAATACCATATGTTTGATCCAGGAAAGAAAAATTTAAAATTGTTTGGAACTACTCCTAAGATTGGAAAAGTTATTTATCATGAGCTTTTACTAAGAATAAAAGAAAAACCATATGTGATAACTGCAATTACTAAAGATTTGGAACAAATTAAATCATTTGAAAATATTAAGAATATTTCTCTTAGTGGCAATGTAAATAGTGATAAATTGCTTTTTAATAAGAAAAAGTTAGAAACTAAAAATCTTTTAAATAAAACCAAAAATTTATTTAAAAAGAAAATTAATCTTTTTTCAAGAAATAAAGAAAGAGAATAAAAAAAAGGCCTAATTGGCCTTTTTTATAAAAAGAAACTGTCTTCAGGGGTGATATGTTCTTTGTAGAATAACCATTTCCCATTTAATGCCAACCCGCGAAGCTTTTTTCCACCTGCATAAGTGTCCATTGTTACTTTATCACCTTCTTTCGGAGTGACACCTTTTAAGTCTTCTTTATCCATTGTAACAGATGAACCATCTTCGAAATATACTTCAAAAAATCGATCTAACTGAAACTTTTTTTCAACTTTTTTAATTGTATCGGTATAGGCCATAATATTGATTTTAAGTTTATTTTATTATTGATTAGATTCAATATAGGATATAAATTTTGATTTGTCATTAAAAAAGCTACCATAAGGTAGCTTTTAGTTATTCGTTTTCTCCTTGGTCGCCATCTGGAGAGGTTAGTTTTTCATTTAAAGTGTTTGATTTTTCCATTACTTTTGCTTTAATGTCAGCAGCAATTTCTGGATTGTCTTTTAAATATTGTTTTGCAGCTTCTTTTCCTTGGCCAATTCTTTCTGAATTGTATGAATACCAAGCACCTGCTTTTTCTACGATATCTAATTTTACTCCAAGATCAAGAATTTCAGCTGTTTGAGAAATTCCTTCACCATAAATTATTTCGAAATCTACTACTTTGAAAGGTGGAGCCATTTTGTTTTTTACTACTTTAACTTTTGTTTCATTTCCAATTACTTCTTCACGATCTTTGATTGCGCCAGTTCTTCTGATGTCTAATCTTACAGAAGCGTAGAACTTTAATGCGTTTCCACCAGTTGTTGTTTCTGGAGATCCAAACATTACTCCGATTTTCATTCTGATTTGGTTAATGAAAATTATTATACAGCCAGTTTTTGCAACTGATGCTGTTAGTTTTCTTAAAGCTTGTGACATTAATCTTGCTTGTTTTCCTACATGATGGTCTCCCATTTCACCTTCAAGTTCATCACGTGGGGTGAGGGCGGCTACTGAGTCAATTACTACTATATCAACTGCACCTGATCTTACTAATGTGTCTGCAATTTCTAATGCTTGTTCACCTGAGTCTGGTTGAGAGATTACTAAATCTTTTACATTTACTCCTAATTTTTGTGCATAAACAATATCAAGAGCGTGTTCTGCGTCAATAAATCCAGCATATCCACCTGCTTTTTGTGCTTCCGCTACACAGTGTAGAGCTAATGTTGTTTTTCCTGATGATTCTGGTCCATAGATTTCTACAATTCTTCCTTTTGGTAAACCGCCAATTCCTAAGGCTATATCAAGTCCCAATGAACCTGTTGAGATTGCTGGACATTTCTCGATTTTATCCAAATCACCAAATTTCATGATAGAGCCTTTACCAAATGATTTTTCAATTTGGGCTAGGGCTGCTTCAAGTGCTTTGTTTGATGCTTTTGATTCTGGAGCTTGTTCTTTTACTTTTTCTTTTGCCATGTTGTACTTCCTCTTTTTTATAATAGTGTTGATTTTAGCATTTCTAAAATAAAAAGCAAACAAAAAAAACCGCCCAAAAGGGCGGCGGTTAGTTTAGATACTACTAATTGTAAAATTGTTTTTCGTTTACAGGGTTTTCGTTATACATAATGCATAAATAAAGAATTGTGTATAAAAAAAGCCATAGTTTAGTATATGGGAGTTCAAGGAATAATATTCCCCAGGTTCCTAAGACATAAATAATAATGTCTAAATTTCGGATGAAATTTTTCATCCCCTGATTAATGGTTTTCATATATAATTTTTAAGTTTAATTATTAAAAAAATCTTTATAGCTTTTCAAGCTTGTAATTCATATCTGATTTAATTTCATTACCTTCTTGGTCTAGTTTTTCTAATGTTCTTCTGTTTACTATTTTATAAAATACATCCTCGTTTTTATCATAACCTAGTTGAATTATTTTTCCATCTTCTGATGGTGTCCATTTTCCAACTTCTGTAAATATTTCATCTGATTTACCTATGTATTGAGTTTCTAAGAAATATGTGAAGTCTTGTCTCACTGTTAATTTTGTTCTTATACCTTCACAATCTGCACATGGAAGTACTCCTGCATAAATGCCTACTGGTGATGTTTTTGAATCTTTGATGAAAATTAAATATAGTGAGAATGCTAATAGGATTACTATTATTACATTTAATACTTTTTTTACTTTTGGTGACATGGTATCTCTCCTTTACTTTTTAAAAGTATAAAATATAAAATTTTGTTTTTCAAATAAAAAAAACCGCATAATGCGGTTTTAGAAAAAGATTTTTAACATTTTCCATTTACTTTACTTCTGCGAACTTCAATGTCATTTGGTAACCCTTCGTATTTTGGACAATGTGTTATTTGAATATCAGTGAATGCGAAATTTGTTTTTTCAAATCCAGTGAAATTCGAACATTTCTTTACAAATACAAATGGTGCATGAAAGCCTTCCGGAAATCTTGTGAAGTTGCTACAGTTAATAATATAAATTTTATTTACAGTATCTCTTCTTTTGCATTGGAAATAGCTTTGTCCAAGAACAAATCCTTTTGTAAATCCTACAAAAGATTGATCGTTTTTAATTTTTACATATTCATCATTTTTGGCTATTTTGATTTTATAGTAATCAAAACATCCGTTGTGTTCAAATATATAAAAACTTCCAAGTATTGGAGAGTTCCATTCTTGATTTGCTAAAACCTTTACCATCACGGTAAGAGGGAAGTTGGCTTTTATTACAAAAAAACAAATTATAGCTACAAATGCTGTTGCTATTGTGCCAACTAATGGATTACGTTGAATTGTTAGAATGGCTAAATAAGCAACAACAAATGTTGTAGCGGAAAAGAAAATTATGGCGAATATTTGCCATCCATCAGGTCGTAAAACTTTGTACTTTTTCATTGTCGATTTTTTTAAGTTTGATTTATTAGAATTTATAAGAAATATAGTTGTGAAATTTTCTTTTGTCAAGCTAAACAAGTAACTTGACATGTTTAAATCTGATTGATATAGTGCATTGGCAAAATTGGGAATTATAAAACAAAAGGAATAAAAGATGAATCCATGGCATGATATTGAAAATTTTAAAGATGTACCTGAAACTGTTAAGGCTATTATAGAAATACCTAAAGAATCTAAGGTGAAATACGAACTTGATAAAGAAACTGGGTTGTTAAAACTTGATAGAGTTTTATATTCTGCTGTGCATTATCCTGCTAATTATGGGTTTATTCCTCAAACTTATTGTGATGATAAAGATCCTCTTGATATTTTAGTTCTTGGGGCAGAGCCTGCTATACCTCTTTGTATTATTAGAGCTAAACCTATTGGAGTTATGAAAATGGTTGATGGTGGGGAAACAGATGATAAAATTATAGCCGTAAATGTTGGGGATCCTGGATTTAATCACTATTCTCATATTGATCAACTTCCACCACATACACTTATTAATTTACAAAGATTTTTTAAGGACTACAAAAAATTAGAAGAAAAAGATGTGAAAATCGAAATGCTTCTTGGTCCTGTGGATGCTAAACGAATTATTATTGAAGCTATGCAACTTTACCAAAAAGAAAAAGAAAATTTGATAAAGCCTTGTTGCTGTAAAGGTGAAAAGAGCTAAGAAATTAGCTCTTTTTTATTGCAATTTGTAATAAGTATGGTAGAAATGTTGGTATAAACTTAAAAATCAAAATTAAAATCTAAATTTTATTATATATGAATACAAAAATGTTTCTAGCAACATCTGAAAAACCTTTAAGAGAATGGTTATCATCTTTTTTTGATGTGAGAACTGCTTATCTTAATGATGAACTTATTGGTTCTATGGTTGATTATAGTGAATTAACCGAAGATTTGGTTATTGGTGTGGCTAAACGGATAGAAAAAGAATTTGCTACCAGTTTTGGAAACTATTCAAACCGAGTACTTATCAAAAAAGATGGTGAAGACGAAGAGGGAGTTATTTCAACTGTTACTGTTGAGTTGAAAAGTAAGGATATTGTATTTCCTACAAACTATCCTCAATTCTTTACATTTGATAAAGATGGAAAGACATATGCGTTTTTTGAACAGGGAAATTATAATCCTAATTATTTGCGTAATGGTGATCCTGGCTTTGAAGTTTGGTTTGATCAAGTTATGAACTTTATCAAATGTAACAAAGCCCGAATGTTCATTGGGGAATATTATAAACGTATTTATCTGTAAATTTATTGCCTTTCATTTTATGAAAGGCTTTTTTTATTGAAAACTTTTAAATTATCAATTATGTTATTGAATGTCTGGAAGGGTCGCATAGTGGTCTAGTGCACTCGCTTGGAAAGCGAGCAGGTGTTACAGCCTCGGAAGTTCGAATCTTCTCCCTTCCGCCATATTTTTTGAAAAAGATGTTGATTTTTGACTTTGATAATGATATTTTATTACAAGTCTTTGGGTTTGTAGCTCAGTTGGTTAGAGCAGGCCGCTCATAACGGTCTGGTCGCAGGTTCGAGTCCTGCCAAACCCACCAATGTTTTTGTGAGGAAACATGTCTGTTATAATAAATTTCAAAATTTGTGATAATGCTAAAGAATGTGGGAGGATTGAAGTTTGTCCTGTTAATGCTATTTATTGGAATGAAGAAAAAGAAATAATTGAAACTAATAATGATAAATGTGTAAATTGTTCTAAATGTATTAATGCCTGTCCTGTTGGGGCAATTAAAGTTGCTAAAAATCAAAAAGAATTTGAAGAAATTAAAAGAAAAATAGATGAAGATACAAGAAAACCTTCTGAACTTTTCGTTGATAGATATGGTGCAGTTCCTATTTTTAAAAAAATATTAAAAGATAAAAGTGAAATAAAAGATTTTTTAGTAAATCAAGAAGGTTTGGTAATTATGGAATTGTTTGATGATAGTTCTATCAATTGTTTATTGAAATCTATACCTGTTAATGAATTATTTAAAAATGAAATTTTAAGTTATATAAAAATTGAAACTGATGATAATTTATTATCGGAATATGAGATTGAGGAATTACCAGCATTAACTGTTTTTAAAGATGGAAATTTTATTGGTAAAATAGAAGGTTATTTTGACGAAACTCAAAAGGAAGAATTAATAAATAAAATCCAAAAAATTATTTATTAGCTTTCCATCGTGTTGAAGCGTGGGAGTCGTTGCAAAATGGTTTGTTTTCTGAATGTCCACAACGACACAGTGTTTGACGATTGCGAACTTCATAACTTTTGCCTTCCGCTGATTCTACTCTTATTCCTCCACGTATCCACAATGGGCCGCTGATTTTTAAATGTGGATCTTCAAGTGTACAGATCTCTTGAGGGAGTTTTTCTTCCAATACATTACCTTCTTTATCTAAGATAATTAAACGGCCAGCAGGGCACTTGCATGTTTGTCTTATTGCTTCTTCATCACTTTTTTTATCACCCATTTGAACTAGATTCCAAATTCTTCCATTAGCATCACAAAACCTTGCAAATGCACAATAATCCTAATTGTCTAATAATGTTAGATTTGGTCCTTCGATGGATTCTGCATTATTTGCTATTGGAGAAAAGCTTGCTGTTTCTGTTCCATCAAAATTTTTTGCTACATGTGCTCCATCACAAAATGGAGGAGTTTTAGAATGACCACAACGACATAATGCTACTGGGTCTGATTTTATTTCAAATGTTTGACCATCACCATATTTAACTGATATTCCATCTTCATCTGTTAGTATTATTTTTTCTGATAAATTTTTTACTCCAAATACTAAATATGGACCATCTTTCATTACTTTTATATATGGTTGTTTTGTTTCTGACATTTTTTATTCCTCACCTTTGATATAGTTTTATCATTTTATGATTTCAATATCAAGAAAGAAAAAAGCTACCAGAATGGTAGCTTTTCTCCTTCGTACATTTCTTTAAGCCTATTTTGCAGTTGTTGTGCCTGTTGACTTTGATGCTTTTGCTATTGTGATTGCAGCCATAACTATTTGTGTCATTTCATCACTTGATTCTGTTGCTTTGTCAGCTAATCTTGCTTTGCATGTTTCTGTGATTTGTTTTGCCATTGTTTTTGTTGGTAATGCTGATGTTGTTGGATTTAACATCATTACTAATGCTTGTTCTTTTGCACATGATTGGAAATCATTTTTTGCGTTTGTTGCTGATGTTTTTGCATCTTGAATAGAACATGCTGTTAATGCTAATGCAGATAATACTGCTACTGATAATGTTTTCATTTTATTTTCTCCTTTTTGTTTTCATAAGATTTTAGAAAAACATTATTAAAATGTCAACTTAAAAAAATAGCTTGTTTTTTATTCTTCAAATAACTATAATGTCCTTGGTTAACCTCATAATATAAGGAGAAAAATTATGAAAAAAATTATGGCTATAACAGCATGTGCACTATGTGTAACTTCATTTGCTCACGCTGACAACGTAGGTTGCGGATTAGGATCAGTTCTTTTCAGCGGACAAAAGGGTTTAGCTTTTGATCTTGGTGCATCTTTTACTAATGGAATCTTTTCTAACCAAGCTTTTGGTATGACAACAGGATCTTTTGGATGTAAAAAAGACGTAAGAATCGAAAGACGTGTTCTTTTTGCATACATGATGGAAAATTATGAACAATTTGCTATGGAAGCTGCAACAGGAAATGATGGCGAAGCTATGAAAGGTGCTGCTAAATTAGTTAACATGGATTCAAAAGAATTAGCAAAATTAACACATGATAATTTTGATAAAATCTTTGGTCATGGAAATGACGTTTCTGAAGTTACAGAAAATATTTATGACTTAATTGAAGCTTAATTAATAAAGTTTTGAAAATATATAACCCTCGAAAGAGGGTTTTTGTTTTTTTAATAGATTTTATTTAAATAAAAAACCGCCAAGATGGCAGTTTTGAAACTCTGTATTAAAATTAGTTTCCTGTTACTACTGTGCAGCTTTTTGCATATAATCCTAATACACCAAAGTTGTCTAAGCTAACAGATGATACGTTTGTGATTTTAGCATCTTTTTTAGCTGCTTCAACTGATGCGTCACCCATTACAACTAGGCCTAAGAAATTTTCTGCGCAAGCTGTTCCTGTTTTAGATGCACCTGAATTAGATGTTGCCATTACTGGAGCTTTAGTTTGTGTAACTAATCCGCCCATTCCTGCTGGTTGTGATGTGTATGCGCAAGCGCCTAATAATGCTACTGTTGATAATATTGTTAATTTTTTCATGTAAATCTCCTTTAAAGTTTAACGGGCTGAATTTTACTAGAATTATTTACTATAGTCAACGGTTTTTTATTGCTTTATTCTTTTATTATTGTTATTTTACTTGGAATGAGGAAAATATTTGTATTTGTTTTAGCTATGTTTTTTGTAATTCCTGCTTTTGCAAGTCAGGAAGCTGTTGATAATTTAATACAAAAAATAGAAGATCAAAAACTTTATGAAGATCCTTATTGGGCAGTTTTACTTCATTATAAAAAACTTAATTTTGGAACTTATAAAAGTACTATTGCAGATAAGACTTTCTTTTTATCAAAAGATGGAAAGTATGATTTAAAGGCTGAAATGATTGCTACTGTTAAATCTTTTTTTGGTCCTGAAGTTAAAGAAGAAGAGGTCGAGCGAAAGTTTAAACATAATTATTCATCTAAATATATTAAACAACATGGGCAATGTGCTTATCCTGCTCGTTTTAAATGGTTAGATTCAAAATTAAATATTTCAAAATATGTAAAAAAACAAAAATGTCCTGCTTTTAAAAAATGGTTTGATGATATGGATGGTAAGTCTGCGACTGTTGTTTTTGCGTCTAGTTATATAAATAATCCTGCTTCTATGTTTGGGCATACTTTTTTGAGAATCGATAAAGATACTAATAATGTTTATAATTCTCCTACTATTAATTATGCTGCTATTACTTCTGAAAAGCCTACTGCACTTGGTTTTGCTCTTAATGGAATATTTGGGGGTTATCCTGGAATTTACACATTCAATCCTTATTATGAAAAGATTAAAAACTATGGAGTTACTGAAAATAGAGATTTGGTTGAATATAATTTAAACTATAATAGTGAAGAAATTGATTTTTTACTTAAGCATATGTGGGAATTGTCTTATACTTATTCAGATTATTATTTCTTTAATCATAATTGCTCTTCTGTGTTAATAGACCTTGTTGATGTTGGAAGAGGAAGTGTTGATTTAAATGATGATTTTGGATATTTTATATTGCCTATTAATACTTTGAAAAGTGCAGTGAGGCATGATATTGTTAAAGATATTAATTTTAGACCTTCTACTCAAAATAAAATTAAAAATAGATATAAACAGCTTACATCTGACGAAAGAAGAGCTGCTCATGCTTTGAATTTTAAGAAATTAGATTTAGTTGATGCTGCTGAGTATAATAAATTATCTGATCAATCTAAAGCTAATGTTTTGGACATTGTTTACGATATGCAACAATATATGTTAGTTACTAAAAGAATTGATATTCATTCTATGCGATTTAATTCATTTGTTATTTTAAAAGAAAAAAAAGATTTAGGTATTAATTCTAACTTTGATGATAGTGCTTTATTTGAAAGAATCGATTATGGACATAATATTAATACTTTATCATTAGAAGCTGGTTATTCTGATATAAGAGATTCATATGTGTCTTTTTCTCTTATGCCTTTATATCATCAATTGATGGATGATGATTATGGATTTGTAAAATTTTCTGAAATAAAAGTATTGGAAGCAAAGATAACTTATTTGTTAGAACAACAAAAATTCTATCTTGATAAATTTACTTTTTTTAGTCTTGCTTCTCTTGTAAGTAATGAAGCTTTTTTCAGATCTTGGTCTTGGAAATTAGGTTTAGATTATGAAAAATTTGAAGACTTTAAAAGATGGAATATTAATAAAGATGTATTTAATGCAACTGGAAGTTTTGGTAAAAGTTACAATACTTTAGGTCAAAATCTTTATCTGTTACTTAATGGTGGTGTGATGTTTGGTTTTAATCAAGAACTATTTGAACAAGATGTGCTTGGTAAGCTTGGAATTAATATTGGTTCTGCTTATAAATATAAAAAAATAAAGAATATTTTTGATTTGAAATTTGACACTTATTCTGACCCTGCTTATAACAATTATTCTGTATCAAATTCGTTTGGTTATAATTGGAATAAAAATAATAGAATTCAATTAAATTTAAAATTTCAAGGACTTTATAATATAGGTAAAGTTAATCGCGAAATTAGTATTTCTTATTTAGCTCATTTTTAAAAAATCTATTAATGATTTCATGTCACTTGGAAGAGGTGACTTATAAGACATTAATTTATGTGTTATTGGATGAGAAAATTTTAATGTTGTTGCGTGAAGCATTTGTCTTTTAACTTCTGATAATACTTCTTTTACATTTTCATCTTTTATTGTTGATAAATATTTTTCATCTTTCCCATATGTTTTATCGCCTATTATAGGGTTGTTTTGAGATGCAAGATGTAATCTTATTTGATGTGTTCTCCCAGTTTCTAATGTACAGAGTATTTGAGAAATTTTACCATTTAAAAATGTTTTTTTTGTTTCATAGTTTGTTATTGCTTCTTTGCCTTTTTCACCAAAAGTTAACATCATCTTTTGACGATTGAATTTTGAACGCATTATTTTGTTTTCTATGCGACCTTCTAATTGATTAGGCATTCCCCAGCTTAATGCTGTGTATTGTCTGAAAATAGAGTGCTTAGAAAACTGTTTTGATAGGCTTGCGTAAGCCTTGTCTGTTAAGGCTGCTACCATTACTCCAGAAGTATCTTTATCAAGACGATGAACTATTCCAGGTCTTGTTGCGCCACCTAAAACTGATAGTTTGCCTTTTGTAATGTATAAAAGAGCGTTTACTATTGTTTTATCTGGATTTCCTGCACCTATGTGCATAGATATCCCTGCAGGTTTTTCAAAAACGATTATATCGTTATCTTGATAATATACGTGAAGAGGGATGTTTTGAGCTTCTATTTTAGCTTGTTGTTCTTGGATGATAGTTATTTGAACTTCGTCATTTTCTGATAGTTTTGTAGATGATTTTATGACTGTTTTATTATTTAAAAGAGTTAATCCTTCTTTGATTGCTTCTTGGATTTTAACTCTGGAAATGTCTTTTAAATTATCTTGAAGAAATTTATCTAATCTGACTTTGCTTTCAAGAGATTCTACTTTGAAATTATATGTTTTTTGGAATTGGTCTGTCATTGCACTCATCTATTAATATTTCAAAGTTTAATTCGGATTTGTTGTCGTTTTGAACTCTTACTGGGCAATCTATTATACCTTCTGCTAATGCTGATGAAGAAAAATTAGATGGACGGTTTGAATCTTCTATCTTATATGCAAATGTTAGAGTTTCTGGACGATATACGCATTTTACTTTTAAATTTGTTGTTGAATTTTTCATTACTGTATATCTTGGATTGCTTGTTGAAGCACCTGCACCTGCTATGCAAGGAAAGGAATCAAGTGAATAAATATAAAACTTTGATTCTGATGTTGTTGTTACTTTTACATTATATGTTCTGTAACTCATTCCTGTTACTGATGGCCAATCTACAATTGGTTCTGCAAATGCTGCTGTAGGTATTAAGGCTGATGATAATAGGTATAATAATTTCTTCATTTTTGATCCTTTGCTTCAAATATTACCTTAACTTTCTTTATGTTAGTATCTTCATAGGGAAAAGTAAATGAAAAATCTACAGATGAAAGTGGGCCTATTATTTTTTTGTCTACCTCAACTGTTTTTATTGATAGAGTTTCATCCTTTTCATTCATAAACCATATTTCAATTTTTGGAATAGGGTAAATATCATCAGTTTTGTTTACTATTTGTCCTATTGCTTTGATTTGAGGTTGACTTTCTTGTAAACTGATTTCTGTTTTTGTTAGGGCTATTGAAACATTTTGTTCTTCAACTTTAGGGCTGAATATTTTGTTTGCTATAATAAACGAAATTATAGCATAAAGGATTAGAAATCCTATGATTATAAATATCATTTTATATTTTTTAAAAAAATCTTTTAATGATACTTTGGGTTTTTCTAGTTCTTTTGTTATTAATTCATCTATTTTAAATGATGTTTTTTCTTCTTGTTCTTGCTCAGCAAAGATCTCATCTTTTAAGTCAAATTCTGTATCTGGTTCTTTGATAAATGGTTCTTCTAGTTCAGCTGATACTTTATCAAAATTTAGTTTTAAATCATTTTCTATATCAATAGATATTTGTCTTTGTGGTTCTTGAAAAAAACTTGTTTCGTCTATATTCCAAAGAGTATCACAACTGCAACATTTAACTTTCTTACCAAGAAGCTCTTCCTTGGTTTTATCCTTCATTATAAATTTTGTTTTACATTTAGGACAACGAATTATCATTTATTCACCTTAAAAAACCTGTTTTAAAATTAAATAAATTTGAGCTAAATCTGTTTGCATATATGTTACTGTTAAAACATCTTTATGCTCACTTTGTTTTGCGGATTTTAATACTTCATCAAATGATTTTACAAAAGTTACTATATAATCTTTCAAAGTTTCATTCTTTAATACCATGGCTTTGATTTTGTCCACTTTTTCTGGTGTAAGAATTTTTGCTAAGTACTTAACAAATATGTCTTTTTGACCATCGTAGTATTTAGTCCAAATTTCTTCTTTTATTGACGGAGTTAGAAGACGAGCTATATCAACAGATACAGTTTGAAGGTTTTCTAATATTACTCCTGCTTTTTGTGAGAATAGGTTGGTTGTTATATTTGATTCAGTTTCTTTGAATTCTTTAATCTTGTTTTGTGCAGCAACTGTTGCTTTTTCTAAGTTGCCTATTTTATCAGTGATTAAATTTTCAATTTCACTTCCTGTTTTAAGTAATTCTGATGTTTTTTGACCTAAGTCAAGAATTGATGCTTTTGATTCATTTGCAAGAGCTTGTAGGCTTTTGTGTGCTGTTAAAGTTGTTTGTGTGAATGTTTGGCTTTCTTGTTTTAACTTTTGAGAACCGTCATACAATTCGTTAATAGATGCTTCTGACATGTCTTGTAAGTTCATTACAACATCTTTTGTGCTTTCAATTGTATTGTTTAAGTTTTCAAATAGGTTTGCAAGATTGTTGATTGCTATTTGAATGTCATCACGTAATGTTATTACAGAATCTTGAGATTGTTTTGTAATAGCTGGTATCTTTGATATGTTTTGTGCCATGTATTCGATAAATGGTTTTAAGTTTTCTTTTACTTTTAACATTTCATTTAAAAGAACTTGAGCTTTTTCAATAGAATTTGATATTGATGATGAAATGTTTACAGAGTCATTTTGTACATGAACTAATATTTCTTTTGATTTTGTGTATGTATCTTCAACTGTTTTTGATACAGAGTTGCCTATGTGATTTATTTCTGAATTTACTTCATTAGAGAATTTCAATAGTTCCCCAGTTGCTGATCCAATTTGACCTTTTACGTTTTCTACTTGCTTATAGAAATCATTAATATATGAAGTTAGCTTTGAAGTTTGTTTTTCAAGTGAATTTTCAGCAATTGTTATATATGTTCCAGCATGAGAACTTGCTTGTGCAAGGTTTTGGATTTGTTCTTCTAGGATTTCTTTGAATTCTACTGCTGACTCTCTTGCTTTTTGTGATTTCTCAATTAAGAGCTCGTTTTCTTCTGCTACTAATTTATCTAGTGCTGATGTTTCTTCCAATACTTTATGTGAAGTGTTTATTAATTTATTGCAATTTGTTTCAAATAGTACATTAGCATTAGCATTTGTTGTTACTAAATCTTCTATCTTATTTATAATCATTACACTTTGTGTTTTTGAATTTTCTATGATAGTTTCTAAACGGAAACTTGCTTCGTTGATTTGATCAACCGTTGTTTTAGCTAAGTTTACTATTTGAGCTGTTTCATCTTCAAATGATGAATTCTTTATTATTGAAGCTGTTTCATTTAAATTAGATAGTTTTTTATCTAAATTAACTACAAGTTCTGCAATATTTTGTGTTATGTAGTTAGATTTTGTTGCAAGGTCTTGCATTGTTTTATCTAATGATACACCAATGTTTTGTGTTTTTGTTGTAAGTAATTCAAATGATGAAATGAATTCTTTTTGCTTCTTTGTTAATAGTTCTTCTTCTTTTGCTATTAATGTATTTAAAACTGATGCAAATCTTTTTCCTTCTATATTGTCAGGATCTTCACTTATAATAGAAAAAAATCTGCTTAGATTGTTTACTTGTTTGAATACATTAAAATATGAAACCATAAGTACATATAATGCCCATAAAAGAACAATAGGTGATAACTTTAATGCAAAATTTGATATGTCAAAAAAAGGTGCTGCGAAATTTTCATTATTTATTAAATATATTGTATAACCAATGGTTAATGCTACGAAAATAAACAAAATTATTAGTTTTGAAATGTTCCTCTTCATGTTCCCTGAATCCTTTTTCTCTTTTAATAGCTATATGTATAAAACAAAATACTTGATATGTAAAGATTTTTTAAATTTTTATTTGTAAATTTTTTTTATATTCTTATAATTTGTTTCTTAAGGAGATAGTACTAATGAAAAAAATTGTATTTTTTGCTTTTTTTGTTCTTATGGCTTGTTCTTTTGCACCTAAGCAATTGGATCAATCTATGTGGGATTCATCTTTAAATGGTGCTACATTTAAAGCTATGGATACTGAAGGAAAAATGACTAAGAAAAACCTTTTAAGACAAAATGGTTATTTGCCGTTGTCTCCTGAGGAAGCTAATGTTTATGTAAGAAATCAAGAAAAGATGTATGCACAAGCTTTGGAGCCGGCTGGAATTATAGTTCAAAGAGCTGGGCCTGATCTTATATTGGTGGTTTTTGATGAAATAGCTTTTATTGATAATAGATTTATTTTTAAAGATGGTTTTTATAAACAACTTGATTTCATTATAAAATCTTTAAAAGAATTTAATAGAAGCTATGTTGGTGTAATAGGATACACAGATGCTTTTGGAGAGGCTGCAGATAATCAAAGATTGTCTGTGCTTAAAGCAAAAAGTATTGCTTCATATTTGGCTAATAATGGGATTATACCTTATAGAATTTTTGTTGATGGAAAAGGGGAGAATTATCCAATCGCAGACAATAACTCTGTTCGAGGAAGAAGCTTGAATAAGAGAGTTGAAATAAGAATATCTCCTATATTTGAATAGAGGAAGGAATTTGATGAAAAATATTAAAAAACTTTTAATTGTTTTTTTACTTTCAGGATGCTTTGGTTTCCAAAAGGGTGATATTAGTAATGCTGATGTTTTCCATTGGGAAAATGATAAAGTAACCATTGGACAATTCGTTGTTGATCATAAACAATGTCTTGGTGTTTATGGAGCTCCTGCTCAACAAAGTTCTTGGCAAAAAATGCTTTTACCTTTTAAACCTTATACTGTGCCACAATGGGATAGTATTTGGGCTACGTTTGAAAATCGTGACACCCAAGAAACTGGTCAGAGAATTGCTTATTCTGTGCCTTCTAATTCTGGATATGCTTCTCCTTCAAGTTACAGAAAATGTATGATGAAGAGAGATTACTATTTAGTGGAATACTCAAATGAATAATAGAATTTTATTAACCTATTTTAAAAAGAATAATTCTTCTTTTTTGGAATTTTTTATTGATTATTGTCTTTATCTTCAAAAGCAAGGTAAGGAAGTTTTTGTTATTACTGATAATGAAATTTTAATTAAACCTTTGAAGAGATTAAAGATAGATGTAACTTTAATTAAATTACATAAAGCTTTCAAGTTATTCGGTTTTTTTTATGACTTATGTAAATTTTCAAAGTTTTTAAAAGTTAATAAAATTAAGAAAGTTCATGCATTTGATGAAGTTGTTTTTAAATATATTTCTTATTTACGTTTCAATAAAAAGCTAAAGTTTTTTGTAACTTATCAGGGGCAAAATAAATTAGATTTTAATCATAAATATATTACTAAATTTTTTGTTTATTCAGATGTTTTGAAAGAAAAATTACTAACTTTAAAAGTTAATGAAAAAAAAGTTGTTTTACTTGAGCCTTCAATTAATACTGATAAGTTTAATCTTAAGGCAGTTACAGATGAAAGATTTAGAATATTGTCACTTGCTTGGAATACTGATGATAATACTCCTATATTCTTGAGTGTTATGGAAAAATATGGGGAATTTTATCAAAAATTAATGAAATCTGTTACAGAGTTGAAAAAAACTAAAAAAGAATTTAAAGTATTTATATTAGTTAAAGATCCTGATTTTTTTAATAAAATAGAAGATGAAAAAAAGAATTTAAATAACTTAAGACTTTCTGATTATATAGGTTTTGTTTTTAATGATATTGATACTGATTGCGTATTTAAAATTGCTAATTGTTTTATTAATGAAAATAGAGTTATTTATTTTTCTTTTTATAATATGATTGCTCATGCTTTTGGAAGGTTTGTTATTACTTCTAATAAGGGAGAAGGGGTTAATATTATAGATCAAGATATTACCGGTAAATTCTTTAATATGGATGATTATAGTTCTCTTACATCTCAAATGCTTTGGTTCTTGGATAAGAGTAAAAGTGAACGTAATAAAATACAAGATAATATAATAAAAACATTCAAACCTGCTAAGTTGGATGTGTGTTATAAAAAGATGATGGATGAATATAAATAATGAAAATATTTATTACTTTATTTTTGATTTTTTGTTCTTCTTTTAGTTATGGAGCTAAAGAGAAAATCAATTTTCCTTTTGTTGCACTTCGATATATTATAGATGGTGATACTTTTAATGCTGAAGTTGAAATGTATGAAGAAATTCTTGTTAGAATAAATTTAAGAATTCTTGGAATTGATGCTCCAGAAATGGCAGGAGAGTGTGAAGAGGAAATACAAACTGCTCAACTTGCTAAAGAAAAATTAGAAGAAATATTAAAAAGTGGGTCTGTAGTTTCTATTAAGAATGTTAAAAAAGATAAATATCCAGGAAGAATTCTGGCTGATGTATATGTTGATGACGAATCTGTGGCTAAAAAGATGTTGGAAACAGGTTTAGTTAGAAAGTATTATGGGAAAAAACGCCAATCTTGGTGTCATAAAGATTAATACTACGGTTTGCAAATAACATTTTCAACTAATATTATTAACTTTTTGGAATAAAAAAGAGGGAGATTCCCCTCTTTTTTTATCAAATTTGAATTATGCAAAGATTATTTTTACAAATTCATCTACTTTTAATGAAGCGCCGCCTACAAGAACTCCTTCAGATACTCCTAAGATTTCTGTCGCGTTTGAAGATGTTACTGATCCACCATAAAGACATGCTTTGAAACCTTGTGAATGTACAAATTCTGTGATTTCTGCTATTTCTTTTATTGTTGGAATTTTACCTGTTCCAATTGACCAACATGGTTCGTATGCTATTACTACATCCATGCCTGATACAAAGTCTAATTGTTTTTTAAGATCGTTGATGTATTCGCCTTTTTCACGAGATTCTAAATTTTCACCAATACATACAATCGGTGTTATTCCATGTTCTAAACATAATGTTGTTTTTTCTTTTACTTGTTCGTCTGTTTCATTGTAGATATTTCTTCTTTCTGAATGGCCTATAAGGCAGTATTTGCAATTTAAGTCAGCTAGTTGCATTGGAGATACTTCACCTGTGTATGCTCCTTTTACGTGATCTGCACAATTTTGTGCACCTATTTTAAGGTTTGATCCTGCTGTTGCTTCAATTAATTCGTTAATTAATAGAAAATTTGGAAATAAAATAACGTTTTTATCTTGTATTTCTTCGTTTATTGCAAGAAGACCATCTGTTAAGAATGTTGCTTCTTGTTTTGTTAAATTCATTTTCCAGTTTCCTGCGATTATTTTTTTCATTTTTTCCTCTTTGTTATTTTTTAAAAGAACCTTTATTATAGTCTATTTTTAATAAATGAAAAGCATTTTTTAATATTATTGTTGAATAAGATTGTAAATTATGGTAAAATACCTGGAATTATCTGAATGTTAGGGAAGCATGATATATGATAAAAGATTTTAATTTATGGAAATTTATAATTTCCTATCTTAAGCCATTTAAGATTAGGATATATTTTATTGTTTTGCTTTCAATATTAATGGGAACTCTTGAAGGATTTGTGTATCCTAAGGTATCTCAATATATAGTTGCTACATTGGAAAACAGTTTTAAGACTAATTTAGAATTATCTTTGTTTATAATTTTATTCATAATTGCTTTTCGTCCTGTTGTTGGAATGTTGCAAACACCTTTTGATGCATTAGTTTCATATTTGAAGGAAAAATTGATAGTAGATACTAATGTTAATTTAAGATACGATCTTTTTAGCTATGTAGTTAGACATTCTCATGAATACTATAAAACAAGACTGTCTGGTGCAGTTGCTGATAAAATTGAGAAATCAATTCAATTTATGACTAGAATAATAGATTTCTTAATAGGATATTTTCCTGAAAGAGTATTTGCTATAATTATGGGAGCTGTTGCTCTTGCTACTGTTAGTTTTAAACTTATTGTAGTTATAGTATTTGCTTCATGTTTTATTTCTTTTTTTGGATATGTTTATAATAAAAAGTATAGAGAATTATTTAAAGATGTAAATGAAAAGTCTGTTAAACTTAATGCTGAAATAGTTGATGCATTAGGTAATATTGCAACGGTTAGACAAACTGGACAGGTTGAAGCTGAAGAAGGTTTTTTAAGTAAAAACTTAGATGGTTTTAAAAAAGCTAGTATTATTGTTTTGAAAAAATCATTTAAATTTGAACTTTTGATAAAATATGCATGGGATATAGCTTATTTATTTACTATTGGTGTTGCAGTGTTTATGGCTTATGAAAGTAAAAATGTAAGTGATTATGTTCTTGCTTTTACAGTTGGTGAAAATATGATGCATCATATGAGATTTTTGGTAAAAGAATTTCAACTCTTTCATAAAACTTCTATAGAATTAAAATCTATATTATCTGATTTGTTAGTGCCACATGATGTTGTTGATGATGTTGGAGCCTTTGATTTAAAAGTTAGTAAAAGTAAAATTGAATTTATAAATGTTTCCTTTGCTCATAAAGATGGAAAGCATAATATTTTAAATAAGTTTAATTTGGTTATACAAGAGGGACAAAAGGTTGCTTTAGTTGGAGAATCTGGTTCTGGAAAGACTACGTTGGCTAATTTAATTGGAAGAGCTTACGATCCTCAAACTGGAAAAATAGAGATTGATGGGCAAGATATAAAACGTGTAAAATTAGATAGCTTACATCATGGAGTTGCTTTTATTCCCCAAGACCCTCAAATGTTTAGAAGAACTGTTAGGGAAAATATTTCTTATGGTTCTAAGAAATCTTCTTTGTCTGATATTGTTAAATCTGCTAAACAAGCTCAAATACATGATTTCATTATGACATTACCTTATAAATATGATACGTTAATTGGTGAGAGAGGTATTAATCTTTCTGGTGGACAACGTCAAAGAATTGCTATTGCTCGTGCGTTTTTACAAAAAACCAAGATACTAATTCTTGATGAAGCTACATCTGCTTTGGATATGCAAACTGAAAAACTTATTAGAAATTCTATGGGGCAGATTTTTAAAGGAAAAACTGTTGTTATGATTACTCATCGTTTGGCGTCTGCTCAAAAAATGGATAGAATTATTTCTTTGAAAAATGGTAAGATTGCTGAAGATGGTACTCACTCTTTACTATTACGTAGAAAAGGTGTTTATTCTAAACTTTTAAAAGCTGAAAAAAGTAGAGATTAAATATCTATAAATTTCTTAATTTTTCTCTTGATTGCAGGCAAAATATTTGCTAAGTTTCGTAATATTAAAGAAAATTACACAGGGAGATACGTTATATGTTAGATAAATTTAGAGGTTTTGCAGATACTTTAGCTGCTAAAATTTTAATGGGATTAATTGCTCTTAGCTTTTTGTCTTGGGGTATTACAGGGTACTTATTCAATGGTGGTGGTAATCCAGTAGTGGCTAAGTTCGGAAATACAGATATTAAATTAGCTGTTTTTAATAATGAATATCATCGTCAAGTTTTACAAATTGAACAAATGGTTGGTAATGGATTTAGAATCCCTGATGATATGAAAGAATCTTTGGTTTATCAAATACTAGATAATATGCAATATCGTATCTTAATGGATCAAAATGCTGAAAATCTTGGGTTTGTTATGACTACTGATGCTATTTTTGAAGTTATTCAACAACAAGATGAATTTAAAGATGAAAAGGGTGTTTTTTCTTATGATAAATACTATGCTATAATGTCTTATAATAATATTTCTGAAAAGAATTTCCATTCTGAAATTTCTAAACAAAATGGAAGATTTTTAATTGGTTCTTTATTGAAATCATCTGTTGCTATTCCAGCTTTATATGTTGATTTTATTTATGATTTTAATAATCAATCACGTGAAATTAAATATATTAGCGTTGATTTTAATTCTGTAAAAGTACCACCTGTTTCTACAGAAACTTTAAATGTTACTTATGAACAAAATAAACAAATGTTTGTTACTCCAGAATATAAAAAAATTGAATATATTCAAATATTACCAGAACATGTAAAAGGAAAATTCAGTGCTGAAGCTTTACTTAAAAAAGCAGAAGAAGTTGAAAATGAAGTTGTTGGTGGAATGGGATTTACTGAAATTGCTAAAAACCAAAGTGTTGAATATGGAAAATTGCCTTTTTTAACAGTTGGAATGTATGATGAAGCTGGTAAAGAATATTCTGATAAAGTAATTAATAAAGATTTAATGAAAGTTGTGTATGAAATATCAGAAGGTCAAGAAACTCAATTGATTGCTCATAAAAATGGATATATAATTATGTTTGTATCTTCTGTTAAGCCTGCTGCATTTCTACCTTTAGAAAAGGTTAAAGATAAAATTGAAAAAATAGCTTTAGAAAATGAAAAAAATAAGCTTGCTTATGTTGAAGCTAATGAAATGTTAAAAAATGCTAAAGAAGGAAATTTAAAAGCTGCTTCATCTATGAATATAAAGAGAACAGATAAAAATGTTGATGAGCAATTATTATCAAAAGTTTTTTCTGGAAAAGAAGGAGATTGGATAGTTGCTAAAAATAAAAATTCTTACATGGTTGCCCAAATTGGTAAAACTAAAACAGGTGCTAAAGATAACGCAGAATTACAAAAAGTTGCAAATTTGTTGAAAGAACAATTGCCTGATTTAGTGATGCAAGATTATATGAACTATTTGAAGAAAACTTATGGTTCAAAGGTTTATATTAATAGAATCCTTGATTCAATTAATTAAAATGGAGGTGGATAAATGAAAAAAACTATAACTAAAATTGAAATTGCTAAACATTTAAGCGAAACAATTGGGTTATCTCTTCTTGATTCAAAGAGAATTGTTAATGATGTTTTTGATAAAGTAAAAGAAGGTATACTTTCTGAAGATTCTGTGAAGATTGCTGATTTTGGTACTTTCACAGTTAGAAAGAAAAAAGAAAGAATTGGAAGAAATCCTAAGACTGGAGTAACAGCGGTGATTTCATCAAGAAAAGTTGTTTCATTTAAACCATCAGATAAATTGAAAAAATAATGGAAGAAAAACTATTTAAATCTATTACAGAAGTATCAACTGAGCTAGATTTGCCTGCTCATGTGCTTCGATTTTGGGAAGATCAATTCTCAGAAATTCGTCCAGTTAGACGTCAAGGTGGACGCAGATATTATCATGAAAAAGATGTAGAGTCTTTAAGAAAAATTAAAGATATGCTATATCGTCAGGGATATACTATTAAAGGAGCTAAGAAAATGTTACGTGCTCCTATATCAAATGCTAATCAGAAAGAAATCAAAGAATTTAAAAAGGTTGTTGTTAAACCTGTTAATGAAAATCCTGAAAATTTAGTCGAACTTGTTAAATTAAAAAATTTTATCAAGTCATTAAAATTTGATCTTAAAAATCTTAAGGATATTTTAAGTCAAAATTAAGAGGAAATATTATGAGAAGATTTATACCTGGATTAATTATATTAATATTAGTCACTATTTGGCTTGCCTTTATTGAAGGAAAACCTATTAAACAAGGAGATAAACCATTTGTTAAAATCGGTGTTATACTTCCTTTAACAGGTAACTATGCTGAGTTAGCAGAAAATGCTAAAGCTGCTATTGAATTAGCTTTGAACGATTATATACCTAAAAACATTAATGTGGAAATTTTGTATGAAGATGATGGATATAATGCTGCAAAGGTTGCAACTGCTGCTAATAAGTTAATTAATGTAGATAAGGTTAATGCTATTGTTTCTTGGTCTGCTATGGCTGGAAATATTGTTGCACCTATTGCAGAACGTAATAGAATAATCCACTTTGGAATTAGTAATGATGTAAATATTGTTAAAGGATTATTTAATTTTACTCATTTTACATCCTCAGAAGCTCAAGTTGAAAAATTAATGCAGTTGGTAAAGAAAAATAATGTAAAAAGTATGAATCTTCTTGTTGGAAATCAAAATGGAATTCATCAGACTGCTGATTTATTAGAAAAAGAATTAAAAAAGAAAAAGATTAAAGTTTATAGATTTAACTATAACAATGAAATTCGTAATTTTAATATGTTGGTTAGTGCTGCTAAGAAGAAAAACGCTGGAATGTGGTATGTTGTTGGAGTTTTACCAAGTTTAGATATTTTAATAAAAACTATTAAAGATAAGGGAGTTGATGCTAAATTGACTTCTATTACATCTTTTAGCTTTAGTAATGAAAAATCTTTATTAAAAGATGTTGTTTTTGTTGATACTTATGATGGAGATCCTGAATTGTTATCAAGAATTTATGAGAAAACTAGATCAAACAACTATTTTTCACTTGGATTTGTTTATGATTCTATTGGAATTTTAGTTAAAACCTATGATCAGCTCTATGAAAAGGAAAAAGTTATAATTCCTGATAATGTTGCTAATAAAATATTGGATATAAAGGATTATAATGGATCAGTTGGAAAGTTGATAGTTGATAGTGAAGGAATTTTTCAATCAGAAGCTGTGTTTAAAACTATAAATAATGAAGGTCAAATTGAAGTAATTGGAGAATAATTTCCTAAAATCAATAATTTAAGTGGCTATAAAAAACCACTTTTTTTTGTTTAAAAAATATGATATAATACTGTTTAAGGGAAAGGAGAACGAATATGAAATTCAATAGATTTTTACTATCTATAGTTGGAGCTATAGGATTATTATCAACAGGAGCAAATGCAGATTTTGATTTTGGTGGTTATGTGCCAACATTAACTAAATTATATGGACAGAGTCAGTCAACAATAAATAGTAGATATACTTTATCATTTACAGAAGTTGCAAATAAAACAGCTTCAACCGTTAATTCATATAAGTTTGATGGAACCAATTGGGTTCCAGTTTATTATGAATATACAACTGGAACAAATGATGCAAAAAATGGAACAGATTTATCAAGAATAAACACAGATCAAACTGGGGCAAATCTAACAGGGTATTTTAGTAATTTAAGTAAAATTGCAGTAAATCACTTAGATATAGGTGGAGCTATTTATAATGGTCAAGGATTAATAATAGGGAATATTATAGGAGATTTTTTAGATAATTCTTCAACTACATCATCTTCTGCTACATATACAGGTGGCGGAGCAATTGCAAATTGGTACGGGACTATAGGAAATATAAAAGGAGATTTTATTAATAACTATACATCATCTACAGGAGCTGCATCTGTTCCTTATGGAGGTGCTATTTATAATAATAGAGGAAATATAGGAGATATTACTGGAAATTTTATTGGTAATTGGGCATTAAGTACTGCTTCTAGTGGTAATAAAGTTTTAGGTGGTGCAATTTATAATGAAACTTCAAGTACAATAGGAAATATTATAGGTAGTTTTATTGGAAATCATCTTTCAGCTCATGCTGTTGGTGGTGGTGCAATTCAAAATGCGGGAACTATACAAAATATAACAGGGGATTTTACTGGTAATTATATTTCTTCCCAAGTTTTTTTAGAAACATTTGGGGGAGCTATTTCTAATGGGGGTAATATAGGTAATATAATTGGAAATTTTTTAGGAAATTATAATTCTGGAGGATATGGGGGAGCTATTTATAATAGTAGTACTGTCCAAAATATAACAGGAAATTTTATTGGTAACTATATTTTTGAAAATATTTCTTATACACTCTCTCGTTCTGTAGGAGGAGCTTTTTCTAATGGACCTTCTTCTAATGTTGGAACAATAAAAGGAGATTTTATTAATAATTATATATATGCTTCCGGAGCAGCATTAGGTGGTGGAATTTATAATGATGGTACTTTAGGTGCGATAACAGGTGATTTTATAAATAACTATACAAAGACAGTGTCTACAAATAAATTTGCACTAGGTGGAGCTATTTATACATCAAAAAGTATGATAATTTCTGCAGATACAAGAGATATTGAATTTTCAGGGAATTATACTCAAGATGTAACAAGAGGTAATATTGAAAATGCTATATTTGTAAACACTAAATATTCATCACCAACAATTACATTTGAGACAAAAAATAATCATAAAATAGTATTTAATGATCAAATTGAAGGCGGTGGATATGATGATTTTTGGTTTGAAAGTTATTCTATAGATTATAGTAAGAAGTATGATATAGATTTAAAAGGAGATTTATCTGGAGAGGTTATATTTAATAATGATATAATAAACTCAGAAAAAATTACTTTAAATGGTTCTAATATAACTATTGGTAGTTCTGCAACAATATCAACTAATAGTGGATTATATATTTCTGCGAGTAATACAGGCGGAAGAATATTAAATAATGGAATGGTAAATAGTAATAGTACTTTTATAAATAATTTAAGCACTAATAAAATTAATTATCAAGGAAATGGAAGTTTTACTGGAACACTTTATTCTGCTGCTGGATTTGAATTTTCTAATATGACAACTGAAAATTCAAAATTAAATCAATTTAATGCAGCGACAGGTTCTGGTGGAGTTAAATATTCAAATAAAGGTGGTAATACTCAATTGAACTTGAGTTATACAAATATTGATTTAAATACTGTAAAAATTATATCAAATATGGGAGATTTAACATTAGGTGATTCTACATATGGAAATATTAAACTTAACTTAACAGTAAATAATTCAGGAATAATAAATGGAACATATTTCTTAGCATCTTCCAATACTCAAGTTATAGGTGATTATGTTACTTTATATAACAATGGGACTTTATTAGATATGTCTAACTATGTTTTAAGATATGAAAACTCAAATAAAGAACTTTGGTTAGATGTACAAGATTTAGGTGGGCCAATTACCCCCCCAACACCAAGTGGGGATGTGAATAAGATGAATTCTTCTTCTATGGCTTCTTCAGGTCTTGCAGGGTCTCGAAGAGTAGGTAGAGTTATCTTCGAAAATAAAATGGGTGATTTAATGTCTAATAATTTGAAAAGAGATCTTAAATTAGCTTATGCACAAAATGATAGAAACATTATGTATGATGCTTATCTTAAAGATAATTACAAAAATAAAAAGAATGGTTTTTGGTTACAATATTATAATGGATCTGAAGAATATTCAGCTCAAGGTAATGTTGCTAAATTCAACAACGATTATCAAGGTGCTGTTATAGGTTATGACAGACAAGTTGGGAGAATGGTACTCGGTGTTGCATTATCATACTCTGGAGATAAAGGTAAATCTACAGACTATAAATCATCAACAAAAACAATGGGTGGAAATCTTTATGGTGGATACTCATATGGAAAATG
>JAVBPW010000003.1:0-21911 GCA_031549385.1 Alphaproteobacteria bacterium
TTATGGTGGATACTCATATGGAAAATGGTTTGCATTGGGTAATGTAGGATATACAAATTCAAAAGTAGATCAAGATATCTTCACATTATCAGATACACCTGATCAATCAGGCTATGTTATGTCATATGAAGCTATTATAGGAAGAATGTTTATGTTAAAGAACTTTATCTTTGATTTGTATGGAAAATATGATTATGCATATACAAATATAGAAAAAGAAAAATCTATCTCAAACATGTTAACAGCTGGAGCAGATTTGAAATATGCATTTAAGTTAATGAACAATGCAAAGATCTTACCTACATTATTCTATGAAATAGGATATGAATTATCAGACAACATGGAAAAGACCTTTGAAGTATCACCATCAACAGGAATAGTGCTAATGGATAATTACTATGATCTTGGGGATTTACAACAAAGATTTGGTGGTAAATTGAACTATGTGACAAAGAATGGCTCAACAATAGGTATTGGTTATGAAATGCATGTAAGAGATAACTATGAAGCCCAAGAATTCAGAATAGAATTAGGATACAGATTCTAAATCTTAATAAATTCTAACACATCAGCCAACACTTCAAAACTGTTGGCTTTTTTTGATGTATAAATTAATTTATTTTGATTAGTAATTTTTGCTACATTAGCAAACTTATAAATCTTTTGAAGCAATGCTTCTGGATTTAAAGGCTCATTTTTATAAAAACTAACAGAAGCAATATTTTTATTAATTTCTAATTCAGTAATATTAAAAGAATTAGCAATTAATTTAAACTCAAACACTCTAAAAAGATTTTCAACTTCCTTAGGATAATCACCAAATCTATCTTTTAATTCTTCTCTTAATTCTTCAAGTTCACTACCAGTTTTAGCATTAGAAAATTTTTGATACATATTAAGTCGTAAATTAGAATTTTCAATATAAAAAGAAGGAATTAAGAAGCTTTCATCTAACTTGATTTTAGTAGTAAATTCCTCAATATCATCAACACTATCATTATTACCATAAAGTTTATTTTTAATGTTAGTAACTTCTGTTTCTAACATTTTTTGATACAATTCAATTCCAACTTCTTTAATAAATCCAGACTGTTCTTCACCAAGTAAATTTCCAGCTCCTCGAATATCTAAATCATGAGAAGCAAGTTTAAAGCTATCACCAAGTGATGATAATGAATTAATCAATTCCAGTCTTTTAATAGCATTAACAGAAAGCTGTGTTTCTTCCAAATATGATAGATAACAATAGGCTTGTCTATCACGACGTCCAACTCTTCCTCTAAGTTGATAAAGCGAAGCTAGTCCAAAATTATCAGCTCTATAAATAAAAATAGTATTAACTCTTTCCAAATCTAATCCAGATTCAACAATAGAAGTAGAAAGCAAAACGTCATATTTATAATCAGCAAATTCTTCCATAACTTTTTCCAAAGATTTTCCAGCCATTTGTCCATGAGCAACAGCGATTCTAATTTCTGGCAAAATATCCTTTAAATATGATAAAATAATATTTAAATCAGCAATACGGGGAGCAACAAAGAATACTTGTCCGTTACGTGTTTTTTCTAAGATAACTGCATCTTTAATAACATTTGTATTCCATTGCACAAGTTGAGTAATAACGCTGTGACGCTTAATAGGCGGCGTACTCATAACGGTCAAATCTTTCAACCCAGAAAAAGAAAGTGACAAAGTACGAGGAATAGGTGTAGCAGTCAAAGTTAAAACATGAGAATTAAAGTAATCATTTTTAAGTCTTTCTTTATGAGCAACACCAAAGTTTTGTTCTTCATCAATAACAATAAGTCCAAGAGATTGAATTTCTATAGTCTTAGCCAACAACGAATGAGTTCCAATAACAATATCAACTTTTCCAGCTTTCAAATCAGCTTTAATCTTTTTTGCTTCCCCGTAAGGTGTTAAACGTGATAATTTAGCTATTTTAATATTTTTAAAAGAAGCAAATCGTTTTTTAAATGATTTAAAATGTTGTTCCACTAATAGTGTGGTTGGTGCAATAACAACGCTTTGAAAGTTATTATAATAATTTAAAAAGCAAGCTCTCATAGCAATTTCAGTCTTCCCAAATCCAACATCAGCACAAAGCAAACGATCGGCAGGAATGCCTTTAGCAAAATCTTCTTCAATATCTTTTGTTGCCTCAACTTGATCTGGAGTATCTAAATATTCGAATTCATTTAAGAATTTTGTATAATCTTCACTTTGAATTTGATAAACAGGAATTTTAGCAAGCAATCGTTTGGCAGCAACTCTAACAAGTTTTTCTGCCATATACTTTAATTTATTTTTAAGTCGAGCTCGTCGCTCTTGCCACGCAGAAGTTCCAATATTATCAAGTGCAACTAAATTTTCTTTCGAACCATATCGGTTCAACATATCTAAATTTTCAATAGGGATAAATAATGTAGAATTAGCATACTGAAGTTGAATCAAATCATGAACCTTACCATGTAAGTCCATGTTCTTAATGCCTTTAAATTGACCGATTCCATGTTCATAGTGTACTAAGTAATCATCAATTTCTATTTCATTAAAATCAATAATGCTTTTACCTTTATTATGTTTTGATAACTTTGCATAGGTTTGTTTTTTGGCTTGTCCAGTCAAATCATTTTCTGTATAAACAGGAACGCCAAAATAATCAAAGGATGAGTTAAAAAAATTCCCCTTTAATATATAATTACCTTTAACTGCTTTAGTAAAATCTAAATTTTCTACAACAGGAAATCCTAATTTTTCATTCATTTCTGAAGTTAAAGTATCACTATATAAATTTAGTATAACATTTTGAGTTGAAGAAATATTTTTAATATGATTAAAAAGATTTTCTCTTCCTAATATTCTAAGTTTTTCAATATCTTTAATATTATCAAAAGGATAGGCTTCTTTTTTATCACCTTTTAAAAAATTAGAATAAATTTTAAAACTTTTTAAGTTTTCAAAAAGACTCCTTTTATCAAGATAAAGATCATCACTTTTAATGTTTATATTGAAGGCTTCTTTATTTTCTTCTACTTTCTTTTCTATGTTGTTTATATAGATTTCAAAGTTGAAAGGTAAATAAAACTGGACATTTTTATCTAATATATCAAAGATATTATTTAACTTATAATTGCTAAACAAAGGCAAAAAGTTTAAAAAGTTTAATGAATTAATTTTATTAGATACATTATTATAAACCAAATCATCAAACTTAGAAGATGAATCTTTTAAATTTTCCAAATAATTAGCTTTAAATTTTTCGATTGTATTATCGTTAAGAACAATTTCATTTGCTCCATAAAGTTCAAAACTATTAACTTCTGAAATAGTTCTTTGAGAAATTTGGTCAAATTTTTTAATTTTTTCGATTGTATCACCAAAGAAATCAATTCGATAAGGTGTATCAGAATCAGAAGGGAAAATATCAACAATATCTCCTCTTATACAAAAATCTCCAGAAGCAATAACTTCATCAACTCTTTTATATCCATTTTGAACTAAAGTTTGCGATAGTAAAGAAAAACTAATATCATCACCTTTATTAATTTGCATATAAAAAAGATTATTGTTAAACTTTTGTAATAAGGCTTTTATGTCACAAATTACAATACGTTTACTTTTTTTATTTTCTATAATTTTATGTATAGCTTTTAACCTATTTCCAATATCATAAACATTAGGGTAAATAAAACTATAAGGCTCCGACTCCCAAGAATTCAAGTAAATAACGTCAATTCCAGATGTGTTAGACTTCAAAAAATCTGCATAATTTTTACAATCTTCTTTGTTTTCTAAAACTATGATAAATGTACTGTCTTTTTCTAATTTAGTAACTGCAAAGAGGGCAACATTATTATTAATATTACCCTCTAAGTTAATTACATCAAAATTTAAATTATCTTTTTTTATCAATTTTATCTAACACAGGTTTTAAGTTATTTAATATTTTCTTTCCAACATTTTTATTTTGTTCTAAGAATTGTTTATTGTTTTCAATAGCTTTTTTCAATCCAGATTTATTGCCCAGATAAAAAGCTAATCTTTCTTCCAAGTCTGCAGGAGTTTTACAAAGATCAACAACTCCAGATTTTATCATGTTATTGTATAATGCTTCAAATGCCATAATATGAGGTCCTGTAAGAACAATGCATCCTAATTGTAAAGGTTCAATAGGATTAGACCCCATAAACCCACCAAACATAGACCTTCCCATAAAAGCAAATTCACTCAAACTAAAGAACAATCCCATTTCTCCAATAGTATCAGAAATATAAACATTAGTATCTTTTTTTATTTCTTGCTTTTGTGAACGTATTGCTAAATTAATATTATTTTTCTTAGCATTATTAATAATTCCAGGCAACCTAGTTCTTTGACGTGGTGCAATAATAAAGAACAAATCTTTGAATTTTTTGTTCAAATTATTAAAGATTTTAAACGCCATATCTTCTTCATTATCTGATGTAGAAGCAAAAATAACGACAGTTTTTTCTTTTAAAACAGAAGAAAATTTATCAAATTCTTTCTTATCATAAGTAAGCACATCAGCGTCAAGCTTCAAATTTCCAAATGTAGTAACTTCCTTTGCGCCAAGTTTTTTAAATTTTTCAGCATCAATTTCATCTTTAGCAAAAACCTTAGTCACTCCAGCAAGCAAGAATTTAGCATAAAAAGGCATTTTTCCATAAGTTTTCATACTGTTATCAGAAATACGTCCATTAACTATATAATGTAGTATTTTTCTTTTTCTAATTTGTTCAACAGTAACCGGCCACAAATCAGAGTCAGCTCTGAAACAAACAACAGGTTTCCAAAACATTAAAAACAAAGCTACAAAAACAGGGTGGTCTAAAGGAGTAAATTGATGAGTTCCAATCTTAGGGTCTAATTCTTTTTTCATTAATTTAGAAGAAGTGACAGTCCCAGAAGTAACTAAAACAAACATATCAGGATAAGTATGTTTAAAATCTTCCATAAGTTTTAGCAATGCTTTAGTCTCTCCAACGCTAGCCCCATGGAACCAAGCTACCTTTTGTCCTTTGGGAAGTTTAACAGAAGGTATTCCAAATTTTTCATTCAAACGTTTAAAGTCTTCTTTTCCTTTAAATCCTCTGTAAATAAGTATTAAAATTAAAATAGGTGTAGCAATAATTAATACTAAACAATAAATCCAATATAAAATTCTCATTATTTTCTTTCCTTCATATTTTTCAAAATAACTTCAGCAACTTTTTTTCCAGAGTTTTCAAGTATTACAAGTTTGAGTTCAGAATTCATTTCCTGTATTTTTTTAGCCGCTCCAAGTTTATATAAAATATTAACAAATTGTTTATGTTTTTTTGTTAAAAGATTATCATTATCATAAACAAATATAGGTTTATTAGCAAAAGTAGATTCAGTAAGCATAGAAATGCTTTCTCCGGTAATAGCAATATAATCAGCCCATCCTAAAAATCCTGCAAATGCAGAAGATGCATTAGGTTCTTTATGGTCATAAAATACATAAGGAGCGCTTAAGTTATCTTTAATAATTTTTGATTGCGCTTCTCCAGTACGTCTTGAGTTAAGCACAAGTAAAGAAGCATTTTTTGATTTAGCTAATTTATTTAATTCACTAGCAAATTCCAAAGCCATTTCTTCATCGAATGTGGTAGTCTTAGTAGACCCCCCAATAATAACAGTAATATAAGGTCCTTTTAATTCTTTAACGAGAGGTGCAAAAGCTTTCTTTTGTTTTTCCACGTTATCAGGGTGTATCCAATGAGGTAATATATCCAAGTATAAAACATTTTTTCCCATAACAGATTGTCCATGTTTAGGCATAACAACCAAATCAAAAGCAGAAGATGAGTAATTAGGCATTAAAACTTGCACAACATAGGTAGAAGGAGCTTGTTTTTTAATCCATGCTGCAACAACAGCAGCGCGTCGCCCAGCAGCAAGCACAACATCAGGCCAAGGAGCTTTTAAAGTTTCTCTACTTTCTTTTGTAATACCTAAATTAAAGAATTTAGAAATAAAATTAGGCAATTTTGCCAACTTATTATATTTAATTTCCTTATGAACAATATTCATATCTAAAAAATAAGAGATTCCATCCAAAATATGAACAGAGCCAAGTTTATTATCTTTTAAAATCCAAACTGTTTTTTTCATGAGTTTTCCTTATAGTTATTTACATCATTGTAAATTAAAAAACCTCTTTTTCAAGAGGTTTTTAATATATTTGCTATTCAATATATATTAGAATAATTCAGGATTTTTTGTAATATATTTAAATATTTCTTTTTGTAAAACAACGGCCTTACGTTGAGCTTCGTCAAGTTCTTCAGTTGTCATAATATCTTCTAATGCGTTAAGTTTTTTTGCATCGATAAATGTAGCTAAAGAATACCATTTATAAGCTTCAATTAAGTCTTGTTCTACGAATATTCCATTTTCATATAAATTAGCCAAATCAGAAGCAGCTTTTTCAGAACCATGACGAGCAGCTCTATCTAACCAGAAAATATATTGGTTTTCATCAGCTTCTAAAAAGTCGGACCCATCACGATATTTTTTAGCCAATTCATATTCGCTATGAGGATATCCTTGATCAGCAGATATTTTGAACCATTTAATAGTTTCTCTATAATTACGAGGGAACCCATCACCAAATTCATAAAGCAAAGCTATTTTGAATTGAGCAGGAGCAAAATTTTCTTCCCAAGCAGCACGAAGTATCCACAAGCTCTTTTTCAAAGAAGCATTAGGCAAAGCAGAGCAATCATTGCTATAAAGTTCAAACAATTGCATTTGAGCTTTAACGTCGCCTCTGTCAGCTCTTCTTTCAATACGATCAATATGATCACAGATGTTTCCATCTTTCATACTAAATTCCATACGTCCCATATGACGATCACCACGTCCATGTGACATATTTTTAATTTGATAACCTAATATAAGAATACCCAAAGTGCATATAGTAATTCCTAATAATTTTGATTTTCTTGATTTTCCACAAGTGCAGTTTTCACCACAGTTACAAGAATGTTGAGCTGTTTTAGCTTTAGAATTTTTTATCATTGTAAATCTCCCCCTCATTAAATTTTTACAGATAATCAGAATTTTAGCACAATAAAACACAAAATCAAGCCAAAATTTTCTTATTGAAAATGATAGGTTTTTATTCTAAAATCGCGTCTATGTTACAGTTTTTGGCAATAAACAATATTGTTCTTATTTCCAGTCTAGAATTAAATTTCTCAGGCGGTTTAACTGTATTAACGGGAGAAACAGGGGCAGGTAAGTCTATATTATTAGATGCTCTTGCACTATCATTAGGTGTTCGTGGTGAAAAGGGATTAATCCGTAAAGGCCAAACAAAAGCAACAGTGACAGCAGGGTTTGATAAAAGTGTAAATCCATTAATAAAGGATATCTTAAAAGAATTTGATTTGGAATTAAATGATGAAGAAGATTTAGTTTTAAGAAGAATTATCACTCCAGATGCTTCAAAAGCATATATTAATGATGAATTAGTAACAGCAAAACTTTTAAATAGAATAGGAAACCGTTTGGTAGAAATTCATGGTCAATTTGAAAACCATGGTTTAATGAATAGAGCAACTCATATAGAATTCTTAGATAAATTTGCAGGCAACTTTACATTATTAGAAAAATATAGAGAAAGCTATTCCGCTTGGAAAGCAAAACAAGAAAAACTTGAAGAAGCAAAAAGAAATTTAGCAAAAATAAAAGAAGATGAAGAATACCTAATTCATTGTATTAAAGAACTTGATAAATTAGCACCAATAAAAGGTGAAGAAGAAGAGCTTTCAAACAGAAGAAAGCAATTAATGAGTTTGGAAAAGAATTTTGAGTTAATAAAAGAAGCTTATCAAGCTTTAAATGCTCAAGGCAGAGCAACAGAAAATGTTCGCCAATGTCAAAATGTTTTAATGAGATCATTAGATGAATCATTAAATGATTTAATCGACCGTCTATCAACAATTTCAGATGAAATAATTGCAGTAAATGACGATATAGAATCATTATTAAAGATGCAAACAAATCCAGTGGAAGAACTTGAGTTAACAGAAGAAAGATTATTCTCTTTAAGGTCACTTGCTCGTAAACATCAAGTATCAGCAGATGACCTTCAAGATTTATTAGAAAAATTAAAAGAAGACTTACGTCTTATTAATAAAAGTGATGAAGTTCTTTTTGAATTAGAAAAAGAAGAAAGAGCAACATATAAAGCAACACTTGATATAGCAAACCAACTTCATGAAAAAAGATTATCATCAGCATCAATTTTTGAAAAAGAAGTAATGAATGAATTTGCTCCATTAAAATTAGAAAAAGCAAAATTCAAAGTAGAAATAATAAAAAACGATGAATTATCATCAAACGGATTTGACACAGTTGAATTTCGTGTAGCAATGAATTCAGGAATGGATTTTGTACCACTGGATAAAACAGCATCAGGTGGTGAACTTGTTCGTTTAATGCTCGCATTAAAAGTGGTATTAAAAATAGTAAATCCAATTCCAATAATGGTATTTGATGAAGTTGACACAGGAATTTCCGGTGCTACAGCAAGTGCCGTAGGTGAACGACTAAAGAAATTAGGTCAAAATGTACAAGTAATAGTAATCACTCATTCAGCTCAAGTAGCAGCTCAAGGTAACAATCACTTGAAGATAGAAAAATATGATGAGAATAACGAAACATTTACTCATGTGCGTCCATTAACAAATGAACAAAGAATAAATGAAATAGCTCGTTTAATTTCAGCAGATGAAATAACTCCAGAAGCTATAACAATGGCACAAAAGCTATTAATATAAAAAGAAAAAATCCCTCATTAAGAGGGAAATTTTTTACCTTTCCAAATATTGAAAAAACTCAATTTTATAAGGTTAAACAGTTCAGAAAATATTCTGGTATGGTGCTCAATCAGCAGATACAGGATAAAAGCTCCTATAACGCTTACTACTAATATTATTGGGATAAATAATAACTTCATAATTGAAATATTTAAATGTTATGTTTACTTTTTAAAATATAATTCAGAATTACAACAGGTCATTACAATAGTCAATTAAAAAATCCCCTTTCGGGGAAAATCTCTGATTTTATATGGATTTAATCTTTAATTCCACGACCTTTAAATTCTTTTTCACTTTCAAATTCCAAATAATTTTGTGTCAATTCTTCGCCAGCTTTAATATCTTTTTTTGCTATAAGATACATATCTTGGTATCTAGAATCTTGAGTTATGTTAGCATTATTAGAATGATTAATAAATTTTGTATTATCAAAATCTACATGGTAACAATTATGACTTTCATCATAAAATCCCCAATAAAGCATTTCATGTTTTTCTTTATCTTCCAAAGAATTAAAAACCTCAGTTGATATATTTAAATCTAATTTTAAGCTTGCTTTTGCAATTAAATCTCCTTTTTTTATATCTTGTTTTGTAAAAAGTCCAGCTCCATGAATGTTGGAATTTTTAATTTCATAATCTATTAAAATCATTTTAACTCCTTTGTTAATATTGTATGAAATTGAAACATAAAAATCAATCAATTTAAATATTATAAAAAATCCCCTTTCGGGGATTTCTTTTTTTATTGAACTGGCATTGCAACCTTTTTAATAGTTGGTTTTGGCCATCTTCCATGAGTAATAGAGTCATCAGGTAAATAAGCTCTTAACCATACGATAAACTTTCCATTTGCAGGAGATGGTAACCAATTAGATCTTCCAGCGGCAGGTTTAGTTGGTTGAACATAGATAACTAAATCTCCATTTCTTTCAACTCTCATATCTCTCATTACAGAAGAGCCTAAAGAATAACGTTCTTCAGAATTTTTTACCAACATTCCGTTTTCATCATACATGGTCAAAGACCAGAATGCTTCAACAGGAGGTAATTCGCCCTTTGCAAAAGTAATAGTATAATTATTTCCGCCCATTAAAGGTTGATTGCTATCATCAACATTTAAAGTTAAGTAAGTAGACTCTTTATAATAATTTCCATACATATCAACTTTAGCAGCAAGTGCACGTTTCAAGTAATCTTCTTTCATAGCTTCACGAGAACCGAAAAGGTCTTTGTAGTAAACGTTACCGGACTCTAAGTCTTTTTCAGCTTGAGAAATAGCTTTCTTTCCATCAACCATACCGCTTTTAATAGCATTTTGAATTTCAGGTTTAAATTTAGATATATTGAAAGTTTTTCCAGCTGCAACATTTATACGATTAAAGTTTTCGCGTAATTTATTTTCCCCATAATAAGCTGGAATAAATTGTAGCATAAAATTAGCACTTGCAAAGAAATCAGCATCATCAGAAGTAATAGTCTTCCAACTAACAGAACTTACACTTTTAACAGAAACAAGTTGTGGTTTTTCTTCAGCAACAGGAGGTAAAGTTTGTCCTCTTTTTTTAGCTTCTTTTTCAGCTTGTTTTCTCATTTCAGCTTTAATTTTTTGTTCAGCATTAAACTTCATCATGATATAGTCATTCAAAGTATAAAGCTTGTATTGGTCTTGAATTCTTCTAACGTTTCTCATATCGCTATCATTAAGCATTTGAGTTCTTAAGAATAAAAGAGCAAAATCTGTATCAACTTTTACAACTTTTCTAATTCCCTTAGGAGTAATTCCTTTATATCCAGGACCAACAATCATGAAGTCTCCACCTTGATTATTGTCTTCACGAGTTCCAATATATCCAGGAATATAAGTAGAAAGGTCAACAACTTGAACGCTATAATATCTGTTTTGTTCAATTGTTGGCATAGAAACAACAATAGGTTGTGCTCTTAAATCAACAAAAGAATATCCCATAGGTGTGTCAGGATTAACATGTTTTTTTGCATTTTTATAAGTTATTTGATTTGATTCAGTTTTTAAACTATTTGGTCTTGTTTTAAATTCTGCATCTCGACTATTATAAAAGTATGAATAAATATTCTTTCCATTTTCAACAAGTGGGTAAGAATAAATATAAGCTTCTTTAGCAATAGACCTAGCTTCTTGTGGTGTTAATTTGTCATCAACTCCGCTGGAACAAGATGCAATAACAAAAGCACCAGCAATCAACGACATGAATTTAGAAATTTTATTCATTTCATTTCCTCCTTTTTTAGATATACAAGATTATATCTTTTTATGAGACTCTTTACAATAAGAAATTAATCACAAATAAAATATTCTTCATTAATATTTTTTAATAATTTTTTATTTATAATTTTTCCACGTGAATTCTCGTCGTCTAACAATACTTTAAAATAATTGTCGGTATATCCCCATTTTCCTTCTGATAAAATTTCTATATTTTTATTAAGCATATTATCCATACGGATTTTTAAATATTCTTTATTAAGTTGAGCAAGTTTATTGATTCGTTCTCTCTTAACGCTTCGCAGTATTGGATTTCCTAAAACATAAGCTGAAGTTAGTTTTCGTGGTGAATATGGAAACATATGAAGGTGTTCAATTTTCAATTTTGAAATAGTATTATAAGTATTTTCAAAAAGCTCATCAGTTTCAACAGGAAAACCTAAAATAATATCAGCGCCATAAGCGATATTTTCAACTTCGGCTCTACCAATTTCAACTAATGTAATTAAATCAACAATTCTATGTTTTCTATTCATAGCTCTTAAAACTTTATCATCACCAGATTGAAGAGATAAATGAAGATAGGGAGTTAATTTTTTATTATTTTTCATAATTTTAAACAATCCGTCATAGTCATTATAATGAGGATCAATAGAAGAAAGTCTTAATCTAAAATCATAGTCTTTAAATTCATCTAAAATATCTGAAATAAGTTGAGTTAAATTTTCACCATTATTGCCTTCATAAGATGCAATATCAACTCCTGTAATAGTCAATTCTTTATAACCATTATTAATAAATGTTTTCAATTGTTGAAAAATAAGATTTTTATCGAAGCTAACAGAACGACCTCTTGAATAAGGAACTATACAGTAAGTACAAAAATTATTGCAACCTTGTTGAATTTGCACAAAAGCTTTAGTATGTTTTAAAAACTTTTCTGGTAATTGTTCTTTACAAGGTATTTGTTGAATTTCTTTAATATCAAACAAAGAAGCCCAAACTTTATCATCATCTGTCCATGCGCTAATATTAAGTTTATTTTTATTATCGATAATTTTAAAAATCTCAGGCATCAAAGACAGTTCATCAAATTCCACTTGAGCAGAACATCCAGTAATAAAGATTTTCTTCTCAGGATTTTCTTTAGCATATTTTCTGATTTGTTGTTTTAATTGGCGAAATGCTTCCCCTGTAATAGAACAGGAATTAAAAACGCACCAATCAGATGATTCGCTAAGTCTTTCGAGTAATTTTCTAATCATCTCGGACTCAAAAAAATTTAATCTGCACCCAAATGTTTTAATTTCAAGCATTTTTTGCCTTTTTTGAATTATTTTTCTTGCTTTTTAGCAAAATTTTATATATAAAAACATACAAAGTAAAAAATGTAAAGCAAAAAAGGAGCTCAACCAGCATGGCAAGAATAACAGTAGAAGATTGTTTAAAAGTAATTCCAAATAAATATAAATTAGTAATATTAGCCTCACAAAGGGCTTCAGAACTATTTTCAGGGATTGCAAAAAGAGTAGAAGGTAATGATACAAATGCAGTAACAGCTTTAAGAGAAATCGCTCAAGAAAAAGTAGAACCATCAAAATTAGAAGATAAATTAATCAATTCATACAGACAATTAGCACAAACTCCAGTTGAAGTTGCTCCAGACGAAGAAATTGCATCTGAATTAGACGCTATTAAAAGAGAAATTGAAGGTTTTACACAAGAAGAACCAACAGAACAGTTATTAGAAGATTCAGGATTTGAAGTAAAAGAATAATATCTTGATAATTTATTTTATAAAAGGTAAAATAAACAACGTAAAACGAAGGGAGACAAAATGAAAAAGAGTATTTTAATTATGATGGCAGCAATATTAGGAATTTCCTCAGCTGCATATTCAAAAGATGGTTACAGTTCAGAAACCGAATTCCCAATGTCTATGTTGAAATTATCAGATATGGATGTATATTCTCCAAAAAGCCAAGATCCCTTTTTAATGCATCTTGCAGTTCAATACAGATCATTTGCAAACTATGAAACATATGTAATGAAAGATTATGGTTCAGGTGAAAGATTTGCACAAAAAGGAATTGCTGCATATTCAGGAGTAAAAGTTCCGCCAGAAAATCCAGGTCAATGGCAAATTGAAACAAACGAAGTTGTTGGATTAGCCTCAGCATATGATGCATTAGTTTCATTATTAAGACAAAATGTAGACCAAAGATTTCCAGTATTAATGGCAGAAGCTCAAGCTAAATTTGATTGTTGGGTTGAACAATCAAGTGAAAATGATAACAATGATCATATAAGAGAATGTCGTGCAAGATATTACGCTGCTATGACAAAAATCCAAGAAGGATTAGATTCTACATGTGGTGGAGAACAACAATGTGCAAAGAAAAACAAAACTGCATCATTAAAAGTAAAAGACAATCCAACAGTATCAACTCCAAATATAGACGCATGGCCAGATACAGCTCATTTAATTTACATGAACAATGTGGGTTGGAGAAGTGAAACCCCAATTACGATTTATCATAAAATTGAATTAGATGGTCGTGGTATAGACTCTCGTGATTTAGAAGAAGTAAAACAAGAAATCAGAGAATTAAAAGCATTGTATTATGAATTAAAAGAGCAAATTGCAAGATTACCAAAAGCTGCAGCTGCTCCACAAGATGAAGTTGTAAGAATTACAATTGAAAACGAAGCAAGTCCGGAACAATCTCAAGAATTTGAAATCTTATTTGATTTTGATAAATCAAGTGTACGTCCAGAGTATTCTGAAGTTTTAAAGACAGTTGCTCAAATGACAGGTCAAGATGTAGTTTTCTGTGTAAAAGGTTTTACAGATACAGCTGGATCAAAGAAATACAACTATGATTTAGGTTTAAGAAGAGCGGAACAAGTAAAAAAATTCATCACAGACAATGGTGGAAATGCAGATAATATTTGCACAAAATCATATGGTGAAACAAACTTGAAAGTAAAAACTCCAGATAATACACCAAAACAAGAAAACAGAAGAGTTGTAATAACAGCTGAAGAATAATGTTTAAGTTATTTCAAAAACTTTTAATAACTTTATTTATAACATTCCTTGCAACCAGTGGGGAATGTTATATCTGGACTAAATATAAAACAGAAATAGATATTTTATCTCCTTCAGACAAATCAAAGTATGAGGAGATTTTTTTATTACAAGATCAAGGTAAGTTTAGCGAAGCGGATAAAATACTATCAACAGTTGATAGCGATACATTAAAAGAATATGTTTTACTCGACAGATACTTATCACCAAGATACAAATCAAATCAAAAAGAATTAATAGAATGGATAAGAAACAATCCTGAAAGTGGATTACAAGGTAAAGTAAAAGCTTTATTAAAAAGCAAAGGTAATCCTGTAAATATCTATGTTCCATACGTTCCAGATTTTGAAGTAGAAGCGGATGGAAGTGGTGATATGATACGTTATTCATATAACAACCTTTCTACAAACAATAAAAATTATGTGAAACAAAAGATAAGTACATTTAAAAAGGCAATAAGAAAAGGAAATACTAAGAATGCTAAATATATTCTTCAAGATCCAGCGTTTATAAAATTAATAAATAAAAGTGATTTAGATAGAATGGCAGGGGTACTAACATTTTCATATTTCTTAGATAATCAATATGATCTAGCATATGAAGTAGGTCAAAAAGCAGCAGACAGTGGTGAATATTTAGCTTCTTGGTCACTAGGTTTAATAAACTATAAAAAAAGAAAATTTGATGATGCAGCAACAAATTTTATAACAATTTATAATGATGAAACAGTGTCATCATATCAAAGAGCAGGTGGTGCATACTGGGCAGGTAAGACATTAGAAGAAATAGACGACCGTCAAAGCGAAGCAAAAGAATTTTTTCAAGCAGCATGCAGTATTCCATATTCATTTTACGGTTCAATAGGCTGTGAAAAATTAGGAAAATTTAAATCAATTAAATGGGATGATTTTGATTTTACATTGGATGAAGTGATAAAGGTTATAAGAAATTATCCAACAGGTGACGAAGCATTAGCTTTATTACAAGTAGGAAAAAAAGATTATGCTATAACAGAATTAACAACAATAGCAAAAAAACATCGCAGTGAAGACAGTGCACTAATTGCAAGTATAATTGCATTATCACAACAAGCAAATTTGCCTAATTTATCAATTCAATTATCAAAAGCATTAAAAGAAAAAGATTTGCATAAGTATCATTCAGCAGCATATCCAATTCCATCATGGAACCCAGAAAATGGTTGGAGAGTTGATAAGGCATTTGTGTATGCCATAGCAAAACAAGAATCATTATTTAAAGAAAAAGCAAGTTCATCAGTAGGGGCAAGAGGTTTAATGCAAATCATGCCAGCAACAGCATCTTTTATAACAAATGATTCTACATTAAAAAAGAATAAAGATAAATTATATGAACCAGAATTAAATTTGGATATAGCTCAAGCATATATGATTCATTTAATAGAAAAAGAAACAAAAGAGCCTAATTTAGTAAAAGTATTGATGTCATATAATGCGGGTCCTGGCAATGCAAGAAAGTGGGACAGAAAAATAGTAAGTTATGACGATCCGTTATTATATATAGAATCAATTCCATCAAAAGAAACAAGAAACTATGTAAAGAATGTTTTATTAAACTTTTGGTTTTACCGTTCACGTTTTAATCAAGACAATCCATCATTATCAAATTTAGCAGAAGATCAATGGCCATTATATCATCAACTTGATGATAATTAAAAAGAAATAATTTTAAAAAATAAAGCTCTTCATTGAAGAGTTTTTTTATTATCCAAGACTTATTTCTTGTGACTCAAGTTCTTTTATTTTTTCACGAAGTTCAGTTGCTTTTTCAAATTCTAAATTATCAGCATAAGCAAACATTTGTTTTCTGAGTTTTTTGATTTCTCTCTCTAATTCATTTTGATTTTTAAATGATAAAATATTAGCAGTAGCAGCTTTCTTTCCTTTAGTTTCTTCTTCACGTTTCAAATGAGATGTAATTGGTTTAATAATTGTCTTAGGAGTAATTCCATGTTCTTCATTATATTTCATTTGTTTATTACGTCTAAGTGTAGTTTCTTCCAAAGCGCGAGTAATTGATCCAGTCAAAACATCAGCATATAAAATAACTTTACTTTCAGAATTTCGAGCAGCTCGACCAATAGTTTGAATAAGTGATTTATCAGATCTTAAAAATCCTTCTTTATCAGCGTCCATAATGCAAACTAATTTACATTCAGGAATATCCAATCCTTCACGAAGTAAATTAATTCCAACAAGAACATCAAATCCGCCAGACCTTAATTCATTAATAATTTCTATTCGCTCAAGAGTATCAATATCGGAATGCATATATTTAGCTTTAACGCCAACTTCATCTAAATACGAAGATAATTGTTCTGCCATTTTTTTAGTAAGCGTAGTACATAAAACTCTACCATTGTTTGCAATAGCTTTTTTTGCAGCATCAATAAAATCATCAACTTGATTAGAAGCTTTTCTAACTTCTACTTCAGGATCCAACAATCCAGTAGGTCGAATAATTTGTTCAGCAACATTTTCTTTTCCGGCTAAACCCAATTCCCAATCAGCAGGTGTAGCAGATACGAAAACAGAAGAAGGTCTAAATGCTTCCCACTCTTCAAATTTTAATGGTCTGTTATCTTTTGCAGCAGGTAATCTGAATCCGTATTGAACAAGAGTATCTTTACGAGCTTTATCTCCTAAATACATTCCTCTAATTTGTCCAATAGCAATATGAGATTCATCAACAATCAACAAAGCATTTTCTGGTAAGTATTCAAATAATGTAGGAGGTGGCATTCCAACTTCTCTGCCAGTAAAATATCTTGAATAATTTTCGATTCCTTTGCAGCTTCCAGTTGCTTCCATCATTTCTAAATCGTATTGAGTTTTTTCTTCCAATCTTTGAAATTCTAATAATTTATTATTTTCTTTTAACTCAGCAAGTCTAATTTGTAAATCGTGTTTAATTTTCACCATAGCTTGATCTAAAGTAGGTCGTGGTGTAATGTGATGTGAATTAGGATAAATAGTAACATCTTTAAATTCTTTATGTTTATGAGATGTTAACCAATCAATTTCAGAAATACTTTCAATTTCATCCCCGAACATAGAAAATCTGTAAGCTCTATCTTCAGAGTGAGGAGGAAACACATCCATAGTATCACCTTTAACTCTGAAAGTTCCACGTGAAAAAGCAAGGTCATTTCTTGTATATTGAAGTTCAACAAGCATATCGATAAAATCGTCACGTTTAATTTTTTGTCCCTTACTAATAGTAAATCTCATAGCACTATAAGAAACAGGATCTCCCAAACCATAAAGACAAGACACAGAAGAAACAATAATTACATCATTATGTTCTAATAAAGCACGTGTAGCACTATGTCGCATTCGATCAATTTGTTCATTAATAGAGGCATCTTTTTCAATATAGGTATTAGTGGTAGGAATATAAGCTTCCGGTTGATAATAATCATAGTAAGAAACAAAATATTCAACATGATTATTAGGAAAAAATTCTTTCATTTCGGAATAAAGCTGAGCTGCTAATGTTTTATTAGGGGCCATAATCAAAGTAGGTCGTCCAGTATTTTTAATAACATTTGCCATAGTAAAAGTTTTACCACTTCCAGTAACTCCTAAAAGTACTTGATTTCTTTCATTTTCATTAACTTTTTTACTCAATTGAGCAATAGCCTCAATTTGGTCACCCATAGGAGCAAAAGGTGATACAAGCTCAAATTCTGCGAATTCAGCTTCAGGTACTTTATTAAACATAGGAAATATAATGTCAGCCATGTCACTCAATATAGATAAACTTCCTCAAAAATCAACATAAAAGCTGTAAAGTATCAATTTAGCTTGCCTTTTATTTTTTTTCATTTAGCATTGTAAAATACAATTAAGGAGAAAACTTAATTAATAACTTTAAAAAAAGGAAATAATTATGAAAAAAATAGGAATATCATTACTTTCAGCTGCAGCTATCTTAGGATTTACTCCAGCTCAAGCTCAAATGGATCATTCATATGTATCTTTAAAAGCAGGATACTCTTCAACAGGAATAATGGACTCTTCATGGGACAGCAGCAAAGGTGGAATATATGAATCTGTTGGTGTAGTATCTTTTGCATTTGGTGGAAGATTTAATAAAACATTCAGATCAGAAGTTGAATTCACATTACGTACACCTTGGGAAAATGAATTTATAGATGGAGTTGGTGATACATTAAAAACATCATTATCAAGCTACAATTTCATGGCAAACGGATATTATGATTTTGGAACAGGTCCAATTAAACCATTCGTAGGAGCAGGTATCGGATTTTCTATCAACCAATTAGAAAACGAATGGATAGGTTTTGGTTCAAGCAAAGAAAATCACACAAAATTTGCATGGCAAGTAATGGCAGGTATTAACTTTGCAGTTAACGACAATATGAATTTAGAATTATCATACAGATATTTCCAAATGGATGATTATAAATTAGGAGTAGATACATCAGGAAGAATTGATGCTGATATCGTATCAAATGAATTCCTAGTAGGATTATCATATAAATTCTAATCTATATAAAGATTTGAAAAACGCAGAGCTAAAATGCTCTGCTTTTTTTGCTTGTTTTTGAATTTATTTGCTTTAAAATGTAGTATTGTATTTAACAAAGGAGAAAATAAATGAAAAAAATAGGACTATCATTATTATCAGTAATGGCTTTAGGAGCATTCTCACCAGCATTAGCTCAAACAGAAAAAACAGCAATGTTTATATCAGGTAAAATTGGTTATGCATCAACTATATTAACAGACAATGCATGGAAACAAAGTGACAATTTAAGAGATGGAATTGCAGTATATTCAGCAGCAATAGGTGTAGATTTCAAAAAGATGATAAGAACAGAACTTGAATTCACAGCACGTGATGGATGGGAAAATAAAAGAACATCATTAAACAATAACAATGCAATGTTCAACGTATATTACAACTTCTTTCCAAGAAGCACATTAAGCCCATTTATTGGAGCAGGTTTAGGTCTATCATGGAACAAAGCTGACGATGGATTTACAAAACCAGAAACAAGCACAAATTTTGCATGGCAAGCAACCGCTGGAATTTCATTAGCAATAATTGATAACTTAAATATTGATTTAGCATATCGTTATTTCCAAGTAGAAAATCTAAAAATTGGATCAGGGGCTACTGGACAAAAAGTAGACATCGTATCAAACGAAATTCTATTAGGCGTTCGTTTCAGCTTCTAATTTAAATTTAATAAAAACAAGACTCCCAATCTGGGAGTTTTTTTATTTTGAATTCTCAAAATAAAATAAAAAATAAGTAAAAATTTGAATCACTCTTGAAAAAGTAAATTTCAGTAACTATATATCATTTGATAATTATAAAACTATCAAAATATTCTCCAATATGATATAATGGTTTTTGTAAACGATTCTATTTAAAGGAGATTTTTATATGAAATTCAAGAAGATAATATACAGTTTAACTACAATCTCATCATTGCTTTTATCAACAAACTCTCACGCTCAAATAACTTGGACAGGGACAGATGTTACAATTCCAAATTCAACATATTTTTCTTGTGATGGAAGTGTTGATGGTGGGAATAATGATTGTGTAACAATACTTGATTATCCAGAAGTTTATGGAAATGCAGTATCAATATATGGTGTAGGAACATCAACAAATTATGCAAATTTAACAGTAAATCATAAAATAACATCCTCATCAGGAGCTACAATAAGTTTTTCTGGTTCGAATTATTTAAATATAACTAATGGAACTACAGGTGTTTTAAAAGGTATAGACGGTATAAAATTTGGAGCTGGATCAACAACAGGAACAATTGCCAATTATGGTTTAATTGATGCTCGAGACAATGGTATTATTAAAGATGGAGCAACAACAGGATCTTTCTACGGAACAATCTCAAATTTTGGAACAATCAAATTAACGGTTAAGGATAATCGTGACATAGGTGGAATTGCTTTCATTGGTGGAAGCAGTGGTGGATTTAATTTTGGTTCGGCATCAAATAAAGCTTATATTATTAATGAATTACCAACATCTGTAATTTCAGGTGGGCATACTGCATTCACAACAGAGTCTGGCTATATTGGAATGTATATGGATATAATAAATCGTGGATTAATGGAAGGAACTGGTTTTGGAATAAGATTTTCTGGAAATACATTAACTTATATGATTGGTGAAATTATTAATTATGGAAAGATAGCAGCAACAGAGACAGAAGTTGGCGGTCAAGCAATTGGTCTTACAGGCAATGTATATTTTGGAAAACCAACAGAAAGATCAAAAATTATAAATTATGCTGGCGCTGAAATTACAGGTAGTCATTCAGGTATAGGATTATCTTATTATGGATATTTTTTTGGAGATATTGAAAATTATGGTACGATTCAAGGATTGTCAGATAACGTTACAGTTGCAGCTATTATGTCAACAGGATATTCGCAATGGGGGTCTGCAACTTCCAGGTCAAATATAATAAATAAAACATCTGATTCTAAAATTATTGGAGGAACAAATGGTATATTGTTTAGAAATTCATTTGTTTATGGAGATATAATAAATTATGGTACAATTAAAGGAACAATTCTAAGTGGAATAGAATTTACAAATTTAGCTCCTTTTTATGGTGAAATTTTAAATTATTCTCTTATTCAAGGTGGAAAAGATGGTATTTTAAATAATGGAAATGTAACCGGTTTAATAAATAATTCAGGAACAATTCAAGGTACTGTTGGTATAAATTTTGAAGCCACATCAAAAATCAGTGGAGGTATAAATAATACTGGAAAGATTTTGGGTGTTGAACATGCTATAAGAAATTATGGAACAGTTGGTGATGGAATAACTGCAGTGGCTATTAATAACACAGGTAATTCAGCAGAACTTGCAAGTATTTTCAACGGAGCAACAGGTGTTATTAAGGGGGCAACTTATTCTATTTATAACAATAATGCAAATAACAGAATTAATTATCAAGGTGATGGAAGTTTAGTTGGAGCATTTTATTCAGATGGTGGTTGGGAATTTTCCAATATGACATTTAATATGGCAAAATTAAATATGTTAAGTGGAGCAACTGGAGCTAAGGGTGTTATGTATACAAATAAAGGTAACGCAGGAGGTATAGCATCACAACTTTTATTAACATATACAACATCAGATATGAATCAAGCTAAAATTATTTCAAACATAGGTAATCTTTCATTAGGAGATGCAACATATGGAAATATAGTTCTTAACTTAACATTAAATGGCGGAGAAGCAGAAGATGGTGCTTATTTTATTGGGCAATCTAATACTTTAGTTACTGCAAGTTCTGCAATCTATTCAGATGTTTGGTCTAATGGAACAGCTCTTGGAGCAGAAGATTATGCTTTCAGATATGAAAATGGAAATAAGGAATTGTGGTTAGATATTTTAAGAGGTGGTATTACTCCTCCCCCAGCACCAAGTGGGGATGTAAATAAAATGAATTCATCTTCTATGGCTTCTTCTGGTTTATCAGGGTCTCGAAGAGTAGGTAGAGTTATATTCGAAAATAAAATGGGTGACTTAATGGCTAATAATTTAAAAAGAGATATTAAATTAGCTTATGCTCAAAATGATAGAAATATTATGTATGATGCTTATCTTAAAGATAATTACAAAAATAAAAAGAATGGTTT
>JAVBPW010000002.1:0-98270 GCA_031549385.1 Alphaproteobacteria bacterium
GGAAAATTGACCCAAAGATTTGGAGGAAAGTTGAACTATGTAACAAAGAATGGGTCAACAGTGGGAGTAGGCTTTGAAATGGATATCAGAGAGAACTATGAATCACAAGAAATCCGAGTAGACTTAGGCTATAGATTCTAAGAGTTGGATAGAAAAATAAAAAGGCCAGAGTAAAATCTGGCTTTTTAATTATATATTTAATGGTATCATAATACCTTATTAATTTTCTTGACATTTATCAAGGGTTACAGCATAATATCACGAGTTTAATTAAAAAAAGGAAAATGTAATGAGAAAAACATATTCTGCGAAAAAATCAGAATGCAAGGCAGATTGGTTCATCATCGATGCTACTGACTGCGTAGTTGGAAGACTTGCTTCTTTTATTGCTATGAGATTACGTGGTAAGCATAAACCTATGTATACTCCTAATTTAGATTGTGGAGATAATATCATTGTTATTAATGCTGATAAAGTATATTTCACAGGTAATAAAGTAGAAGACAAAAGATATTACCGTCACACAGGATATGCTGGTGGTCTTAAAGAAACTAGCCCAGAAAAATTATTAGCTGGAAAATATTCTAATAGAATTTTAGAAAAAGCAGTTGAAAGAATGATTTCAAGAAACCCATTAGGACGTGAACAAATGACTAAATTACACGTTTATACTGGCGTTGCTCATAAACACGAAGCTCAAAAACCTCAAGTTATTGACTTTGCATCTTTGAATCCTAAAAACGTAAGGAGAGTAAAATAATGGCTGAAGTAAAAAAAGAAGTTCTAAAAGTATCTAATTACGCTACTGGAAAAAGAAAGAATGCTATTGCTCGTGTTTGGTTAAAACCTGGTAAAGGTAAAATAGTTGTTAATGGTCGTGAAGTTTTAGATTATTTTAAAAGACCAGTTTTACAATTGGTTATGAACCAACCTTTCTTAGTTACTAAGAGAGAAGGTATGTATGATGTTAATGCTACTGTTACTGGTGGTGGACTTTCAGGTCAAGCTGGAGCTGTTAAACATGGTATTTCAAAAGTATTGGATCAATTAGAACCTGGATTACATTCTGCTTTAAAAGAAGCTGGATTCTTAACTAGAGACTCAAGAATTGTTGAAAGAAAGAAACCTGGACAAGCTAAAGCTAGAAAGAGATTCCAATTCTCTAAGAGATAATTTTAATAAAGGAATAAAAAAATGTTTGCAATTATAAAAACTGGTGGAAAACAATATAAAGTAGCTAAAGACGATATTATCTTTATTGAAAAAATCGATGGAGATGGAAAAATCGAATTTAATGAAGTTCTTATGATAGATGATAAAATTGGAACTCCATTTATTAGCGGTGCTAAAGTTGTTGGACAAATATTAGAACAAAAAAAAGATGATAAAGTTCTAATCTTTAAAAAGAAAAGAAGACATAACTATCGTAGATTACGTGGTCATCGTCAATTGTTAACCGTTGTTAAGATAACTGATATCAAAGCGTAAGGAGTAAAGTATGGCAACACATAAAGCTGGGGGTTCGACCCAAAATGGAAGAGATTCCGCAGGAAGAAGACTTGGTATTAAAAAGTATGGTGGACAAACTGTAATACCTGGCAATATCATTATTCGTCAACGTGGTACAAAATATCACCCTGGATTGAATGTTGGTATGGGTAAAGATCATACTATTTTCTCTAAGATCGAAGGCGTTGTTGAATTTAAGCGCGGAAGAAACGATAAGAATGTTGTTTCCGTTATGCCAAAATAATGTCTGACTGGGAAAAAATTATAAAAGAAATTCAGCCTTTGAAAAAGAAGGCTGTTTCTTTTTCATCCCAAAAATTGAAATTAAAAAATCCTAAAGAAAGCTCAGTTAAAACTAATTGGACTCCAAAAGAGCCTAAGGTATACCCTAGATTAGATTTACATGGTTTTACTGAAGAAGGTGCGTTTGAAAGAATAAAGGCTTTCTTTGAAGCTAATAAAGGTCAAGAAGTACGTGTTATTACTGGAAAATCTGGAATACTTAGACAAAACTTTCCAAGATGGTGTGAATTAGGTGTTTTATCAAAATATTGTAAATATATAAAACTTGAAGAAACGGGTGGGTCTTTTTTAGTGAAATTGTAATAAAAACTTGAGAAATCTGAGATTTTATATTAAATAAAAAATGTAAACTTAATTTAATAAACTTAAAAAATATATGAAGATAAAAACAATGTACCTTGTTGCCTATATGTTAGGTATGCCTACTATACCACTTGATGAACGGCAACTTGAAATGGATGCAGAAAAGGAAGTAAATGAAAAATTTCCTGATTTGTATAGGGATGAAGTTCTCAATAATTATCCTGAGATAGAGAGTTATTTTGGAGAATTTCTCAAGTCTACTATAAATGCTACAACCCCGAAAGAGTATATTGAGGGGGTATTCCAAATAATCCATAAAGCACAATTACCCTTGGAATTGGATATTCGATCAAAAAGGTATTTTGAAACAGGTTAGGACTATAAGACGGCTTTTGCCGTCTTTTTTGTTCTGGTAGTTGAATTTTGGCTGTAAAAGTATTTAAAATTATGTCACCATATCACGTAGCTTTTGTACGCTCAGGGTTCCATAATTTCAAATACTTCTGTCCTCGCTCAAAATTGAACAACCATATAAAATACTTGACAAATGTTAATTTTTGTGCTATATATAAGTTGTTAATATAAACCTAAAAAACAAACATAATATTAAAAAAAATGAAAGATTTGCAAATTTTAAACAATGGAAGGCTTTATGACTTCTTTGATGTAGAAAAAACCTTTTCAAAGAAAGAAATCAAGTCAGTCATAAGGCATCTTAGTTCTATATCTGATAAAGAAGTACAAGAGATGATTATAGAAGATTCCTTATGGGGTTTTCTTTGGACTGTTAATGAAACGGTAAAAGAAAAGAGAAATTCGTTGAATAAAGAAATCCTTCAAGGATTATGGAAAAATAGAAAAACGTTTTACATTTTTCTTCAATTTATGAAAAGAGGATATTTTGAACACTTTATTTATGTTGAATTTTTACATTTCTATAACCGGAAGTATCGTCCTGTAAGGCGGTTCGTTAGAAACTTGTGTTTCAATTAATATTAAGGAGCTTTGTGCTCCTTTTTTTATTTTCATTTTTCTTGAAAAGGGGGATTAAATCATTAACATTATTACAAATATAAAAAAGGAAGAGAATAATGGAAAAATTAGTTATTATTGGATCAGGTTGCGCTGGATTGACTGCTGCTATTTATGCTACACGTGCTTTGCTTAATCCTCTTGTTATTATTGGTAATCATGATGGTGGAGCTTTGACTGATACTATGGAAGTTGAAAATTTTCCTGGATTTCCTGAACCAGTTAGTGGGGCAGAAATTTTAGGTAATATGAAAAAACAAGCTAAAAATTTAGGTGCTAGATTCCAATCTGGAATGGTTGAAAAAATTGAAAAGCTTGATGATAAAGCAGGGTTCATTATTCATATAAAAGGGAAAGATTCTATTCAAGCTTATTCTGTGATTATTGCAACTGGGGCGACTGCTCGTTGGTTGGGATGTAAGGGCGAAGATAAGTTTAGAGGACATGGGGTTTCTGTGTGTGCTACATGTGATGGATTCTTTTATAAAGAAAAAAAAGTAGCCGTTGTTGGTGGTGGAAATACTGCTTTGTGTGATGCTAAATATTTATCAAAACTTGCTGAAAAAGTTTATATTGTTTATCGTCGTGGAGAATTTAGAACTAATTTTAAAATGGTTGAAGAATTAAAGAAAACTCCTAATGTTGAATTGGTTCTTGAATCAGTTGTTGAAGAAGTTAAGGGGGACGATTTAGTTAAATCTATTATTGTTAAAAATCTTAAAAGTGATGATACAAAAGAATTAGAAGTTGATGGTGTTTTTGTTGCTATTGGTTGTGATCCTAATACTAAATTTGTTGATGGTTTAATCAATTTGGATGATGCTGGTTTTATTGAATTAAAATCTGGAACAACTGAAACTTCTATGGAAGGAATTTTTGCTTGTGGTGATTGTGCTAATCCAAAGCATCAACAAGCTGTGATTGCTGCTGGGCATGGTGCAGAGGCTGCTATTGCTTGTGAACATTTTATAATGGAAAGGTGGCCAAATTAATGAATTCATTTAAGTTACCTAATGGGATTAATGAAGATACTATACGTGCTATTTCTCGTATAAAAAATGAGTCCTCTTGGGTGCTTGATTTCAGATTGAAAGCTTATCAGACTTGGTTAAAAATGGAAGAACCTCATTGGGCAGAATTTAATTATGAGCCTATTGATTATTCTTCGTTTTCATATTTTGCTTTGCCACAAAAAAAACAACCTAAAAATTTAGAAGAAGTAGATCCTAGAATTTTAAAAATCTATCAAGAACTTGGTATTCCTTTGAATGAAAGAGAAAAATTATCTGGTATTGCTGTGGACGCGGTTGTTGATTCTCAATCTGTTGCTACTACTTATAAAGATGAACTTAAAAAATTAGGAATTGTTTTTTGTTCGTTTTCTGAAGCATTAAAAGAACATAAAGATTTAGTTCAAAAATATATGAACTCTGTTGTTACTGTTAATGATAATTTCTTTTCTGCATTGAATGCTGCTGTGTTTTCTGATGGGACTTTTATTTATATTCCTAAAGGAGTTAAATGTCCTATTGAATTATCAACTTATTTTAGATTGGATGCAGAAAAAACTGGGCAGTTTGAAAGGACATTAATTATTGCTGATGAGGGTTCTGAATTATCCTATTTAGAAGGGTGTTCTGCTCCATCTTATGATGAGCGACAATTGCATTGTGGGATAGTTGAAATTGTTGCGTTAAAAAATTCTAAGGTATTTTATTCTACTGTGCAAAATTGGTATTCAGGGGATGAAAAAGGTAAGGGTGGAATTTATAATTTTGTTACTAAGAGAGCTATACTTGAAGAGAATACTTATGTTAAATGGACACAGTTAGAAGTAGGTTCTTTATATACTTGGAAATATCCTTCTTGTATTTTAAAAGGTGATAATTCTAAAGGAGAATTTTATTCGGTTACACTTACTAATAAAATGCAAGCGGCTGACACTGGAACAAAGATGATTCACATTGGAAAAAATACTACTTCCAATATTATTGCTAAAGGAATTTCTGTTGGTAATTCTAATCAAACTTACAGAAGCTTAGTTAAGATTGCAAAGGCTGCTACTAACTCACATAATCAAACTAAATGTGATGGGATTTTAGTTGGTGGAAGTAATAAAAATAATACTGTGCCAGTTATTGAAAATAATAATAATTCTTCATCTGTTACTCATGAGGCTACTACATCTAAGGTAGATACTCGCAAGCTAAATTACTTGCAAAGTAAGGGGATGAGTGAGGATGAGGCTATATCTTTGATTATAAATGGGTTCTGTAAAAATATCATAGATCAATTGCCTAATGAATTTGCTTTTGAAGCTAAACAATTGATTAATGTAGCTCTTTCTGGTAAATTATAAACTTTTTGTTGACATAATAATTTTTTTGTTTAAAATGGTATATCCGTTTTATATATAATCAAACTTAATAAAATAAACTTAGTATGAACAACAGTAATGTGAGTAACAAAGAGCTAAAACAAATGATTGAAGCAGGGTTGTGGGGGCAATTGTCCACACATTCAAGCTATCCTGAGAGTATCCAAGTAAGGATAATGCACACTGTTCCAACAGACCAAGTTGGATTGTTTATTGGCAAATGCCAATCACAAAAGGCCCAAAAAAGATTTAAAGGGCGAGTGGCAACTTTCAGTAAGAATGAGCAAATACGTATGAATAACAGGTTTGGAAAATACCTCCAACCGGAAACTGCGTAAAAAGCAAAAACTTATCTTTGTTTAATTGTGAAAAAAACTGTTAAAAATTAACACCTGTTGGTGTGGCGTCCTTTAAGGGCGCCCTTTTATTGCAACTAATTTAAAACCTAAAAATAACATGAGTAATCTTAGTAATGATGAGAAGCCAAGGCGCTTAAGTGCAAAGGAAGTTCGTGAAATGAACAGAAGAAATTCTGGAAAAAGGAATGTCCAAAACCGGGGTAAAAGCTCCGGAAAAAAGGAACAAAGTTAGTTATAGTTTATTAATCTTTAGCCACTCGAAAGGGTGGTTTTTTTCTAATTTTCAATACTGGCTTGACTTTTGGTGTTTTTGCACTATATAATCTTCGAACTTATTAAAAATCAAACCTATAAATAAACTTAAATTTATGTATCAATATTGTTTCGAAGCGCTTAAAAATGCGAATGATTGGAGGTCTATCTTAGACTTTTTTGAATTCTTAAGTCCTCGACAGAGGATAGAGTTTTATCAAAATGCTCCTGTGGAGTATGTTGAGTTGGGAATTCTTCTTGATGGAGGTTATACTCCATCTGATCATGATCGTTTTTTAAGAGAAAGGCTTGATGAAGAAGAAATAAGTGAATTATTTTTTAATTCAGAAGCGCTTGTTATGTGACTACAAAAAATATTGCTCCTTTTATGGAGCAATAATTTTTTACCTGATATTTAGGGGAAATTTTATTTAATTTTTGAATTTATATATTTTAATGCTTCTTCTATTGTTTGTTTTTCTGTTAGCTTGGTATTATCTAATAAAAATGCATCTTTTGCCATTTTTAATGGTGAAATTTTTCTTGTTTGATCGTTGTTATCACGAATTGCTAATTCTTCTGTAACTTGTTTTAAATTAACTTTTTTACCTTTTAATTTTAATTCGTCATATCTTCTTTTTCCTCTTGTTTCAAGAGAGGCTGTTAGAAATATTTTAATAGGTGCTTTTGGAAAAGCTTCTGTTTGAATATTACGACCACTTATTATAAAACCATCATATTCATCTTTTAATTCTTTTACTAAATTATGTAAAAGTTTTATTAATCCATAAGAAATTTCTTTTACACCACCTATACAACTTGTTAATGTTGATACTTCACTGGATTTTAAATCTTTATCTTTTAATGCTTTTTGAATGTCTTCATATTTCATTTTCTTGATTAATTTTAATGCAGCTTTTTCATCATTTGTTCCTTGTCTTATTAAGTACAAAGATAATGAACGAAGAGCTACACCAGTATCAAGGTGAAGAAATTTTAGCTTTTTTGCAAGAGCTATACATAAAGAAGTTTTACCAGATGCTGATGTACCATCAAGTGCAACTATTATAGGCCTTTTCATTTTATGCCTTCTTTTTTGTGTTTGCATAAATTGTTAGTGGAGCACTGTGATGTTCAACAGTTTCTTTATTTACTATCAATTCTTCTACATTCTTATTGTCTGGAATATTAAACATAGGTTCAAGTAATAATTGTTCCATGATTGAACGCAATCCTCTTGCTCCTGTCTTTCTTTTTAATGCTTCGTCTGCTATTGCAACAAGAGCATCTTCTGTGAATTTTAGCTTTACATTTTCCATTGCAAATAATGCTTCATATTGCTTTGTTAAAGCATTCTTTGGTTTTGTTAGAATTTGTATTAATGCATCACGATCTAAATCATCTAATGTTGCTATCAGTGGCATACGTCCAATTAATTCTGGAATAAGACCAAATTTTACTAGGTCTTGAACTTCTACTTTTTTGAATAGTTCTGATAATTGATGTGAACTTTTTGATTTAACTTCTGCACCAAATCCCATTGAAGTTTGGTTTGTTCTTTTTTCTATAATTTTATCCAAGCCATCAAAAGCTCCACCACATACAAACAATATGTTTGATGTATCAATTTGAACTAGTTCTTGTTGTGGGTGTTTTCTTCCACCTTGTGGTGTTATTGATGCAATTGTACCTTCCATTAATTTTAATAATGCTTGTTGTACGCCTTCACCAGATACATCACGTGTTAATGATGGATTGTCTGATTTTCTTGTAATCTTATCAATTTCGTCAATATAGATTATTCCTTGTTGGGCTTTTTCTACATCATAATCTGCAGCTTGTAATAGTTTAGAAATTATTGTTTCTACGTCGTCTCCTACATATCCTGCTTCAGTTAATGTTGTTGCGTCTGCAATTGCAAATGGAACATCCAATACTCTTGCAAGAGTTTGTGCAAGTAATGTTTTTCCTGAACCTGTTGAACCAATCAATAAGATATTTGATTTTTGAATTTCTACTTCATTTTCTTCAAGTTTGCTTAAATGTCTTTTATAGTGATTATAAACAGCAACTGATAAAATCTTTTTTGCAGATGTTTGGCCAATAACAAATTCATCCAATGCTTTATATAATTGTGATGGTGTTGGAATATCTTTATATTGTTTTAGATTTTGTTTTTTATTATTGTCTTTAATAATATCTACGCACAATGTAATACATTCATCACAGATAAATGTAGATGGACCAGCAATGAGCTTTTTAACCTCATGTTGTGATTTTCCACAAAATGAACAGTACTTAGTTAATTTTTTTGTATCTTCCATATCATTCCTTTAAACTTTATTCTATGGACTGCGATTCAAAAGGATTAAAAATTGTGACACGCATCACGTAGCTATATGTATGCTCAGGTGTCCCAGATTTTAAATACTTTTGTTCTCGTCTCATATAATTAAGTTTACCTTTATTTATATCTGTGTTATCCGTTTTGGTTTGCGTTTCTTGTTGTGAAAACTTTATCTATAAGGCCAAAAGATTTTGCTTCTTCTGCTGACATAAAGTTATCTCTTTCTGTTGCTTGTTCAACTGCCTTTATTGTTTGGCCTGTGTGTTTTGAAAGCAATGTATTTAATTTTTGTTTTGTTTTAATTATTTCTTTTGCATGGATTTCAATGTCAGTTGCTTGACCTTGAGCTCCGCCTAATGGTTGGTGTATCATTATTCTTGCATTTGGGAGAGCTATTCTTTTGCCCTTTGTTCCACCTGATAGTAGGAAAGCACCCATTGATGAGGCTGATCCTATACAGATTGTTGATACATCACATCTTATATATTGCATAGTATCGTAAATTGCAAGCCCTGCGTCTACTTCTCCACCTGGAGAGTTGATGTAGATAGAAATGTCTTTATCTGCATTTTCTGATTCTAAAAATAGGAGCTGTGCACAAACTAGTGAGGCTGTTACTGAATTTATTGGACCTGTTAAAAATATTATTCTTTCTTTTAAAAGCCTTGAAAACACGTCATATGCGCGTTCTCCGCGACCTGTACTTTCAACAACCATTGGGACTAAATCGGCGTGTATGTTCATAAATAACTCCATTTAATTATTAGATGTTGTTTATTCTAGCAATTTTTTTTGAAATTTTCATCAAAAATTTTGTGTCTTTTTCAAAATTTTGGACTTGATTTTTAAAATAGCCTAAATTTTAGGGAATTTTTCTTCTCTGACCCCAGCTTTTTCAAGGTCTTTGAGTTGATAAGGACCATATGAGAATCGTGTTAATTCTTTAACTTGATGACCTAAGTATTCGAAAATGCGACGTATTTCTCTGTTTTTTCCTTCTGTAAGATATACATTTAAGGAAGAAAATTTGTCGTTTTGGTCTAAAATTTCTGCTTTTAATCCTTTGTAGTTAAAACCATCTATCGTTATTCCCTTTTCAAGGGAGGTTAGTGTTGGTTTTGTTATTTTACCTTCTATTTTTATCTTATAACCTCTGATTTGGTTTCCTCTTTCAAGCTTTTCTTTCAATTTTGCATCGTTTGTAAGCAAAAGTAGGCCTTTTGAGTTGAAATCGAGTCGTCCTATATAATGGAAGTTAGCTAATTCTTTAGGTAGGATATCAAATATTGTAGGTCTGCCTTTTTCATCACTGTGCGATGTTATGTAGTTTGCTGGTTTATGGAAAGCTATTAGGCGTTTTTCTATCTTTAGGTTTATTGTTTTACCGTTTATTTCAATTTTGTCTCCCGTTGTGGCTTGTTGGCCTAATACAGCTGGTTTGCTATTTACTTTAACCTTACCATCGCGAATCAGTTGTTCAGCGGCTCTTCTTGAATATAAATTACTTGATGCTATTAATTTTGTTAGGTATTCTAACTTCATTCTTTGCCAACTATTACAGATGCTTCACGAAGGACTTCGCTGCCCATCATATAGCCAGCTTCTGCTTCTGTAATGACTATATTATTTTTTCCTTTTTGAAACATAATTGCATTGTGATACATTGGGTTAAATTCTTGACCCTGGGCTTCTATTTTTCTTATGTTATGCTTTTTTAATATTTCTAAAAAAGAGTTATAAATTGATTTAAATCCAGTTATTGTTGATTGTAGTTCTTCTGATTGTTTTAAATTTTCAAGAGCACGGAAGGCATAATCATAACTATCCAGTATAGATATAATATCTTTTGCAAAGCTTTTTGTTTTTGATGCAGATTGTTTTTCAATTTCAATTTGTGATCTGTGTTTTATGTTTTGAATTTCTGCTAATGCACGTAAAGCTTGATCTTTCCAATCAATTTCGTCTGCTTTTTTATTTTGGTTTTCAGCAATAGGTTCACATGTGCATTCGTCAATATGACATTCACAATTAGCTTCTTCGAAATTCTTTATATTTTCTTCTTTCATAATAGTTTTTCCTGTTGATTTATTCTAACATAATGTAGTAAAAAAGCCAGACTTTTCAAGAATTATTTTTAAATAGCTCTTCCCAAATAAATTTGGCTTTGTTATAATCAAAAATATGGATGATAGATTAAAAGTAGTTTTGCATGAAGACGGTATAAAAAGGTACAGTTGTGGACCTTTACGTAAAGGACTTAAAAAACGCAAAAAGTTCTTTAATTTTAAATTCTATAAAAAATCTTTTTTAATTCTTTTTTGGCTTAGCATACTTGTTGGTTTTTATATTGTTGTTTTGTTTTTACAAATGCCTTCATTTAATTCTATGTTAGCAGTTGAGAGAAAGCCTTCTATTGTTGTACTTGATGAAAGTGGAAAGAAAATTGCTGGTATTAATGATAACTATGGGTTGATTACTGAATCTTCTGATTTGCCACCTCATGTTTGGCAGGCTATTGTTGCTATTGAAGATAAGCGTTTCTTTAAGCACAGGGGAATTGATTATCGAGGACTTACTCGAGCAACTTTTGTTAATCTTTTTACGGGTAAGCCTATGCAGGGGGGAAGTACTATTACTCAGCAGGTAGCTAAAAATATATTCTTGTCTTCTAAACGTAACTTTAATAGAAAAATTATTGAGCTCATTTTATCAGGAATGTTGGAGAGAAAGTTTACTAAAGAACAAATATTAAATCTTTATATGAACAGAGTTTCACTTGCTTCTGGTAAATATGGATTGGATGCTGCTGCACATGAAATATTTAATAAATCTTTAAAAAATTTAGAAATTTGGGAAGCTGCTTCTTTAGCCGGTATGCTTAAGGCGCCTACTACTTATAGTCCTTTTAGAAATCCTGAATTTAATATTGGAAGAACTAGAGTTGTTTTGAGGGAAATGGAGCAACAAGGTTATATTACTAAAGCAGAATATGATAGGGAAGTTAAAAGAATAAAGTTTGATAAAAAGAAACAAGTAGGTCATGCTTCAAGATATTTTGCTGATATGGTTGTTACAGAAGTAAAATCTTTAATAGGAGATATTAATGAGGATATTGTAGTTAGAACTACATTAGATACTAAGATGCAACAATATGCTCAAGATATGCTTAATCAAGTATTAGATGGCTCTGAATTAGAAGGTGCTGTGGTTATATTTGATTATGATGGAAAAGTTAAAACTGTTGTTGGGGGAAGAGATTATCAAAAAAGCCAATTTAATAGAGCTTATCAAGCTAAACGTCAATCTGGTTCTGCTTTTAAGCCTTTTGTATACCTCGCTGGGTTTGAAAATGGTATGAAACTTACTGATCCTGTTTATGATGAAGCTATTGAAATTGATGGTTGGAGCCCAAAAAACTACAACAAGAGATATTTAGGTAAGGTTAGTTTAACCTATGCTTTTGCTCAAAGTATTAATACTATACCTCTTAAGATTACTCAACAGGTTGGGTTGAGGTCTGTTGTTAGAACTGCTAAGAAAATGGGAGTGGTTGCAGATTATAGATATGATATGAGTTTGGTTCTTGGATCTAATGAAATTAGCCTTTTTGATTTGACTGTTGGATATATTCCATTTGCAAATGGTGGGTATGGTATGACACCTACATTAATTACTGAAATAAGAGGGGATGAGGGAATTAAATGGAGCAAAAATAGTATTGCTAAAACCCGTTTGATTGAAAAAGGTAATTATGAAGATATGAGAACTTTACTTCGTGAAGTTATAGTTAATGGGTCAGGTAAGAGAGCTTATTACCCTGGGCTTTTGGGTGGTAAAACAGGAACTTCATCTGAAAATAAAGATGCTTGGTTTATAGGTTTTGATGATGAATATGTTGCAGGGGTGTGGGTTGGAAATGATGATAGTGCACCTATGTCGGATGATGTGCTGGGGGGGACGTTGCCGGCGATTGTGTTTAGAATGATATTGAAAAAATAATTCTGTTGACTGCGATTCAAAAGGATTAAAAATTTCAAGACACATCACGTATGTTTAATACGCTCAGGTTTTAAAATTTTCAATACTTCCGTTTTCGCTAAATTATATGAAGTTTATGGATAGTCTTTGTAAAACTATGATTATTCTTTTTTGTTGACATATTTCAAAGTTACACCTATATTATGCTTGGTTTAGTTAAAAATTTAAATATAAGATTATAGAAAAAAAACTTTAAAATATACCTGAAAGGGTAAGATATCTGCCTCTGCTTCTCAGATAGGGTCATTTGGTAGAACAAGGAACCTTGAGTTCCCTACGAGGGCCATATGGCTAAGAAAAGGGGGGACTTATACGGGATTTGGCTCCTCCCTTTTTAAAAATATTTAAAAAGACGATAGCGCTGGATTTGGATCAGACCGGTTTTTAAGTTTACGGTAGCATTCGATATATAAGACACCTGAAATAATTCTTATACAACATCTATCGAGATTTTTAACCCCCTTTAGTGGGGGTTTTTTATTTTGCAAATAATGATATTACTTCCAAATGGTTTGTATATGGAAACTGGTCAACTGGTGTTATTTTTTCTAATATATATCCACTGTCACACAATATTTTGGCATCTCTTGCAAATGTTGATGGGTCGCATGAGATATAAATAATTAATGGAACTTTTGTTTTTGATAATTCTTCCACTTGGGATAATGCTCCTGCACGTGGTGGGTCGAGGATTACTATATCAAATTTTTCTAAGTCTTTTTGTTTTACAGGATCATCAAATAAATTTTGTTCTATTGCTTTGATTTTTCCTTTTCCATATTCTTTTAATTTTTCTACAGATGGGGAGAATATGTCATAGCCTGTTACTTCGCCTAGCTTAGATAGAGGAATTGTAAATGTTCCAAGACCACAAAATAAATCCGCCACCACCAACCTGACGTTGGACGCTTTATTGTTTTTTATGTATTCAAGTACGATTTTTTTTAATAAGTTTTCACCTTGAAGACTTGGTTGTAAGAATGCTGATGGTGGAAATGGAATTATTGCGTCTTCAAATTTTACTACTGGAGTTTTTGAGGTGTAAATTATTTCTTTTCCTGCTCTTGTTATTTGAATTACATTATTTGCTTTTCCGAATTCTGAAAATTTTTCTGTTAGGTCTAAATCTATTGTTGGTACTCTGTGTGGTGACCATGTGAAGTCTAATCCATTTTCAACTTCAGTTATATTTACGAATCCTGTTTCACCTTTTTTTGTAATGCTTTTTAGTAAGTTATAAGTTGGTTTTATTATGTTATTTAATGCGTCAGTTAAAAGAGGGCAGTGTGGAATGTTTATTGTGTAGTGAGTTGCTGCTTCTTTGAAACCCAATACAAAATTATCACCAAAGTTTTTATATGATAAAGATACTCTTCGTCTTGAATTTTGTCCTACCTTTTTTAAAGGTATTATAGTTTTAGATTCTATATTTTTATGCTTTAAAGAATTATTTAAAACTTGGTTTTTATATTCATCATAATAATCTGTTGATAAATGTTGTGCACAGCATCCACCGCATTTTGTATAAAATGGGCAAATTGGTTCTGCTCTTTTAGGAGATTTATTTATTATATTTTTTAATATATATTTTGTTTCTCTTTTTTCTTTTACTATTTCTATTTCAACTTCTTCATTTGGAAGTGTAAAAGGAATATAGACTTTTTTGTCATTGTAAATTGCAATGCCATCACAAGAATCGCCTAAATCAGTTATTTTAAGTTTTATTATTTCATTCATGAGTGCTTATTATAAGCTTGAAAATGGTATTTTCAACTATTAAGCTACTTTCTTTACTAATTCATTATCTATTTTGTTTGAATAAGAATCTGTGAAATTATCTGGAAGTTCTTTTTCTTTTTCGTTTTCATTTTGAGCGGCAAAGGTTTGAATGAATAAAAAATCAGATAGTCTGTTAAAGTATTTTAATACAAATGTTAAATCCATGTAGTCTTGTCTGTCTAATGATACTATTGTTCTTTCTATACGTCTGCAAATTGCACGAGCCATAGAAACAAAGCCTTTTGGATTTATGAATTTATTTGGAATTGATGAGTTGTGTGACATTATATAATTTTCAAGTTCATTTGTTTTTTGGAGAAGTTTTTCATTGTTCGATGATTTCAAATATAAATATCCCATGACTTCTGATAAATATGTTTGAATGTCATCAAATTTGTCACCTGATAGGCCTAGGATACAACTTAATTCGTCAACTTCACCAAGCAAGTGGATAATAGGATCCGCTTTTGAAACAACTTCATTTAATAATTTTGTTTGCCCTTTGTCACCGAATTTTGTTGTTATTAAAGCCATCTTTTACCTCCTCCCTTTTAAAATTTAGCTTGTTCTTTTATTCCTTATTTTTTTCTCAGATTAAATCACACTTTCCACCAGCACAAGCCATCTCTTGAAGGAACATTGTGTTGTTGTCTTCTTCAATTACTTGTGATAAATCGATTTCGTCTAATTTGCTTTCCATTGAAAGATACTTTTCTTCTGTAACAGCTTCAAATGGCATTTGTGGGTAGAAATTATTTTCAAATGGTAGAATAGAAATTCCATTATAGAATTCTTTGTTATTCCACATCCATTGACCAATTGGTTCCCATTCGTTGTCTTTAACTGATACAGTTACTGAAATATTGTTTGTGTTAACACCTTTTTGATGTCCACCCAATACCCAGTTTTGGAAAACTGTTTTTACTCGGTTTAATAATTCTAAACTTGATTCTTCTTCACGAATGATAGCATTTTCTGGAGCTTTCATTGGAATTGAGATAACTGCTTGACCCTCTGGTTTCATCACATCATCTTCAATTAATTGAGGTAGGTTTTTCAAAAGATAACCATAAATATCTTCGTTCTTTAAAACTCGTATTCTTCTGATGTAATATTTAGAATGCCATGCGTGAATTCCTGATGATGTTCCTAATACTCCTGAAGCTGTTCCTGATGGTTTTATACATGTTACACGTTCAGCTGGATTTATGCCTATTAATTTAGCAACTTCTTCATTTGATTCACAAGCTTTTTTTGCTGCTGCTGCAAGGTCTAAATTAATTAGGTTTTTATTTGAAGCTTGGCCTGTTAATGATACTCCTAGTAATGCTCCTTTTTCTGATGTTTCTTTCCAGATTGGACGAAGGTATGGGAAGTTTGTATATGATGCTTGAAGAGTTCCTAGGATAGCAGCATATTTTGCTCTTAATTCTAATTCTTCTTGATTGTTAATTCCGTTTGCATTGATTTCTGTTAAGTTACAGAATTGGTGTGGTTGTAGAGAGATTTCTACACATGGGTTTGTTCCCCAAGTTACATCATTAGTCCAGAATAATCCTGGTTCGCCTACACCTGACTTTTTTATTATTTCCCAAAGTTTGAAAAATTCTTCTTTTGTTGTGTTTGCACGGTCTAATACTACTGAATTATTAGACATACATCTTTGTGAATTTGTATTCCAAAATTCACCTGTTTTTGCATTCAACATTAATTCATCATCTTTGTCAAATAAACAAATTGTAGCACTTCTTCTTACTCCACCTGATACTACGCAAACTGCTAGGTGACAAACTATATCATAAGCATCAATTGTTCTTAAGTTTTTTTGTCCTGAACCTAATAATCTTTTGAATAAATGTCTTACTTCTGTTAATGCCATAAGTAATGGTTCTGGTCCAGGAGCTTTTGCACCTGAAGTTTTAATTAGGGAACCCTTTGGACGGATTAAAGAATAATCCAGTTCCAAAGTTGGGGAATTTGGTGTGAAATATGAGGCTATTAGGCGACGTGCAGCTTCTGCCCAGCCTTCTATAGAATCTGGTATAACAAAAACTTCCACTTTATTTGGATCTGGTTGATGGATCTGTGGAAGTTTTTCTATATTATGTTTTTGAACGCTAAATCCTACCCCGGAGCCGCATAGGAGGAGGTACATAGCTTCGTCAAATGCTCTTACATCATCAATCGGTGAAAATGAACAGTTGTACATTCTGCAATTGTTTTTTTCAATTGGTAATCCACTGAATTGCATTGAACGCATTGATGGAAGGATTTTTTTGTCCAAAACATATTGATATGTTTCTTCAATAAGGTCAGAAATTTGAGGGAATTTTAGAATATGCATTCTTTTGTTTCTTTCACAAAGTTCTTCCCAAGTTTCGCGACGCTTCTTTTCTGGAACGTATTTTACGTATTTCATATATACTATAATGTCAGATAGAACTTTTTGTGACTTGTTTAAGATGCTTGTTCTTAATTCGTTTTGATTCATTTTCGCCTCGTTTTCCCTTAAAATACATACTTTGAGCGTCATTTGTCAATTTTGTCTAAAATAGCACCTACAGTATGTCGATTTTTCTCCTAACCACAATATATAGTATGTGAAAAAATAATGCTATTAAAAAAAAATCAAAAATTTGAATATTTACGCTTGACTTTTAAAAAACCCAAAAAACACTGTCTTTTTTAAAAAAATAGTGTATTATTGTTTTTTAAAGAGAGATAATTTTAAGAGAAAATTTTTTAAAAAAGGAGCTAATATGAAGCATATAAAATTAATACTGGTACTATTACTTTTATTTGTTATAGGTGTTATTACATGGGGAAATATTATAATCGGAAGTAAAGGTCAAATCTTTGAAAATACACTAAATTTAGCAGGTGGAACCGAGTCAAATTCGAGTCTTTTTTTACTTTTTATACTACCTTGTTTCTTGTTATTGTTTTTGGTAGTTTTTTTAGGTTTTGTTATTATAAGAGTGGGGTCTATTAAAACTGAGGAACATTTCTTGAAAAATCAAAATTCTATGCTTGCGAATATGGAAACGTTGTCTAAAACTATGTTGGAACAAAGGCAATTAGCCTATACATCTGCTTTTTTTGCTCAATTACCAATTATTTATCAAAGTTTGTACGACTCTGTAATTAAAATTGTGAGCTATTCTTTTTTCTTTCCAGAAAGGTTTAAACATGAGAATTCAGACCTTTTTTCTTTTTGTAGAGTGTTTTTAGCAGAAGTAGCTAAGAATCCAGAAATGGTTATCAAAATCAGACAGACATTCAAAAAGAATGAAAAAATACAATTAGAAATGGCTACTACTCAAATTAAATATGAAAGATTCCTTAAGGCTTTGAAAATCTATGACAGAGATCAATTTGTGTACCAATATATAAATGATGGAGTCGTAGGTGAAGTTATGGATATTCTTATTTCTTCATATGAAGATGTGAAAACACAATATGTAGCTGAAATGCAAGAAAAAGAGAAAGAAAAACAGACTGAAAAGTTTGAAGAAGCTAAATCAGAAGAGGAAACCTCATCTTTACTTGCTTCTATTAGTTTTGAGTAGCTTTGAGTCAACTTTTTTGTTTTAAGTCTTGACAAAGTCAGTTTTGCCATTATATTGATAAATGATTAATAATACAATATACCTGTTTCGCTGCGAAAGCGGCATTGAGACAGCCCCTACAAAAAAATCTTTTTTTGTAACTTTCCTATGGGTGGCCTCTTTTGGCTGCCCTTTTTTATTTATTTTTGGTGAATATTTGACAAATTATAAAAATATGCTATATTTAATATTATAGATGATACGAATCGATTCTATAAGTCTATTTCGAGCCTGTCTTGAAATTAAATTCATCAAAAATTACTAGTTTACTTGCAAGACGGGCCCGCATGCTAAGTCTATATTTAGTTTCATATATAGGGTAAGTGAGAATTCCACAGTTGATACCTTGATAAAACTCAACGTTTTGTAGACCAAATTAGAATATTTCTATTCTTCTTCCCATTTTCTTAATATTTTTGCGAATTTTTTTACTGCTAAATCTTTTTTGAGTTTTGATAGGTGGTCAATGAATACAACTCCATTTAAATGGTCGATTTCATGTTGTATACATCTTCCCATTAAACCGTCATATTTGTTTTTGTGTTTTTTCCCTGTTTCATCTTGGAATTCAACTTCTACTTCGCATGGGCGTTCTATATCTACTCCAAGGCCTGGGAACGATAGGCAACCTTCTTCTCTTTTTATTGTGTCAGAACTTGCTTTTACTATTTTAGGGTTAATAAAAATTTGTGGTTTTGGATCTTTGCCTGAATCTGGATGAATTGGATCAATTACTATTATCCTTTTATTTAATCCTACTTGAGGAGCAGCTAGACCTACACCAGTTGCTTCATACATTAATGATAACATGTCGTTGCATGTTTTTTTTAATGCATCGTCAAAGACTTCTACATCTTTTGAAGCTTTTAATAGGCCTTCATATGGATAAAGGTAGATTTTCATTTTTTCCTTTCATTTGTTATATTTTTCGTTATATTTTCTAATATAGTAGAGGATATTGAAAATGACAACTATAAACTTATTCATTTTGCTAGTCTTTGCAGTTATGGCTGTTATTATTTTGGTTTTGTTAATTCGAAAACCACAAAGGGAAGATTCTTCTGTTTTATTGCAACAATTGTTCTTATCCCAAAATGACCTTAAAGATAAGGTTGGGGCTCAATTTAATTTAATAGAACAACGTTTAGGAGAAGGGCTTTATCAAAGCTCTGTTAAGACTTCTGAAATAATGAATAAGCTTCATGAAAGATTGGCTCTTATAGATGAAGCTCAAAAGAATATTAAACAACTTGGTGGGGAAGTGGCTAATTTTACTTCTTTGCTTTCTAATAAGCAATCTCGTGGTGCTTATGGTGAAATGCAAATGGAAGATTTAGTTAAGGAAATGTTGCCGCCTAATATTTATGAATTTCAATATGTACTTAAAAATGGAAAAAGATGTGATTGCTTGATTAAGATGCCTCAACCAACTGGTAACATAGTTATTGATGCTAAGTTTCCATTGGAGGCATATCAAGCTTTGATAAGGGCAAATACTGAAGTAGATAAACTTAATGCTGAAAGATTTTTTAGAGATAGTGTTACTAAACATATAAAAGATATTGCAGAAAAATATGTTGGTGGAGAAGATACTGGAGATAGCGCTGTTATGTTTTTACCTTCTGAATCTGTTTATGCTGAACTTTTTGGTAACTTTGAAAATTTAGTTAATGTTTCTTTTAAAAATAGAGTTTGGATTACTTCGCCAACTACATTGATGGCTACTCTTACTACTATGCGTGCTGTTTTGAAAGATGCTAAGATTAAAGAACAAACTAAAATTATTCAAAAAGAATTGATGGCGCTTAATGATGATATGTCTAGATTGCAAACTCGAGTTACTAATTTAGATTCTCATTTTAAATTAGCTCAAAAAGATGTGGAAGAAATTGGAGTGTCTGCTAATAAAATTGTGAATAGATCAAAAAAAATACAAGAAATTGAAACATCAGAATAATTATTGATAAACGAATCTAAACTGTTTATTATTAATTTAAAATATTGGAGAGAATAATGTTTAAATTTATTAATGAAATTGGAAGATTGGCGCTGGGTGCTTTTGCTACTGTTGGAGAATTTATACAATTCCTTTTGAAATCTATTTGGGCTTGTATTACTCCACCTTATTACTTTTCTTTGATTGTTAAGCAATGTTTTCGAGTAGGGTATTATTCTTTGCCTGTTATTGGACTTACTGCTTTGTTTGCAGGAATGGTGCTTGCACTTCAGAGTTATTCTGGGTTCTCTGCGTTTTCTGCTGATGAAGCTGTGGCTACTGTTGTTGCTATTGCTATGGTTAGAGAAATGGGACCTGTGTTTGCTGGACTTATGGTTGCTGGGCGAGTTGGTTCTGCTATGGCTGCTGAAATTGGAACTATGAGAGTTTCAGAACAAATCGATGCGCTTAGAACGTTGTCTGTGAATCCTTTTTCTTATCTTATTGCACCTCGTATGATTGCTACAGTTTTAATGTTGCCGCTTCTTGTTTTGATTGCTGATATTATTGGAATATTTGGAGGATTTATTGTAGGTGTTGATCAACTTGGTTTTAATCCTTCTTTTTATATTCAGAAAACTTATGAAGCTATTGATTACATAGATGTTATGTCTGGTGTTGTTAAAGCACTTGCTTTTGGTTTAATTATTTCTGCACTTGGTTGTTATAATGGATATAATTCAAAAGGTGGAGCTGAAGGTGTGGGGGTTGCTACTACTTCTGCTGTGGTTTCATCTTCTGTACTTGTGTTATTACTTAATTACTTTATTACAGGATTATTCTTTACTAAATAGGAAAATGATATGAACGTTCAGAAAAATAAAATAGAAATTAAAAATGTTTATAAATCTTTTGGATCTAAACATGTTTTAAAAGATTTTAACCTTGATATAAAAAAAGGCGAATCAGTTGTTATTATTGGACCTTCTGGTATTGGTAAATCTGTTTTATTAAAATGTATATTAGGCCTTTTGGAATGTGATAGTGGAATTATTAAACTTGATGGTCAAAAAATTAATGGGGTTAAAGAAAAAGAACGTGATCAAATAAATAAAAAAATTGGAATGCTTTTCCAAAATGCTGCTTTGTTTGATAGTTTGAATATTTGGGAAAATGTTTCTTTCAGAGATATTATGGAAAAGAAGCAAAACAGATGGGAAGCTAAAAAATCTGCTTTGAAATATTTGGAATCTGTTAATCTTTCTAAAAGTGTTGCTGATATGTATCCAGTTGACCTTAGTGGTGGTATGAAAAAACGTGTGGCACTTGCACGTGCAGTTGCTCAATATCCTGAAGTGATTTTATTTGATGAACCTACTACTGGACTTGATCCTATTACTTCTGATGTTATTAATGATCTTATTATAAAACTTTCAAAACAAATTGGGGCGACTACTATTACTATTACTCATGATATTAAATCTGCTCTTAAAATTGCTGATACAATTGCTTTTCTTTATGATGGGCACATTATGTGGAAGGGAAGTGTGGAAGAGTTTAAGACAACTAATAATCCGTACATAAAACAAATGAAGACTGGGTCTTCAATAGGCCCAATCAAACCCCTAGTTTAAAAAAACTTCTGAAAATTTGATGCAAATAACAAGAGTTGAAAAGTTGGTTCACAATCACGTATGTTTAATACGCTCATGCGAACACAATTTTCAACTTTCTTATTTTCTCTAAATTTTGATAAGTTTTTTTTTCAAAATAATAAAGTGAATTATTTATAATTCTTTTTGGCGGGAGAGATACTTGTAATCACTATATGATTTTTCGTCTAACTTTTTTGTTGTGTATGAAGTTTCTTGTTGCTGGTACTTTTTAAGCATTGATTGAAGCTTTGGTAAAAGTTCTGCTTTTATTTCTTCATAATCTTTTTTTGTTATTGTGGTTTTGCTGTTGTCTATTCCATTTAACTTTATGTATGAAAGTGAATTTACTTCTTCGTCTTTGATAAATCCGAATCCTTTGTTTTCTGCTATTAATGCAGCTAATACTAATTGTAATTTTATTCCTTTTTTTATGTCAGATTTTTCTGGAAGAGTTCCTGTTTTGTAATCTATTACATCATAGGTTTTGTTTGGATACATATTTATGCGGTCGCATTTTGTTCCTACTGTAAAGTCTGGAATGATTTGCCATTCACCTTTGTCTTCTGGGTAGCCTTTGTGTTGTCCGAACTCTTTTTCTAATTCGATTGCATAATTTGCTATTGTTCCAAATCTTGATGATAGAAATGAAGCTGTTGCTAATGATATGTTTGATAATTTTAATTCTCTATCAAAAATTTGTATTAATTCATTTTTAGTTAAAGTTGGATTTAGTGTGAATTCTTCCATTCCTTTATGGACTATGTTCCCAAAAGTTGCGTGAATTTTTTCTTCATTAGAATCGTCTAGTTTCCTCAACTTTAAAATTGTTTTTGCATATATTCCATATGGATCTTCAAGAAGTTTTTCTATGTCAGTTGCATAAAGTTTTTTTGGTCTGCTTGATAATGGTGGGTTGTATGAAGATATTTCAACTTTATCAAATTCGATTGGAAAATCTGATGATGTGATTTGTTCATAGTTTTCGAATTCTTTTAATTTCAATCCTGAGAAATTCAATATAGCTTCAAGTTTTTCTATAAATCTTGATTGTATTTGTGGAGTGCCTAATACTTTTTGACTTCTTGTTAAAAGAACTTCTTTCTGACAAAATATTTGTTCAAAATCGTGGGCTTGAAGGCCTGTTTTTCTTTTTAATGATGGAAGCTTTAATATTTGTCTTAGTCTTTCATTTAAAAATGGATCTTCATCTTTTTCTTTTGGAAAATGACCTTCATTCAACATTGTTAGTATGTATTTGTCTGCTTTGAAAAGTCTTGCTTCTATTGTTCCTAAGATTGTACAGAATTCTTCTTTGCGTGTTTGACGCACTGATTCTGTTGAAAAGAATTCATTTAAAATAGTTATATAGTTTGATGAATTTATTAAAGTTGTTTCTTTTAATAGTTTGTTTATAAAATCCTTTCCTGCAGAACTTAATTCATCATTCCATATTTTTGGATATAGTGATTGAATTACGTCTAAATTTATTTGAAGAAGTTCATTAAAGGAGATTTGACTTGTCTTTAATGCTTCTTTCAATGGGATTAATTTATTTAAAAATGATTCTAGTTCTTTGACTATATCTTTATATTCATTTTCAAGCTTTTTATAGTGTTTTGTTATACTTGTTATGTTTTGTTTTCTTAAAACTATTTCAGCTTCTTTTGTATTTTTGAATATTGAAAAAGGTGTCTTTATACAATTTAAAAATGATGCTAGCGAATCAGTTGATATGAATTCATAGAGCTTGTTAAAGATTTCTCCAACCAATGTTTTTCCAAAACTGATAGGAAAACTTGTATCGTATGGAATGTTTATTTTATTTAATACAGCTATAATTTGATTCATTAGGTTCGTGTTGTCACATACTACACAAACTGATTTATTTTGCTTTATTGTTTTATGAATGTCATAGCATATGCATAGAGCTTCTTGTTCTATATCATAGGCATTTAAATATGTTATATTTTCAATTGTTTTATTTGTGAATTTTGAATCTTGCCATGTATGTGTTTGGTCTATTGGTTTATGTAGCTCATGCATCAATAATATTTTTTCATCATTTGTAATTTTATACTTTTCATAATTCAAGGATTCAAAATTTGAAAGATCTAATTCTTTTACTAATTGCAATATTGAATATTGCGGATGAGTAGGGGATAATTCTTCTTTAAAGTTTAAATATTTTTCATCAAAGCTTGGAAGGAATAAATAAAAATTTTCTTTTGAACTTAGTTTTTTTATTATTTTTTGAGTTGGTATTAATGAGGCTGTAGTGCCGGCTATTATTACTTTTCCTTTTGTGTATAAAGAAAGGTAATCACCAAATGATAGGTATGTTTGAATTTTATCTTTGGTATTATCTGTTAATTCTTTTTCTTTTAAAATAATTGGATAAAATTCAGTTATGATATTTAAGAATTCTATATTCTTTTTTGAGAATTCTGAAAGATTTTCTTTTTTGATTTCTTCTAATTTATCCCAAGATATCATTTCTTTTGTTGAAGTGTCTAAAATGTCTGACAGTTCTTTTGCTAATGCAAAGCAGGATGAGAATTTTAATTCTGGGTTTGCTTTTTGAATTAAAGTGTTTAATAAAAATAATTTCTCAAATTCTGAAATGGTTTTGTTGTTTTCTTTTTCTATTAAATGAATGAAATTGTCTTGAGCCGAATCGAGAGGCAATATCGTAGGTAGCAATAAACTTGAACTTTTTGAATTTTGTATAAGAAGTTTTTTTAGTATTTTACATGATCGGCTTGTTGGAAGCAGAATAATATCATTTAAATCAAAATTATCTTGGATAAAGTCAGCTATGACTTCCAAAAATGAGCAATTTAAAGGAATATTGTATGTTTTCATAGGTGTAATTTTACTTCCTTTTTGTAATAATACAATTATAATCTGAAGTAGAAGAAAAAGGGGAAATTTATGAAAATTGCATCTTTCAATGTTAATTCTATTAGAGCTCATTTAATTAATGTTTTGCAATGGGTGGAAGAAACTTCACCAGATATTATTTTACTACAAGAATTAAAATGTGAAGAGTTCCAATTCCCATATTGGGACTTTGAAATGATGGGATATAATATTGCAGTTTTAGGACAAAAAAGTTGGAACGGAGTTGCGGTGCTTTCTAAATTTAAAATAGAAGACCGAATCGATCATATACCAGGGGGAGATAATTCATCTTCAAGATATTTAGAAGTGTTTACTGGTGGTGTTAGAGTGGCTTCTATTTATTTGCCTAATGGAAATCCTTTAGGAGGAGAAAAGTTCAAATATAAAATGGATTGGATGGATGCTCTTCATAAACATATGGAAGTTCTTTCAAAATATGATGAGCCAATTTTATTGGGTGGGGATTTTAATGTTATTCCTAAAGATATGGATGTTTATGATCCAGCTTCATTTAAAAATGATGCAGTTATGCAACCAGAAGTTAGAAAAGCATTTTTCGAATTTGAAAAAACTGGATTTAAATCTGCTAAAGAAATTTTATATCCTGAAAAAGTTATGTATTCTTATTGGGATTATTTCAGAGGATTGCGCCAAAAAAATAGAGGCATTTTATTAGATTTCTTTTTACTCAATAAGCAGGCGCAAGATAAGTTGGTTGATTTTGGAGTAGATGAGGAGCCAAGGGATAGACCTCAGTCTTCTGACCACACACCAATCTGGATTGAGTTAAAATCTATCTAATCAGTTGCGATTCAAAAGGATTAAAAATTCGTTCACAATCACGTAGCGTTAGTACGCTCATGCGAACTCACTTTTAATACTTTTGTTCTCACTTGATTATCTAAATTTTAATGATATTTGTTGGAAGGAATTATTTTATTTTTTCTAATGATTCATTTCTGTTAAAGAAATAAATTAATGCAGCTACACAACCAAATGATAATTGAAAGCCAACATTAAATAATGAATATGGGGAAATGAGCAATATTATAAATGCTGAAATGGCTAAATTGTTTAATGAAATTCCACGTCGGTTTAAAAGAATTGCTATTAATCCTATTGTTGTCATTATGAATGTTCGCTGAATTGGTACTGCACTTCCTGAAATAAAAAAATATGCTAAAGTTATAAAAAATGTTATTACCGCTGCTATTTTCTTTGTGTCTTTTAATTGAGAATTTGAAATTAATAATAGGCTATATCTGAAAATGAAAAAGCAAATAATAGTCAATAGTCCCATGTGGAAGCCAGATACTGATAGTAAGTGAGAAATACCAGCTTGCTTAAATGAATTGTCTGAGTCTTCTGGCATTGCATAACGTTCGCCTGTTATTAATGTCGTTGCAAATAAGCGCTCTTCTTTATTTTCACCTTTTAACATTTTTTTTATTAACCCATAGCGAAACTTTTCTATTTTTTCTTTTGGATTTAATGGAGGAGTGTCTATTATTTCTATGCCACTGTCTATGTATCCAACTGCGTCTATGTTTTTATAGTATGCATAAGTTTTGAAATCAAAACCATGCTTGGTTGATTTATTTGATAATGGAAATAATGTTGCTCTGAAGCAAATATTTTGGCCTATATCTAAGTTTTCATGATTTTCATTTACTTTTAAACGAATCCTTTTTACGTATTGGATACCGTCTTTGTTTAAAGCTTTTAAATTGTTTAAAACTAAACGTCTTGATTTATCCATTACTTGAATTTGTTCTATATGAGCTTCAAAGTCTTTTTTAAATACTGGGTATCTTAAAAATTCTCTTTTGTTTAATACTGTGTGAAGATACATTGTTGATATACCTAACGCAAAAGATAATATCAAATAACCAAAAAATGTAGCAGGGCGATATTTAAAGCTTGGTAGGTATGGAATTTTATGATTGTGTTTATATTGTCTTGGAAAGAGTATTCTTTTTAATCCTTGTAAATTGTATTTATCTAATAATTTTATTGTATATTTTGTTAGTTTCTTTTTTATGGATTTTAAACTTTCTATAAATTTTCTGAAATAAAAGAATGGTTGTGAAAGCATTTCCATTAAATATTTAAATGGAGTACTGTTTGTTAGCCATTTCAGTGGTAGAATAGAAAAGAAACCTCTTACCATTGACCATAAAATTCTGAATAATGTGCCTGACATGAAGTATCTTAAATATGAGAATACTTTTAAAACTATGGTAATTGAGAATATCAAAGCAAACAATTGTGAGAATAATGGTAATAATATTAACAAGAATAAGAATTTTAAAATTTTAAAGAAAACAAATTTAATTATTTTCATTGGTGTTAGTAAGTTATATCTTAATATTACTTTTCTTATTGTGTTTGAAAAAAGACTGCAAATAAATAAAAGTAAACAAAGAATTATTATAGCATAAACAAAAAATGTTTTTAGTTTGAAGAAGATTGCTATACCTAATGCAAAAAAAATTATTAGCAAAAGGGGAAAGTTTTGTTTTTCCCCATTTGCAAAGTTTGATAATTTTCTTGTTAGATGTTTAATCATTTAGAATCTCATCATACCGCCATTTACGTGTATTGTTTGACCTGTTATATATTCAGCTTCAGTTGATGCTAAATATAATGCTGCATAAGCTATATCTTCTGGTCTTCCAAATTTTTGTGATGGAATTTGATTCATCATAACTTCTTTTATTTCAGGTGAAAGTACATCTGTCATCTTTGACATTATAAATCCAGGTGCAATTGCATTTACTGTTACATTTCTTCTTGCAAATTCCATTGCTAAAGTTTTTGATAATCCAATTAAACCTGCTTTTGATGCTACATAGTTTGCTTGTCCTGCGTTACCCATTACACCTACGATTGATGAGATATTTATAACTCTTCCATAACGTCTTTTTGACATTCCAGCAATTACTTGTTGTGTTAATTTAAATACTGCAGTTAGATTAACATTGATAACTTCATTCCATTCTTCGTCTTTCATACGCATTGCAAGAGTGTCTCTTGTTAATCCTGCATTGTTTACTAGGATATCAATCTGTCCTGTTAATTCTTCTGCTCTTTTTGCAAAATCTTCAATACCTGGTAAGTTGCCTAAATCAAAATTTAGTGTAAAAACTCTTTCTTTTAATTCTTCTTTAATAGATTTTAGAGCTTCTTCATTTCTTCCAGTTATTATTACTGTTGCTCCAGCTTGGTGTAGAGTTTTTGCTATTGCAAGTCCTATCCCAGAAGTTGATCCTGTTACTAAAGCTGTTTTACCAGTTAAGTCAAAAAACATTATATTTTCCTTTTTTAAAGTTAATTTATTGTGATTTTAATGATTTTTTTTGCTTTTTCAATCTTTACATTTGTTGTGTCAATTGTTCTTGCATTTCAAATGTTCCAAAGATAACCCAAGCTATTACCACAGCAATTAAAAGGATTGCAACGGAGTTCAAAATATTAGCAATTGATTCAATTTTTTTAATAGAGTCTTCTAAGAACCCGTCTGCTACATTTTCTAATGCTTCTTCGAAATTATCAAGTTCCGAATAAATTTGTAAGTCGCCTATTAATTCAGTATCTGGAAAGTTTTGTTTACTTAGATATAAAGCGTTTCCTAAGTTTTCTCCTTCAGAAACAAATGATAATACTTTTCCTATTCTGTCTGCTAGGTATGGAGATGAATTGTCTTTTAAAATTCCTAATGCTTTTGATATAGGTGTTCCTGATTTTACAAGTGATGATAAAGATAGTAACCAAGATACTCCTGTAAACATTCTGTATAATGACCATGGTGGAAATTTATCAAATATTACTCTGAATCTGTTTGTCCAAATTGGCATTGTAATAGCTATTGCTGCTACGATTACAATTATTACTATTGGAAATAACCACCAATATAGTGCCATAAAATCTGATACTCCTGCAAGAGTTAATGCAGTACCTGTCCATATGATTTTTTTACCAGCAGCTTCTGTTAGTGGTGGAACCAAATATAAACTTACCATAATTAAAATTAAGAATACTAAAACAAGCAAAAATAATGGATAAGCAAATGCGCTTATAATTGGGCCTATGATTCTTGATGATCCATCTGATACTTTTATAACGTGAACTAATGCTTTTTCTAAACGAGCTACATCACCAACTGTTAACATCAACTTTTCACGAGCTGGAACCCAATTGCCTAATGCATCTCCAAAAGTTTCTCCATTTTCTAATCCTCTTTGCCATGATGAAATTGCTATTGCCATAGGTTCAGATGGCTTTTTACCATTTACTGATGCAATATTCCATAATCTGTCTAATGATGCCATAAGAGTAAAATTATTGCGTAATAGGGCAGCTAGTTTTTTATAAAATTTCAAACGTTCTGTGTTTGAACTTTTAACCATAAATTTTGCGTATGCTAAATTTAAACTTTGAAGTGATAATGCCATTAGAAAAGCTCCTTTTCATCTAAGAATCCACACCAACGTTCTACATCGTCAATTGATACTAATCCTTTTAACATTTTTTCTATTGCATATTCTCTAAGAGAAACTCCACCAAGCTCTTTTTTCCAATATTCAATTGCTTCGTCTGTTTTTCTTTCTAAGGCTAGGCCTAATAGTTTTGCGTCAGGAAGAATTATTTCAAATACTCCAATACGACCTGTTACACCTTTACCTTTACATACATCGCAACCTGGTCCTTTTGTATATGCCATGTCTGCTTTTTGTTGGCCTATTGTTTTTAAAGCTCTTCTGTATGCTGGATTATCTGTTGCACCTCTTAATGATTTTTTGCAATTAGGGCAAAGTCTTTTAAATAATCTTTGTGATACTAATCCTTTCATTAAAGATGCATCGCCTAATTTAAAATCTTCTACACCCATATCAAGAAGACGAGTTAAAATTGCTATCGCAGAATTAGCGTGAAGTGTTGTCCAAACGTTGTGACCTGATAAAGCTCCACGGAATGTTAAATCCGCTGCTGATTTTGTTCTGATTTCTCCAACCATCATTGCGTCAGGGTCTGAACGAAGAGCAGCTGCAAGAGCAGATGTAAACGCTGCATCTTTTTCTTCTTCTGTTGCAGTGTTTGTCACAGGCATTTGGCGTGATCCTGGAATAGGGTATTCAGGTGGATCTTCCACTGTGATTAAATTTATTTCATAATTTCTTTCTTTTAACATTAGAATCATGTTTTGTTGTAAAGTAGTAGATTTTCCAGATCCTGTTGGACCAGCTATGATACATAATCCTGTTGGAAAGCTACGCATTTTGTAAAATAATTCTAATTGATGTGGTTCTAATCCTAAAGTTTCTAATCCTCTTCCTGCATCTTGGCTTGCATACAAAAGTCGCATAACCAAATATTGAGAACCAAAGGCTATTGGATTGAATTGTAAACGTATAGCTAATACATTTCTTGGAAGATATAAATCTTTTGAACCACGTAGTGGAGTATCTCCTAATTTTTGTGCTGCTTGGAATTCATTTTGAGCATAGTTTGAGTCAGATATATCAGCAGATGCAAATACAGAACGTACAAATGCTTCACCCCATGTGCCATCAAATTCCATCATCTTTTGCATTGTACCATCCATTCTGAAAAGAATTGTTGTTTCATTTCCTACAATTACGTGAATATCTGATACTCCGCGTTCTGCTGCTTTTGAAACTATATCTACATAGTCTTTTTGAATTTGATTATTAAACGCGTCTAAATTAGGAATTAAATTTTTCTTTTTTAAATTTTCTTTGTAGATTTCATTTAAATTTCCAAGAGAAGTATATACAGTGCTTGTTATTTTATTTTTTGTTTTATTAAGTAATGAAACAAAACTTAAAACTTGTCCATCATATTTATGAGTGTTTGAAATTACTAATGTTCCATCTGAAAAATATGCTAAAATGTTTTTTGTTTCATGATTTAATGCTAGCTTTTCACCTGTATCTGTTAGAAGGCGATTGTTTGGAACAAATAATGTTTTGATTAATTCTGCGGCAGTAATTTCACGTGCTACAGTTTTTGGTTTTTCTGTTGCAGGTTTTGCAGCGTCTGTTTTTGTAACAGGTTGTGCTGGTGTAATAGGTGTTTTTTGTTCTGCCATTTTAATTTTGCTTCATTTTTAATGGGTATAATTTTTTACCTTTTTCAAAAACTATTCCATCTTGTGGAGATATAGAGCGAACTATTATTCCATCTCCTATTGTTGTTCCTTGACGAACAGTTATTTTTTTGTTTTGTGGTATATTTAATAAAGTTGCTGTTAAATTTCCACCAATTCCCATAATGCTTTTAATTTCATACACAGATGTTACTTCAAATGTCTTAGAAGAATCTTCTGGTTGAACTGGAGTGCTTACTTCTGATACATATGATGGACCTGCATCAGATGGTGCTGAACTTACTGATTCAGAACTTTCTGCACTTACTTGTTCAAGTTTTCTGATTTCATTATCTAATTTCAATTGGTCTCTTTTTAATTTAGATAATTCAAGTTCCATCTGTTTGTGTTTTGTTTCTAAATCAAGTACAAATTTTTCATTTTCAAGTTCTGAAAGTTTTGTAAATAATGAGTCTGAAAAATCTAATGATAGTAATGGATGTAAATATTTTGAATCTGATGGAATTACTATTAATTCATTTTTTTCAACTACATCAACAGGTTGTCCATTTATACTTGGAGCAGCTGAAGAATTTGTGAATTGTTCAAAAGGTATATTTGTTGGCTGAACAGGTTGTTCAGGCATAGGTTGTGGTTGTTGTGGAGCTTCAACAAAAGGAATAGGTTGTTCCTCCATTGGTTGTGGAGCAGGTTCAACAGCTGGTGCTGGTTGTATTTCTGGAGCAGGCTGAACAATTGGAGCAGGTTGAACTTGAGGTTCATCTGGAAATACTTCGTTTTGTGCAAGAGATGATAATATTTCTTGTTTTTGTGGGTCTTGCTCTACATATAGTTCATCTTCTGGAATATCTTCGTTTGTGATGTCTACTGATAATGGCATATCGTCCATTAAATCAATTGGTTCTGATGGTGCAGGCATTGATACGTTAATTTCTTCTTGTGCAGATAAACGACTAGACGCGCATATTACTGCTATTAAAAAAAACAATATACTAATCTTTTTCATAAACACGCCCTTCAACCTTCCATGTCTGAGACTTTTGATCCCAAACTATTTCTTTAAACTCAGCACTTCCTATTGACCTAAATAGCTTTGCCCACTCTATTATATCCAATTTTGAGTTAAAAGTAAACTTCATAAATGAAAATTTTTTAATAATATTTCCATTTATCGCTTGGTCTTCTAAAAATTCAGTCTGAATTTTGATTGAAGTTCGTTGAGAAAAGGCTAAAAACCTCTTCTTTACTATATCTTTTGGTTCTGTTGGAGCTATACTTACCTTTGTAAATTTTGGTTGTGATATTGAAGTTGATACATTTTCTCCGTTATCGTCAAATTTTACATTAACATTGCCTAAGATTGGTTTGAAATATTTATCAAACGCTTTTGAAATTATAGAAATATCACCTTGATTTCTTGTGTATGATGCTTCTATAGTTGTTGGATTACATGTAATAGTTTTTAAATCCCATCCAAATATTGGTTTTGAATATAGAGATACTGCCTTTTTACAAATTGCAGCAAATTCTATTATATCATCCATTTCTTGCCATGGAAGAGTTGGGTCTTTTTGTTTTACTATTAAAGGTTGCTCAGGTTGAACTGTTGCAGAAGTTCCTGGAGCTGTTTGTACAGTTTGTCCTTCAGGTTGACCTTTATCTAATTTTTCTGGCTTATACTTTTCAAGTAATGCAGAATCTTGTTTAGGCTTTTTTGGAGCAGGGCTTATTAATCTTAATAAAGAGTTTTTATATACTAATGCTATAAATAAAACAAAGATAGAAATCAAAATTATGTTTTGAAGAGTTGATTGTTTTTTTAATGGCAATAATCTTTGATAGCTTTCTCTTTCAAATAATTCTTCTATTGTTGTTGGTGATGAACCATCAACTCTCCATTCAACTGGTGCGATTTTATATGCCCAATCTGGAAGTTCTAATAATTTTAAATAATGTGCTTTTGCTTCATCTTCTGTTTCAAATAATGCATCATCTTCTGGTAAGATAAGTCCGTTTCTTACTGCACATAACCAATAACCTTGTTGTGTTTTTAAACAAGATAAAATTGATGGTTTGTCTTTTAATACTGATGTTAATGAAATAGCTGCTACAAATTGTTTATCTCTGTGACCTAGTTCACGGAATGCTAGTCCATATTGAGCATTACCAAATGTTTTTATGCAATAATAGTTTGCTTGTGGGACTAATGACTTTGATGTTTTTTCTATTTCAAGAAGAGGGTTCTTCTTGTCGTTTAATGGTTGCCAAAAAAGTCCTACTGCGTAAGACTTATTGGCAACTATTATAACTTGTTTAAAGTTCTTGTTCATATTTCCCCTTCACAATATGAAGGAACTACCAATCTTTAGTAGGTTGGTGTTCCCCAAGCTTCAGAATGTCTTTCTTCTGGATCAAGTGGGGATGCTATGATTTGTGGTGTTATCATGATAACTAGGATATTTCTTTCACTTATTGTTTCTCGTCCCCCTCCAAGAGTCATAAAGTTAGGATCACCTACACCATATCTTGTATCTGAATTATTACCTTTTTCGAATCCAGTTAATATCAATGTTTGACCTGATTTTAACACAGCTTCTTGTAAGAATGATCTTTCTTCAATTCTTGGAAGTTGTAAGTCAATATTGTTGATAGTCATCTTATCGAAGCCTAATAATTCTCTTAAAGACATTTTAAACATTAATAGTAATCTTCCATTTTCAAAAATGTTTGGTAGAAGTTGTAAGTTAAAACCTACATTTTCTTCTTTAGGTTCTACACCTGTTTGACCTTGATTTTGAGTGAATTCACTAATTTCAATCTTATCAATGTATTTAAATGTTTGTGTGTTGTTAACTGGAGCAACTCTGTTATTACGTGTTGTTACAGTTGCTGTTGTTACTACAGAAATTTGACCTTGTTTTGCAAGTGCTTGGATAGCTGCAGATGTTCCAGAGAAGTCTTCAAGAGCTCCTGTTCCATTTACAATAGCCATGTTTCCACTTTGCATAAATGGTGTTTGTGAGAATGGATTCCTGTATGATCCGTTACCTGTTCCAAGTTCAAGTCCAGCTGTGTTTTTGAAAAGTAAATTTAAGTCTAATCCTACAGTGTTACTATCGTTAATTGTAACTTGTAAAACTCTTACAGTAATAGATACCATTTTTGATAATCTTCTGTTCTTTTCTTTTACATATTGGCTTACTTTTTCAATTGTTGCAGGTGTTCCTGTTACGGTGATTGTTCCTGTTGAAACTGCAACTGTTGCTCCACCATCTGGAACTAATGTTGCTAATTCAGTTTTAATATCATTCCATTCATCTAATTCAATATTTGTTGTTAGAGAATCGCCTGTTTCACCTTTTTTACCAAGTGACATATTTGAATTATATGATGACTTTGTTGCAAGTGAATAGATAGTAAATGTTTTTGTTAACTTTTTGAACATAGTAATTTTACGTCCATCATAATACCAATTTACTCCTGTTTCTGTTCCGATTTTATTTAAAAGACCAGAAAGGGTTCCTGTATATGATAGTTCCATAGAATCCATATTTTTTGGATCAACAGAATCGTCAAAATCAATTAAAATGTCTGTCAATGCAGTTATTTGATTTGCAATATCATTTAATTTTTCTTGCTTGTCTGTTACAATTGTTATTCCTAATGGAGTTTCTAATCTCTTAGGTAATGGTTCTCTGTTTTTTCTGTTTACAGATTGATTTCCTAACCAGATGTCTTTTGAAACTTCAACTGTGTCATATTTCAATTGCTTTGCAGGATTTTTTGCACGTTCTAAATTTTCTGCAGCTTCTTTGTATTGATCAGCAACTTCTGTGTTTACTGACTCAGTTGCCTGAGGATCGCAAGAACACATAAAGAACACTGAAGAAATTACTAGTAAAGAAGTTACTAATTTATTTTTATTAATCTGCATTTTCATCCTCCAATGTTTTTACAACTAATACTTTGTTTCCGAAGTAGAACTTTGCATATGGAGGAGGTGATGCTCTTCCAAATGATCTTACTAATGCTGATGCTACGTCAGTAAATCTTCCTTTAAATATAGCAGACGCTTTTAAAGGATATTCTCTGTTTGTACTCCAAACAATTTCCCATCCTTCAAGAGTTGCCCATTCTTCGATAATTTCACGAACTGTTTTTCCATCTTTTGCAACCCATTCGCGAATCATGTCAGGACGATATTCTTTTTCGCCTTCCATTTGTGATACACCATATTCGTTTATAGTATATACTTCTTGTTCGCTAATCATTGGTGCTACTGGAGCGTTAGATCCAGAAAGAGTTTGATATCCATTGTTTTCAATTAATTTAACATTAGATAATTTCATAACACTATCTTCTTCACCATTAATTAAAAAATTATCAGGAGGTGTAAGAGATGCTCCACCACTCCATCCATCAGTTGGTGCGTTATTCATATCTTGAGCAGCATGTCCACCAAAATTTAGTGTTTTGTTTTGTGAATAATAATCAGCTTCAGAGCCAATCAAAGGCCAAGCTGGTGGTGTGTCTGAATCTGCAAATGCAGGGACACATAATAGTGCACAAATAGCAATAATAATTTTGAATTTCATTTATTTCCTTCCCCTATAAGTCCTTAACTAGTTCCATTTATAAACATATATCTTTATAATTTCAAGAGAAAAATGTAATTCAGATTACTTTAAGTGATAAAGAAATAAAAAGTTTTATATAATACTATTTTTTCATCAAAAATATTGGTAGTGGAGATGGTTGAGGAATCGCAGCTTTCTCTTTTAATTTGTCATCTTTAAACCATAATGGTGTTTCTGCTTCAATTGGATAATCCATTTCACCTTGAATTAATACATAATGTTTTCCAAATCCTATGTTTAGCATATCTTTTGCAGATATAATTCTGCTTTTAACCATATTCTTTTCTGTTTCAACTGTATTTCCTTTTTCAGTTTTTTCATTCCAGATTTCATCCCAACCTTTTTTGAATTTGTTTTCAATATCTGTCATGTGACCTACTAGTTTTTCGAATCTTTCAGCTGCTTCATTATTGTTTTGTCTAAATATGATTTTTGCTGCTGTATTTGATATCATTGTTTCTACTGCTTCTTTTCCATATCGTTCTTCAATTTGATTTAAATCTTGTCCAATTAAAAGATATGATACTTTTTGTCCACGACCAATTGCAGGTCCGTTTATAACTGCGTCTAATTTTGGCATTTGTGGAAATTCGTCAAGTACAAATAATGTTGGGAATGGTCCCATTTTTCCATCACGTTCACTTGTTGAATCTGGTTTGTTTGTTATTAAATAACGTGACATTAATTCTATAAAGATAGCAGAGATTTTTCCTAGTGCTACTGCGTCTGTTTGGTTTACACTTAAATAAACAGTTACAGGTTTCATTTTTCCATCACGAGGGTCTATCATTCCTCTTAAATATTTAAATTTAATATCATTGCGCATTGTTCTTTGACGAACAGCTTCGTTGTTGAAAATATTTATTTCTGTTAAGAATGTTGATATAACTGATGCTCTTTCTTTGTCACCTGCATTTGCTAGTTTTGTTAGTTCTTGAATTGCACGACGGGAGTAATTAAAACGTTGTCCTTCTTTTACTAAACTTTGTAAAATTTCTTTCATTGCGTCTGTTTGACCTGCACTATAATCACCCATTTCTTTTCTTTTATTTATTGCGTCTGCAGTTTTGATTTGAAGATTTGTTATTAAGTCTAACATCATTGGAAAACAAGCTTCTTTGCCTGTCCATTCTTGTGGAATATTATCCCATGTTCCAACTGGTACAAAATTTGATGCATTTAATTTTCCTTCACGAAGAAGTACTAATGCACCTGATGCTAGGTTATCAACCATAGACATATAATATGAAGCTAATAATCTTGCATCTTCTGTATCAAATGTGTGGTCTTGCATTCTTTTTAAGAAGTAATCACTTGCTCTTGCTCTTTCACATTTTGATACTATTAAATGTACGAATCCTGTTAAGGCATTTCGGCCTGCTATTGACCAATATGTGTCACCTTTAGTATTTGATTGAATCATTACGTTTACCATTGATTCTACATACATATCTCTTTCTGGTCCAAGTGGTGGAATACTATCTGGGGCTAATGGATTCCATGATGGGTAAAAAATTCCTTTTTGTGGGTCGTCTTGTTTTCCCCAATCTATTGTAAATGATACTCCTATTTTTCCACGGTATCCTGAAGTCATTTCAGAAAGTTCTGGCTTTGGGTCGTTTACTATCATACTTACGGTATCATTTTCAAATAATGTTGCTGCCACAATACCGGCTGATTTTCCAGTTCCTGGAGGAGCAAAACAAAGTACAGAAAATGTTTCGTTTAATTTTATGTATGTCTTTTTTATTTTTCCAAGAACAAATATGAATCCATCTTTTACTATTTTCATGTTTTTAACATCATCTTCAGTTGCTTTATGTCCATCGCCATATGCTTTTACATATTTTTTGTATGGATTTAATTTTCCTATAAAATATTTTGCTACTGGAGCTGTGAAAAGTGGAAGGAATATTATTCCATGAAACATATCTGGAGCTGTAAAAAATGATGGGAGCCATACATATAAATAATAACGGAAGATTTCTAATCCACCTGTTTTTACAATTTCTTCCATATATCTTGAAAATAAAATAGGAAAGTTGTTATCAAAACCATTGCGAGCTAAATATTCTGCAGGGATTGCAAAAATACAAGCTATGTAAACTAAAACATAGTAAAGAGTCCAGGCTTTTATTCTCCAAATAATGCTCTGGGTCTTTTCTTTGCTTTTTTTATCAAATGATTTTTCAAATCTTTTTTCAATTAGTGCCATACACCCCTCGTTATATGGATATTTATGTTTCTTTTGTATGATAACCTACTTTCCAAAAAAAAGAAAGAAAATATTTGCATAACGCATTTGTTTATGCTACAATTACTTATATTTAATAAAGGAGTTTTTGAAATGAATAAAAGATTTTTGCCATTTTTCGCACTATTAGGAATATTTGGTTTATGTGCTGTGTTGCCAGCAGATGCTTTTGCACAAGCTGCAGTTTTGGCTAAACAAGCAGGTAATGTTTTTAAAAATATTAGAACATTAGTTTATATTGCAGCTGCTATTGCTATTATATGGCAAGGTGCAGATATGATTATGAATGGTGGAACAGCTATTAATTGGGCGCCAATAAGAGGTATTGCTTATGGTCTTATTCTTGTTTATGCAGCAAGCTGGATTGTACAAGGTTTAGTTGCTCTTACAGGTGGTGGCAATGAAGGCGGTATAATCGGAGCTAATTTCTAGAAATAGAATTTTAAAAAATAAAATCCCCTGACAAAAAGGGGATTTTTTTGTTTGCATTTGCAAGTTTTTTTATTAACCTTATAACTTATAAAAAAGGAGACTTTTATGACTACATTAAATAATGAACAACGTTTTAATATTATCACTCGTAATTTAGAAGAAATTATTGGCGAGGATGATTTACGATATATGTTGGATAGTGGAGCTCCTATTAATCACTATATAGGTTTTGAAATTTCTGGAAAGCCTCATATTGGACAGGCTTTGATTGTTATGCAAAAAGTTAAAGATTTAATGGACGCAGGGGTTAATGTTAATTTCTTGCTTGCTGATTTGCATACATACTTAAATGGAAAGCTTAATGGTGATATGAAGTTAATTGCTGAAGTGAGAGATGGTTACTTTACTGAAATTATTAAAGCTTCAATTATGATGCTTGGAGGGGAACCTGAAAAATTAAACTTTATTAAAGGTGGGGAATATTATGCTGCCCATCCTGATTACTGGACCACATTTTTAGAAATTTCTAAAAACACTACACTTGCTCGAATTGAACGTTCTATTTCTATTATGGGAAGAACAGATGGTGAATCTCAAGACTTTGGAACATTGTGTTATCCTCCTATGCAAGCAGCTGATATTTTTGCGATGAAAATTAATATTGTTCAAGGTGGAATTGATCAAAGAAAAATTCATGTGGTTATGAGAGATGTGGCTAAATATATTAAAACTAATGCGCCTGAATTTAATGGAAAATTTTTAAAGCCAGTTGCTATTCATACTCCACTTTTACCTGCGCTTGATGCCCCAGCTGTTTGGCCATTGCCTGAAGGTTGTGATATGAAGCAAATGCAAATAGATATGAAGATGAGTAAGTCTAAACCTGGTGGAGCTATTTATATCGACGATGAACCAGAAAAAATTAAGAAAACTATTATGAAAGGTTTTTGTGCTGAAAAAGAAATTGAATATAATCCTATTTTAGAATGGGTTAAAATGATTGTGTTCGATAGAGATGGGAAGGAAATTACTATTGTCAGACCAGAACAATATGGTGGAAATATTTCTTTTAAAGATTATGAAGATTTGAAAAAGAAATTTGCTGATGGTTTGGTGCATCCTATTGATGTGAAAAACTTTTTGGCAGATTACTTAATAAATCTTTTTGCACCAGCGAGAGAACATTTTGCAAAATCTCCGTATAGGGAAATGAAAGCAAGGACAGAAGAAATTTTAGAATCAGTTAAAAAGAAGAGATAATGGGACGCGTTGAAAATGGGCTGTAAACAAAAAGAAATGAAAATTACCAAACAATCACGTATGTTTAATACGCTCATGCTTGGAAATTTTAATTTTTTTCGTTTTCGTTCCATTTTGAACGGTCGTGGATAATAAGGATAAGATATGATAGGGAAAGTGAAAGTATTTAATACTATGACAAGAAAGGTAGAAGATTTTGAGCCAGTACATGCTGGAAAGGTTGGGTTTTATTCTTGTGGGCCTACTGTTTATTCTGAACCTCATATTGGGAATACTAGAGCTGCTTTGTTTGCTGACTTGTTAAAGAAAATGTTAGTACTTGCAGGATATGATGTTAAACATGTTATGAATATTACTGATGTAGGACATTTAGTTGGTGATAGTGATGATGGTGAAGATAAAATAGAAAAAGAAGCTTCTGCTAAAGGAATAACTGCAAAAGATATTGCTGAAAAATATACTAAGATATTTTTTGATTATACTTCTGTTTTAAATATTAATATTCCTGATGTTGTTGCTAAAGTTACTGACCATATTCCAGAACAAATTGATTTTATTAAAGTATTGGAAGAAAAGGGTTTTACCTATCAAACATCTGATGGAATTTATTTTGATACTTCAAAATTAAACGATTATGGTAAATTGGCAAAACTTGATATTGAAGGTTTGGAAGCTGGATCAAGAGTTGATGTAGGTGAAAAGAAAAATTTAACTGATTTTGCTTTGTGGAAGTTTTCTCCATCAGATGGAGCTAAGAGACAACAAGAATGGAATAGCCCTTGGGGTGTTGGTTTTCCTGGTTGGCATCTTGAATGTTCAGCATTATCTTTAAAATATTTAGGATTTCCTTTTGATATTCATTCTGGTGGGTCTGATGCTATACCAGTTCATCATACTAATGAAATAGCTCAAAATGAAGCATACTGTGGATGTAATAGTGTTAAATATTGGATGCATGTAGGAATGCTTATTATGCCAGGGGGGGCTAAAATGTCTAAATCTCTTGGGCATAAGCAAACAGTTAAAACTGAACTGTTAGATAAGGGTATTGATCCGCTTGCTTATAGATATCTATGTTTGACTGCTCATTATAGGTCGCAAATGATATTTTCTGAGGAAGCTTTAAGAGATAGTGCAACTGCATTGAAAAGATTACAAGCTAAGGCTTTGAAGATTAAAGAAGAAGCTAAAGATAGTACTACAGTTGGAGAAATAAGTGAAGGGGTTCAAGGTTTTTGCAAAAGAATTTCAGATGCTTTATTTGATGATCTACAAACTCCTAATGCTTTAGTTGCTTTCCGTGAAGCTTTGGATAGTGATATTTCAAATGTAGAAAAGCTATATATTATTGAACGATTTGATTCTGTATTTTGTTTGGATCTTTTAAAAGAAAAAGCAGAATTGGAAATTCCTCAAGAAGTACAAGATTTGCTTGAAAAACGTCAAATTGCACGTGCTAATAAAGATTTTAAGGCTTCTGATGAGTTGAGAGATAAGATTGCAGCGCTGGGGTTTGTTGTTAAGGATGGAAAAGATGGGCAAACTGTAGAAAAGATTTAAGAAGTGATAATATATGTTAAAAATGGAGCTGAAAAAGCTCCTTTTTGATTGATAAATATAAATTATCAGATTTTAGTTGACAAATATATAAAAAGAGCTATATTTAGAGTATTCTTAGTAGAAATAAACTTAAAAATAAAAATATGAGACCAGATGAAATTTTTAATAATCTGAAGCAGGGTAAGGCTTCTGTAGAAGATTTTTCCCAATATGTTAGAGAAAATCCTATGAAAGTAACATTTACTGGGGTTATTAACTCTATAAGGGGTTGGTTTGATCACGTTTTACAAATGCAAATAATTAATGCCTTTATTGATATTCGGCCTATATCAGATGCTGGGTTTGAAGCGTTAATTACCGAGGCTTCTTTTCGAAAGGGTTTATACTTTTTGGAAATTGTTGTTGAGAAAACAAGGTTTTCAGAAAAAACAGAGGCTGCGTTTGTGTATCAATGTTTGGTGAAGGAATGGGATGATTTGTTGAATGATTATTATAAAAAATATAATTTTCATAATGCTACATTTGACTTCATGCTGCAAATTGAAAAGTTTAAACAGACGCTAAACAATGCGGTGAAACAAGGAAGGCCACTCAAGTGGCTCCAAAAAATATTGTGTTCATGAGTTAAGTTTTATGTGTTAGTGAAGTGAGATTGGGGGCTAGTGATAGGCCTCCTTTCTTTTTTATTGAAAAGGTATTAAAAAAGAGGGCAATTGCCCTCTTAATTTTTTGAAGTTAAATCTTATTTAACTACAGATACTCCGCGACGGTTCTTTGACCATGCTTCTTCTGTGTTACCCAATACTTCTGGTCTTTCTTTTCCATAAGATATTGTTGTAATACGAGATGAATCAACGCCTTTTGATGCTAAATATTCTTTAACAGCATTAGCACGTCTTGCACCTAAAGCTTGGTTGTATTCTCTTGTTCCTCTTTCGTCACAATGTCCTTCAACTTTCAAAGCTTTGTCTTTGAATGTTTCTAGCCATAATGCTTGCATATCAAGAGTTGATTGTGCGTCTGATCTGATATCTGATCTGTCAAAATCAAAGTACACTTTGTTTCCTGCACGAGCTACGAAGTCTTGTGCTGTTCCTGGTGTTATTCCATCAATTGGATCTGGCAATTGGCTTGTAGATCCGCAAGCTGATAATAATAGAGCAGTCATTGCAATGCTTAGAACTTTTTTCATAATTTTCTCCTTTACTTAAGTTACTTTTAAAAGTATGCTTGCATATTATATAAAAAATAATTGAAAATTGCAAGGGGTAATGTGTGGAAGATCCTATAATTTTGAAAAATTTGTTGGATTTTTTTATTCAAGCAGGTGTGGATGAAAACATCTCTGAAGAAAGCATTGACAATTATGAAATAAAGAAATCTAAAAATACTATTACTATTAATAAACAAGAGAATTCTGCGTTTGTTAAAAATGTTTCTGTTTCAGAAAAGACTGAAAAATTCCTTGAAAATGTTGATACATTAGATGGCTTGAAACAAGCGTTATTTGATTTTGATAATGAATTAAAAAATTATTGTATTAATACTATTTTTGGAAGGGGAGTTTATAATCCTATTGTTTTGGTTCTTGGGGAAATGCCTAATGCTGATACCGATAAAAGTGGAAATGCTTTTTCTGGAAATAGTGGTGTTCTTCTTGAAAAAATGTTAGGTGCTATTGGTCTTTCTGATCAAAATAATGCCTTTTTAAGTTATGTCTTTCCTTATAAAACACCAGGGAATAGAGTGCCTACTACTGATGAAATGTCTGTTATGATTCCGTTTGCAAAAAGATTGATTAAACTTTTAAATCCTAAGATTGTTATAAGTTTGGGAGTTGTGCCTCTTAATGCTTTGACCGATAACAATTATACTATTTCAAAAAATCATGGAGATGTGGTTGATTATAATGGTGTTAAATTTGTTGCTATCCATGAACCTGATGTGCTTTTGATGGATCTATCTAAGAAGGTGGTGGCGTGGGAAGATCTTCAAAATATCCAAAAATTATTTTAAAAACTAATTCTGTTGACTGTGATTCAAAAAGAGTCGAAAGTTCACTTCACAATCACGTATGTTTAATACGCTCATGCGAAGATGACTTTCAACTTTTTTGTTCTCGTCTAACATAATTAATTTTTTTAAAAAAGTTTGCTCTTGTTTTAATTTTTTATTTGCTTGAAATTTTGGGAAAATTTTGGTAGCTTTTTTCTATATGTAAAAAGGAGTTTGTTTTGAAGAATCCTAAAGTTTCTGTGCTTATACCTGTATTTAATACTCAAGAAGAACATTTGAGAATGGCTATTGATAGCGTTTTATCTCAAACTTATAAAGACTTTGAAGTTATTATAGTTAATAATTCACCTGAAAATGCAAATGTAAATAAGGTTTTGAAGACTTATACTGATAAACGTATTAAGTTTTTTACTAATAAAAAAAATATGGGAATTTCAGATACTCGTAATCAAATGGTTGATCTTGCAACTGGCGAATACCTAGCTGTTATGGATCATGATGATATTTCTTTGCCTAATAGATTTGAAGAAGAAGTTAAATATTTAGATGCTCACCCAGAAGTAGGAGTTGTTTCTTGTTGGGTTAAAACCTATCCTGTTGGTAAATTATGGAAATATCCAGTGGAAAGTTCTGATATCAAAGTTGCTTTAATGGAAAAAAGTTTGATTGCTCATTCACCTGCTATGATCAGAAAGAAAGTTTTAACTGATAATAAAATTAAATATGAATCTGCTTTTTCACCAGCTGAAGATTATGCGTTGTGGTGCAGATTAATTAATCTTACTGAATTCCATAATATTCCAGAAGTTTTATTCCATTATAGAATGCATGAAACAAATGCTCATAAGGTTTTTAGTGATAAAATGGAAAAGGCTACTTATGCTGTGAGAGATTTTGTGCAAAAACAAAATCCAGTTTTATATCAACAATATTTATCAAGAATTACCTATAAAACTGTTACTAATCTTTTTGGATTTATTCCTTTTTTACTTACTAAGAAAAAGGGGAATTGTATTAAGTATTATCTGTTTAGAGTAATTCCTGTGTTTACATCAAAAACAAAATCTATTATTTAAAAGATTGTTGTAATTTTTAATAAATTGAATATTATTATAAATAAATAGGATTTAATTCCTATATATTTGTTGTAATTTGAATTTCAGGAGTTACCTATGATAAAGATTTTTAAAAAATTGAATAAAAAACATAATGACGAAGGTTTGTATAGAAATACGTATGAAAAACAATTTATGAAATCATATGTTGATTTTTTTGAATCTGATAAGTTTGAAGACACTTATAAACGTTTTGTTAAAAATATGGATGAACAAAGCACTCTGGAAATTGCTCGTATAGTTAATAGAATTAAATTAGCTTATTACTCTGATGAAAAAAGAATTGATATGTTTAATGAAATTGAAAAAAAGGAAATGAAGCTTTCAAAAGATATGCAAAAAGATGTTGTTAAGATGTCAGATAATATGTTTTGCTATAAAGATTACTTTATGCCTTTTAATATGTTTGCTCCTGATATTTTTTATTCAGAATGTCACGTAAAAGGATTTGATTATCCACAAAGATTTGCTGATAAGGCTATTATGGATGTTGGAGCTATGATTGGTGATAGTGCTATTATTTTAGCTCGTCATACTAATGATAAGGTTTATTCTTTTGAACCTATTGATACTAATTATAAAGCTTTGCTTGCAACTATTAAAATGAACGAATTGGAAGGTAAAATTATTCCTGAGAATTTAGCTTTGTCATCAGAAAATGGAAGTATTACTATTTCTTTATGTTCTGATGAAGTTAATGGTGGCGCTTCTTTTGATGCTCGAAATGGGGAAATGAGATCCGTTGTTGTGAAAACTCAAACTTTAGATGAATATGTTGCTAAGAACAAAATTAAAGTTGGGCTTATTAAAGTTGATATTGAAGGTGCTGAACAAGAATTTTTAAAAGGGGCTATGAATGTTATTAAAACTCAAAGACCTTCTTTGGCTTTGAGTATCTATCATAAAGTGGAAGATTTGTTTGCAATTAAAATTATTGTTGATAATTTAAATTTAGGGTATAAATTTAAAGTAAAACGAACCTATGATGGGTTAATTTATAATGAAACACTTTTACTTTGTGAGGTTGAAAAACAATGATTTATGATTGCTTTACTCTTTTTAATGAATTTGATGTCTTAGAAATTCGTCTTAATGTTCTTAATGATGTTGTTGATAAATTTGTTATAGTTGAAGGTGATAAAACTCATTCTGGTTTAGATAAACCTTTGTATTTTAAACAAGTTCAGACAAGATTTGAAAAATTTAAAGATAAGATAATTTATATCGCTGTGGAAGATTTTCCACCTTATAACAATAATTCTTGGGAATATGAAAATTATCAAAGAAATTGTATTGCTATTGGACTTACAAAAGCAAAGCCTGATGATATTATTTTAGTTTCTGATTTAGACGAAATACCAAGACCAGAAAAAATATTAGAATATAAAGATCAAGCTGGAATAGTAACTTTTGAACAAGATTTCTTTTACTATTTCTTGAATTGTAAGGGAATTCCTGGAAAAAGTAAGAAAGCTAAACGAAGAAGACAAGGCAAATTTTTGGGAACTCGTATGATGTCTTATAAAGATTTTTTACATGGTTTGGATAATGTTGATTTGCCTGAAACAGAATATTATATCAAAAAATATTGTACTGGAACTACTGCTACTAAAATTAGACAATATGATAAGGGAGTTATTATAAAAGATGGTGGTTGGCATTTTTCATACCTTGGTGGAGTTGAGGCTATTATTAAAAAAATTAAAGCATTTGGACATCAAGAATTTAATTCAGAGAAATTTACTGATGCTAATAAAATACGAAAACTTATTGAAAGTGGAAGAGATATTTTTGGTAGAAAGCAAGTTATGTTTGAATTTGTAAAGATAGATGATAGTTATCCTAAATATATTATTGAAAATAAAGAAAAGTATGACTATTTGGTATTTAAGCCTTCAAAGTGGTACAAATTTAAGAGATTTTTTAAGAATTTATTTAGATAGTTTGAAGATATCTTCCTATTTATTAATCTATAAAACAAAAGGATATATATGAATACAGACCGCTCAAAAATATACAATATCCGTCTTACGGATAATGATCCAAGAACTTATTCTATTAATTGGATTGATAAGAAAAATGCTAAAGTTTTAGATGTTGGTTGTGCATGTGGCGATTTTGTTGAAAATCTTAAAAAGTTAAAAGAAGTTTCTGCTTGGGGTATGGATTATAATCAAGGAAGCTTGGATATAGCTGAAAAAACAAAGGCGTTTGAGGAATTATTTCAAGTTGATTTAAATAATTTTGATGAAAATAAATATTCTAAGTTTAATTCCTTTTTTGATTATATAGTTTTTGGTGATGTGTTAGAACATATAATTAATCCTGAAAAAGTTTTAGAGGTATTTAAAAAGTTATTAAAAAAAGATGGATGCTTTTTAATTTCATTACCTAATGTTGCTCATGCAAGTATTAAAGCTAATTTATTGATTGATAATTTTGATTATACAGAAAATGGTCTTCTTGATAAAACTCATGTAAGATTTTTTACTTATAAAACAATTGCTAAATTCTATGCTGATTTGAATTTAGAAATCTTAGATTATAAATATACTAATTGGGCTGGGATTAAAGGAACTCAATTAAATAATCCATATAAGAAACTTCCGTTTTTAGTAAAAAGATTTATTTTGAAAGATCCTCATTCTCATGTTTGTCAGTATGTTACTAAGTTACAAATTTCTGATAAAAATATAGAAGAGTTGAATGAGAAAAATTTAAAAATTTTAAAAGATGGAACTAAGGGATTAAGAGCTAAACCTAGAGGTTTAAAAAAATTAATTTATAAAGCTTTTAAAAGACTTTTTTCCTAGTTTGAAAATTTTAATATTTCTTGATTAAAGATTAGAATCTGATACACTTTAATATGTATAGTTTTTATATCAAAAATGGATGGGTAAAATGAAACTAGGTAGAAAAGTATTAATATCAACAATATCTCTTGTTGTTATTTGTGGATTGGCTTGTACTGTTGCTAATTATTTTAAAAAGAAAAATTCAAATAATTCTCAAAAAGAAGCAACTGCAGTTACTGCAAAAATGAATGATGCTCTTTTGAGCTATTTACCATTTGAAGATAAACAAGATTTTGAAGATGCTCAAAGAGGATTTATTGCTACTATTGCAGATTTAAACTTAAAAAGTGAACAAGGGCATACTATTTGGAGTATGACAGATTATGCTTTTTTGAATAATGAAAAAGCTCCAGCTACTGTTAATCCAAGTTTATGGAGACAGTCTAGAATTAATATGTTTAATGGACTTTTCAAAGTTACTGATAGAATTTATCAAGTACGTGGTTTTGATTTGTCTAATATGACTATATTGGAAGGAGATACTGGAATTATAGTTATAGATCCTCTTGCATCTGCGGAAACTGCTAAAGTTGCTTTGGAGCTTTATTTTAAACATCGTCCAAAGAAGCCTATTGTTGCTGTTATTCATACTCATTCTCATATAGACCATTATGGTGGTGTTAGAGGTATTATTTCTGAGGAAGATGTAAAATCTGGAAAAATTAAATTAATTGCACCTGATGGTTTTTTTAAGGCTGCTATTTCTGAAAATGTTTATGCTGGAAATGCTATGGGGCGTCGTGCACTTTATCATACTGGAGCATTACTTAAAAAAAGTGAAAAAGGTCAAGTTGATGACGGTTTAGGTAAAACAGCTTCAATTGGAACAAATACTATTATAGAGCCAACAACTATTATCAAAACGACTGGTGAAAAAATGACAGTTGATGGAATTGATATTGTGTTTTTAATGGCTCCTGGTACAGAAGCGCCTGCAGAAATGTTGATGTATTATCCTCAATTTAAAGCTCTTAATGCCGCTGAAGATTGCACTCATAATTTGCATAACCTTTATACTCTTCGTGGAGCAGAAGTTCGTGATGCTAATCAATGGTGGAAAACTTTGAATAATGCTATTGAAATGTTTGGCTCAGATGTAGAAGTTATGTTTGCTCAACATCATTGGCCAATTTGGGATAATAATAGAGTAAATGAAATGCTTGCTTCTCAAAGAGATATGTATAAATATTTACATGATTATTCACTTAATTTAATTAATAAAGGTTATACTATGATTGAGATTGGTGAGTTAGTTAAATTGCCAGAAAATTTAGATAAAAAATTTTATAATAGAGGATATTATGGTTCTGTTAACCATGATGTTAAGGCTGTATATCAAAAATATATTGGTTTTTATAGTGGTAATCCTGCTGATCTTTATCAGTTGCCACCAGAAGATGCTGCAAAGAAATATGTAGAATATATGGGTGGTGCTGATCATGTTATTAGAAAAGCAAAACAAGATTACAAAGATGGAAACTATCGTTGGGTTGCTCAAGTTATGAACCAAGTTGTTTTTGCTTATCCTAATAATCAAGAAGCTAAAGATTTAGAAGCTGATGCATTAGAACAATTAGGTTATCAAGCAGAATCTGGAACTTGGAGAAATAATTTCTTATTTGGTGCACAAGAGCTTAGAGGTGGAGTTATAAAACTTCCTACTGCAGGAATTGCTTCACCTGATACTATTAGAGGGATGACAACAGATATGGTGTTTGATTTAATGGGTATTCGTCTTGATGTTAAAAAAGCTGATGGAAAATTATTATCATTTAATGTAGAAAATAAAGAAAAAAGTGAAAAATATCTATTAAAATTAAGTAACTCAGCTTTAGTTTATACACAAAATAAATCAGATAATAAAGCTGATGCTACTATTGTTTTATATTCTTCTTCAGATTTAGCAGAAATTATTGGTGGAATTGCTAAATTAGATGATAAAGTTAAAGCTGGTAAGATTAAAATAACAGGAGATAAATCTAAATTTGAAGATTTGTTAAATATGCAAGAAGTGTTTGATCAAAACTTTAATATTGTTACTCCATAATAAATAAAGCTCCTGAAAAGGAGCTTTTTTAGACACAAAAATAAGGGGAATTTATCCCCTTTATTTTTTAAAAGGTTATATTATTTATTACCTTTTTTTCCACCTTTTTGGCCTTTACCTTCGCCGTCTTTTTTCCATTCACCTTTATGTTCTTCTTTGAATGATTTCATTTCTTCTTTTGTGATACATCCATCACCATCTTTGTCCATTTTATCAGCATCATTTGCCATTGGGCCTTTTAATTGTGTTTTATCTAAACATCCATCAACAAACTTTTTTTCCCAATCTGGTTTTTCACCTTTCATACCTTTATGATCGCCTGATGGTTTCCCTTTTGGACCTTTTGTTGTTGTATCATTAGCCATTACATTTGTTGAAATTAATGCAACTGTTAAAATAAATAATGCTTTTTTCATTTTGTTTCTCCTTTTGTTAAAGTGTTAGAATTTTATCACAAATTTGTCTTGCCAGCAATGATTTAAATTACTATTTTTAGATATGTGCAATTATGCGACAAGTGAGGTTTTCATGCTAGGGGCTGTTATTGGTGATATTGTAGGTTCTGTTTATGAGTTTAATAATATTAAAACTAAAGAGTTTAAATTCTTTTCTGAAAAAGGATATTTTACAGATGATACTATTTTAACTTGTGCATCTGCTGACTGGTTGCTTAATGGAGGAAATGCTAAAGATTTCTTAGTTAAATGGGGAAATAAATATATTAATAGAAATGTTCAAGCTCCACAAACTCCTTTTGGAAAAGGTTTTATGGATTGGCTGAAGGATAAAGAACACAAACCTTATATGGCTAATACTAATGGTTGTGTTATGAGAATTAGTCCTGTTGCTTATTTAATTAGAAATACAAAAGAAGCTTTAAAAAAAGCAGAGCAATTTTCTAATGTTACTCATAATCATATTGAAAGTTTAAATGCTGTTAGAGCTTATATTGAAACTGTTCATAAATGTTTTAATAAAGAAAATTCTAATAGTGTTAGAAAATATATTTCAGATAAATATGGATATGATTTAACTAAATCAGTTGATGAAATAAGACAAGATTATAATAAATTTTATTGCACTTGTAAAAACTCTGTTCCTCAGGCTATTGTTTGTGCATTAGAAGCAAATTCATTTGAAGATGGAATCAGAAATGCTGTCTCACTTGGTGGAGATAGTGATACTCTTGCTTGTATGTGTGGGGCTATTGTTGAGGCTCGATTTGGAATTCCTAATGATATTAAAGAAAAAGCTTTTCAATATTTAGATGATAATATAAAAAAAATTATTGCTCTAGAATATGATGAAAGAATCATTGATTTATAAATAAAAAGATTCTAAGCTGATAATTATCATATTAAAAAAGGAGAAGAGATATGAAAAAATACTTTGCTGAAGTTATTGGAACTATGGTTTTAGTTTTCTTTGGAGTAGGTTCTGCAGTTCTTGCAGGAGCTTATATTGGTAATGTTGGAGTTGGACTTTGTTTTGGGGTTGCTGTTATTGCTATGGCTTATGCTTTGGGTGCTATTTCAGGAGCTCATCTTAATCCAGCTGTTTCACTTGGGATGCTTGCAAGTGGCAGAATGAAAGCTACTGATTTTTTTGGTTATGTAGTTGCTCAATTTATTGGTGCTACACTTGGTGCATTACTTGTTTACTTTATTGTTATCGGTATGCCTGGTTATACTATTGCTGCTGGTCTTGGACAAAATGGATGGGGAATGGGATATGCTAGCGAATTTAATTTAACATCTGCTATATTGTTTGAACTTATTGCTACATTTATGTTTGTTAGAATTATTTTGGAAGTTACAGAACAAGATAGTAAACATGCAGGATTAGTTATTGGTTTAACATTAGCTGTATTATTAATGATTGGAATGCAAATTACTGGTGGATCACTTAATCCTGCTCGTAGTTTTGCTCCTGCTGTTATTGTAGGTGGAACTGCATTACAACAATTATGGTTGTTCTTAGTTGTTCCAGCTGCTGGTGGATTGTTAGCAGGACTTGTTCATCGTTTCTTTGGATTGAACAAAGTTTCAACAAAAAAGACAAATAAAAGAAAATAATTGTAAAAAAATAAAAGCTCCTGAAAAGGAGCTTTTTTATTTATAGTTTTTTTAAAAACGTCCAGATTCCATTTTCATGTCTGGTAAAGTGATTTTATCATAAAATGTATTATCTTGAGTAAAGATTATTTCTTTTATGTCAGATTTATCAACTTGAAAGATTGTTACTGGTTGCATTTTATAAGTTAGTTTTTCACCTACCTTAACACTGTAGTTAACAGTTAAAGTTTTGTCTTTTTGCTTTATAGATTTTACTGTAACTTCAGTTTGTTTGTCTGTTGGTGTTAATGCAATTGCTATTGTTCTTTTTGCTGAGTCAATTGATGGTTGGTTGGACATTGTTCTTCCTACACCAAAGGAATATAAAAATTCATCTTGAGTATCTGCAACAAAGTAATTTACTGGATATTGTAATTTAACAGTATTTTTTAGAAAGTATCCTGTTGATGGATAAAATTTTATTTCTGTTGTTTGAGCTTGAGCTTTACAAGCAGCAAGTGCTATAAATCCTACTGCTATTAATGCTATTGGTTTGATTTTCATTTTATGTTCTCCTTTTGGTTTTATAAGTTTATTTTTATTTAGGAAGTAAATCAATTATTTTCAACGGTTATATTTTTATTGATTAGAAAAAGTATTTAATTATTATTAGAAGTATAATAAAAATATTTGGAGGTTAAAATGCAATATAAAACTACTGGAAATGTTGATTTAAAAACTGCTGCTGTTATAGCATTTGTTGGGTTGATTTTTATGTGTGGGCTGTTTTATATAATGCCTAAATATAATGTTTATAGCAAAAGATTATCAGGAGAAGCTCAATTAGCTGAAGCTGAAAGTAATCGAAAGATTGCTGTTGCAGAAGCTGAGGCAAAAAAAGAAAGTGCTAAATCTTTAGCAGATGCTGAAGTTATTAGAGCTGAAGGGGTTGCTAAGGCTAATAAGATTATTGGAGATAGTTTGAAACAAAATGAAAGTTATTTAAGATATCTTTATATTCAAAGTCTTTCTGATTCAGAAACAAGAGGAAATAAAATTATTTATATTCCAACTGAAGCAGGGTTACCTATTCTTGAAGCAGGAAGAAGATAATTAACCTATGAAATTTATATTAGTTTTTTTAGGAATTTTTCTTACTTCTTTATCAAGTTGGGCTAATGATAATCCTTTCTTTGGAAAAGATATGAAACAATCATATGGATTTAATACTGGATTTGGTGTGGACACTGGTTTTATTGTTCCACCTCCTGGACCATTTGTTCCTTTTACTATTATGAATTTTCAATATTCTATGCCAAATACTTTTTTTGAATTACCTGGACGTCAATCTATTAACTTTGCTCAGACTTTAGGGTGGGGTGAAGATAGAGGTTGGGATTGGGAAGATTTTTCTATTCCTATTATATATTTATCTGAAGATTTTGCATTTTTTTGGGGAAAAGATTGGTATGTTGGAAGTGGGTTAGGAATTGGATTTCAAGCTCATCAAAATGATCGTATTGGATCTAAGTTGCTTTTCCAATTTAAACTTCTTGCTGGATATAGGTTTTCTGATAAATGGGCAGGGGAATTTATTATTCAACATTTTTCTAATGGATCTACTACTGATCAAAATAATTCTTATGCTTTTTATGGATTGGGATTTACTTATAGTTTTTAGTTATTTGTTACAATAAACTGCATATGTTGTTGGAATGTATATTCCACCTGTCATGAAATCTATAAATCCGTTTAAAGTATTTCTTGTTGTTTCAATTGAGTTTAAACCTGTTTTTGGACAAGCTTTATCTGCTTGAATTGAACTGCTTCCCCAAAGTCCCCAAACATAATGACGATGAGTTTCAATAAAACTTGCTTGAGCCATTTTTTTGTCAGGATTATCTAATTGTAAATGAGCTGGCGCACAGCCAGCTAATATTGCAATTGAAAATAATGCAAAATAAAAGTTTTTCATAATTTATATTTATACCTTAAATCAAAAGTTTTTGCAATATAATAAATGAAAAAAACTTGTATTATAGAATATCGTCTTTATAATAATTTTTATAATTATAAAAGGAATAAAAATGATAAGAAAAATCCTCCCGCTTGTATCCTTAATTTTATTATCAACAAATGTTTTCGCTAAAGAATTAAAAGTAACTAGAATTACTCCAAATGGTGATGATGTTGAACCTATGTCTCAAATTGTTATTACTTTTAATCAAGATGTTGTTCCAATTGGTGAAATGTCACGTAAGAAAGAAGAAATTCCTGTTAAGATTACTCCTAATTTAGATTGTAAGTGGAGATGGATTGATAATTCAAATCTTGCTTGTATGCTTGAAGATGGAGATATGAAGGCGGCTACTAAGTATTCTGTTGAAGTTGGAGCTGTAAAAACTTTAAATGGAGAAGAGTTGCAAAAAACATATGAACATTCTTTTATTACTCGTCGTCCTTTAGTTAGTTATTCTTACTTCCATCAATGGCAAGGTGCAAATATGCCTATATTTGTTGTGAATTTCGATCAACCTGTACAAATAGATAGCCTTGAAGATGCTTTTTATTTTCAAGATAGCGCTTCTTCAAAAAAATATGATGCTAAAGTTGAGGTAAGAAAAGAAGAGTCTAGTAGAGTGTTTTATGTTTATCCTGCTGTAGAACTTGCAGCTTATAGAACTTATTCTCTTTATACTACTGGAGAATTTTCTTCAAAGTTAGGAGATGAAAAAAGAAAAAATGAAAAGAAAGAATTACAAAAATTTGCTACTTTTCCTGCAACCCCAAAATTCTTAGGGTTCTCATGTTCAGATGGTGATAATAAGGATGTAAAAGATTATAATGTAGAGGATTGTGATCCGTCTAATTATTCAACTATGGTATTTAATGTGCCTGTTAAGGCTAATGCATTGAAGTATGCTAAAGTTACTCCTTCTATTTCAATTGATGAAGAAGAGAATCAAAATCAAAAATATAGCAATGATAGTTATACTCCAATGATTTGGGATAATAGCCATAGTGTGGGGAAAAAGTATTATGTTTATTTGCCTAGATTCTTGAAGTCTGGGGTTGAATATAAAATCAGTTTTGATAGTAAATTAAAAGATGTATTTGGAAGAGGTTTTGAAGATGGAGTTGGAACCATTTCATTTGGACCGAGAAGTCCTTATGTTAATGTGAAGTATTCTATGTCAGTTTTGGAAAAACAGGAACAAACTGAAATTCCTGTGTTTATTACTAATATTTCAAATTTAGACTTTGACTGTGTTAGTGTGACTGCTGATGGAGTTAAGAAAAAAAGTGAAACTAAAAAATATGATTATCCAAAAAATATAGCTGTTGGAACTTCACTTGGAGTTAGAAAGTTACTTTCAGATAAATCGGGTATTGTTGCTTGTAAATTAACTTCAAATGATTTGAAAAAGGATAAAAAAGAAGTTTTTGTTTCTATTGTTACCCCTTGGAACTTAAGTATTAAGGTTGGACATTATAATTCTTCTGTTTGGGTGACTGATATGAAAACTGGACTTCCTGTTGAAGGTGCTAAGGTTTCTTTTTATAAGAGTACTACAAAAAATATTGGTGACAGAGAAGATTTAGATTCAAAAAAGACTGATAAAAATGGTCTTGCAATTCTTGGTGGGGTTAAAGAAATGGATCCTAAACTTGAATTTATTAATTCTTGGGATAATGAAAAAGATAAACTTTTTGTTAGAGTAGAAAAAGGTGGTGAACTTGCTATTATGCCATTTACTTATGATTTTAAAGTTTGGATTGATGGTATTCCTACTTATTTAGAAAGGGAAAATTCTCATATTAAAGTTTGGGGAATTACTCCACAAGTTGTTTATAAAAAAGGCCAAGTTGTTGATTTTAAACTTTTTGTTAGAGATGATTTGAATGAAACTTTAGGATTGGCACGTAAGAAGAAAAGATTCTTGTTTATACCTTATTATAAAACTCCTTCTTTAACTGTTACTGTTGTAGATCCCCTTGGAAAAGAAGTTTATAAAAATTCTGGAGTTAAATTATCAAAACTTGGTACTTTTGTTGATGATTTCAAATTGAGCAAAACGGCTGTTTCTGGAACATATATGATGAAGGCATCTATTGATGATGCAAAGTATTCATCTTTGTATCCTTTAGAATTTGTGGTTTCTGATTTTAATGCTTCTAATTTTAAAGTGGAAACTTTATTGAGTGCTAAATCTTATAAGTCTGGAGATACATTGAAAGTGTCTACTGAGGCTAGTTTGCTTTCTGGAGCTCCTTATACTGCAAAAGAAGCAAGAATTAATGTTGAAGTGCAACCTAGTCATTTTGATGTAAGTAATCCTTTGTTATATAAATATAATTTTCCATATCCTTCATATGATGAAAAGAATGTTACTGTATTAAGTGAAGATTTTGCATTGAGCACAAAAGGAAAGGCAGAGGCTTTGGTTAAACTGAAAGATTATGATATTCCTTATGCTAAAATTATTGTGGAAAGTTCTGTGAAAGACGATAATGGTAAGGCTATTGCTTCATCTTCTGTTGCTGACTTTTTTGGAGTAGATAGATTTATTGGAATAAGAAATACTGATTTTGATTACAGAGCAGGAAAAGAATTCCAAATTGAATATGCTGTTGTTGATACTAAAGGTGAAATTGTTAGTGCAGCTTCTGTAAATGGAACTCTTGAAATTTCTGAAGTTTCTTTTTCTAAGATAAAAGGAAGTGGAAATGTTTATGAAGAAAAACGTGAACAAAAATGGAGTAAGGTTGCATCATGTAAAGGAACTTCTTCGATTTCTGAACAATTATGTAAACTTAAAGTTAATAAAAGTGGAGAATATAGAATAACTTTTGAAGGAAAAGATACTAAAGGAAAAAAAGTTAAAAATTCTTCAGAATTTTATGTTACAGGAAAAGACTATGTTCTTTGGGCTAAAGATAAAGGAGATGTTTCTTTTGTTGATCTTGTGCCAAATAAATCATCATATAAAATTGGAGATGTAGCTAAATTTATGGTGAAAAATCCATATCCTGGTGCTTATGCTTATGTTTCAATTGAGAGAAATGGAATTATAGAAACAACAGTTAAAAAACTTAATAATAGTATGGAATTTATAGAAGTGCCTATAAAAGATAACTATATGCCAGGGTTTTATTTGTCAGTGACTATATTTTCACCCCGTGTTGATAAAGCTCCACAAGAAAGTGCTGATGGAAAGGTTATATTAGATCTTGGAAAACCTTCTGTAAAAATGGGATATATAAGGGTACCTGTTATTGATAGTAATAAAAAAATTGTTATGGAAGTTTCTTCTGACAAAGCAAAATACAAACCAAGACAAAAAGCTAAAGTTACTGTTAAGTTGAGTGAAAAAGATCGCAAAGCTGATTTGACTGCTATTGTAATTGATGAAGGGGTTTTGGAATTACAAAGAGGCAAATTAAATAATTATGACATTTATAGTGCTTTTTATAAATTAGGAGATCTTGATCTTGTAAACTATAATACTTTACTTAATCTTGTTGGTCGTCAAAAAGTTGAAACTAAAGGTCAATCACAAGGTGGTGATGGTGGTGGTGGAATTGAAATGAGAAATGATTTCAAATTCATTGCTTATTATAATAATAATTTAAAAGCTAATGGAAGAGGAGAAGCTACCTTTGAAGTTAATCTTCCTGATAATTTGACAAGATGGAAAGTTATTGTTATTGCTGCTGGAACAGATAGATTTGGACATAATGTTGCAAATATTGATGTGGATAATGAAATAGAAGTTAGAAAAGTTGCTCCTAATCAAATTGGAGAAGGTGACAAATCTTCCATTGGATTGTCTGTTACTAATCGTACAGATAAAAAACAAAAGGTAAAAGTTGAAATCAATGTGACTGGGGATATTACAAAACCAGTGCAAATTTCAAAAGATATAGAATTAAATCCTATGGAAAAGAAGTCTGTGCTTGCTGATGTTTTAGCCTCTAATCTGCCTATTGATGCTTCAAAGGGTAATGGTATTATTAAGGTAGAGGCAAAAGCTTATAGTGCTGAGTTTAAAGATGGTATGGTTTATAGTGTTCCTGTTTTGAAACTTAGATCTTTTGATGTGGCTACAGAATATAGCTCTTTACCATCTGATCAAAAGGAATTGAAGATACCTATAAAAATTCCAAGTGGTATTTACGATGATGTTGGGGGAATGTCTGTTACATTTAGTCCTACATTAATGAGTGGATTGGAAGAGTCATTTATATATATGAGAGATTACCCATATCCATGTTGGGAACAAAGATTGTCTGTTGCTGTAATGGCTATGAATTATAAGAATATGAAGAAATATGTTCCTTCTGTTGAATGGAAGGGAGCTGATAGCAATGTGATAAAGAATGTTTTAAATACTGCATCTGATTATCAGGCGCCAAATGGTGGTATGACTTACTTTATTGCAGAAGATTCTTATGTTTCTCCATATTTGAGTGCCTATACTGCCCTTGCTTTTACTTGGTTGAAGGATAATGGATATAAGGTTCCTAAAGATGTAGAAGAAAAATTACATAATTATTTAAAGAAGTATATGAAAACATCAGAAAAAGATCTTGTTAAGAATGCTACTATTAGGTCTATTATTTTGTACTCTTTAATAAAGGCTAATAATGCAACTGATTTAGATTTAAATAGATTGCAACCTGCTTTGAAAGATATGACATTACTTGGTAAAGCTTATTTTCTTAGCTCTGCAACTGAATTAAAGAATGAAGATCTTAAAAAACAAGCATTGGATGCTATTATGGCAAATGCTAATACTACTTCAGGTAAGTATATGTTCTCTGATGCTTATGATTATAAAAATAATACATTCCTTATTACACCTATGCGTGATAATTGCGTTATATTGTCTGCTTTGACAAAGTTGAATGATGAAAGTATTAAAGAAGTTCCTATGAAATTAGTGCGTACAATTATACAACAACGTAAATCTGGACGCTGGGTTAATACTCAGGAAAATGTATTCTGTCTTAATGCTTTAAGTGATTATGCGACAAAATATGAAAGTGAAAAAACAAAGCTAAATGTTAAAGCTGTGCTTGGAAATACTGAATTTGGTTCTGCTAAATTTGATAGTGTTAAAGATAAACCTGTTATTATTTCTAAAAACTTTGTTTCTTCTGATATTGGTAAAAGTCAGGATTTAAAGTTTGAAAGAGATGGAAGTGGAATTGTTTATACTGAAGCTAAGATGAAATATTCTTATAAAAAACCATTGGAAACTATTAATTCTGGAATTAGTGTAGAACGTGAATACTTGATTAAGAAAAATGGGGTTTGGGTGAAGTTAACTAAAGGGGCTAAATTAAAAAGAGGAGATTTAGTTAAAGTTAATATTATGGTATCTGCACCTGCTGCAAGGTCATTTGTTGTTGTAAATGATCCAGTGCCTGGTGGGTTAGAACCTTTAAATATGGAACTTGGAAATGTTTCATCAGTGGATGCTGGATATAATTCAAGCAAAAATCCATCTGATTCAATTTACTATAAGAAAAATAATCCTATTGATTTTGGATCATTTTATTCAGGGTTTTATTTCAAAGAATTAAATCATGATGTTGTTAGATTTTATTCAGATTATTTGAATGCAGGAAATTACTATCTTTCTTATGTGGCTCAAGTTGTTGCTTCTGGAAAGTTTAATGCTTATCCTGTTTTTGCTCATGAAATGTATGATGAGGATATTTATGGCAAAGGTACATTGGATACGTTTGAAATACTTGAAGATTAGTATTCTTGTTGTACTTGTCTTATTTGTATTTATTACAATAATAAATCTTTCAAAACTTCCTTCAAATTTAAATGTGGGAAGTTTTGAGAGTTCTCGAATTCAACTTATTGATAGAAATGGGAAAGTTTTATCTACTGTCTATGATGAAAGTCTGAATTTGGAAGATAATTTAAAACTTTATGAAATACCTGAATTTTTTAAATCTGCTTTTATAATATCAGAAGATAAGCGTTTTTATTCACATTATGGGGTTGATGTTTTGGCTAAAATTAATTCTGTGTATAAGGCTGTGCGTGGAAGCGATGTTAGAGGGGCAAGTACTGTTACAGAACAAGTTGTTAGGATTTTAAAGCCTAGGAAACGAAATTTATTTTCCAAATGGTTGGAATTTATTGATGCTTTAAGATTGGATGCTAAATTTAGTAAAGATGAAATATTTGAGTTTTATTTAAATCAAGTGCCTTATGCTTCTAATAGACGTGGAGTTAAGCAGGCGGCTAATTACTATTTTGGAAGGTCAGTTGATAGTTTGTCAGAAGAAGAAATGATTGCACTTGTTGTATTAATTCGAGCACCATCAAAATATAATTTATATAAGGGATATCATAAGAGTTATTTGAAATCTATTAAGATTTTGGCTAATAAAATGGGAAAGGATATTGAAAAGGTTGATTTGCAAATTTATGAAAGAGAAGAAAGTGTTGATACATTTCATTTTAATGATTTTGTGAAGGCTAATTTACAAACACTTGGAATTAATAATGGTAAGATTAAAACTACTATAGATATAAATATTCAAAAAGATGTGGGTGATTTACTTTATAATCATTTGCAAAATCTATCTAAATATGAGGTGAATAATGGAGCTGTTCTTGTAATAGACCGAGCAAGTGGTGAAATTTTAGCTTGGGTTAATGATAATTATCCAGAGACAGCTAGCTTTGATAAAGTGCTTGTAAAAAGGCAACCAGGTTCCTTACTTAAACCTTTTGCATATGCTAAAGCTTTTGAAAAAGGTTGGAATGGGGCTACTTTGATTGATGATGAGCCTATGATTACAAAAACTGCCAGTTCTGGGGTGCATAATTTTAAAAACTATAGTGAGAGATTTTATGGTATGGTTAGTGCGCGACAAGCTTTGGGAAATTCTTTAAATATTCCTGCTATTAAAACTGCTGAATTTGTTGGAATGGAAGAGTTTTTGAGTTTTCTTCATGAAGTAGGTTTGACATCATTAGATCAAGATGCAGAATTTTATGGTGATGGACTTGTACTTGGTAATGGAGAAGTTTCTCTTTATGAAATTGTTAGAGCTTATATGGTTTTGGCTAATCATGGAAATTATAGTGATTTGAAATATTTAAAAGATTCTGTTGTTGATGGTAGAAAAGTAATTACTCCTGAAATTGCTGATATTATTAGCGATATATTATCTGATTCAAAGGCTAGAGAACTTGAATTTGGTGGAAGAGGGGCGTTAATGGATTTTCCAGTTCAGACGGCGATTAAAACGGGAACTTCTTCTGCTCATAGAAATGCTTGGTCAGTTGGATATAATAGCAAATATGTTGTTGGAATTTGGCTTGGAAATTTAGATTATTCTAAGACAACCAGTTTGACTGGAGCTAATTCGACTATATCTTTGCTCAGGAATATATTTGCTAAATTAAATAAAGAAATTGATATAAAACCTCTCGAAGTGCATAAAAATGTTTCATCACAAAAGGTTTGCTCAGATAAAGAATGTTTAGGATTAAAAAAAGAATTATTTGTTGGTGGGCAAAATGTAAAACAAAGTGTAGTTTTAGTTGCGCAAAAAGAAATGAAGCTTATTATGCCTACTGAAGGTATGAATGTTGCTATTGATCCACGTGTTCCAAAGAACTTACAAAAAATTAAATTCTATATAGATGCTAAACCAGAGAATTATAAGGTTGAATGGAAATTAAATGATAAAATTATTTATCAAGGAAATGATTCTGACTTCTTTTGGGCTATTGAAAAGGGAAGTTTTTTATTAGAAACTGTTATTTATGATGGAAGTAAAATAGTATTAAAGCAAAAGACTAATTTTTCGGTGAAATAAGATGAAGACATTTAATGAAAAAGTTTATGACATTGTTCGACATATTCCTAAAGGAAAAGTTATGTCATATGGGCAGATTGCTCAAATGGCAGAAAATCCAGTTGCATCACGTGCTGTAGGTTATGCATTGTGCAGAGTTAAAAGTCTTGATGATATGCCATGTCAAAGAGTAGTTTTTAAAGACGGAGCTTTATCTTCAAAATGGGCAGATATGCAATATCAAATGTTGAAAAATGAGGGTGTTGTTTTTACTAAAGCAAAAAAAGTAGATATGAAAAAGTGTCAGGTATAGGTTTTAAAGGGCTGTACCTTTTTTAGGAATAGTAAAATTTGATACGTTTGTGCCTTCTTTTTCAAGTAATTTGATTTTGGTTTTTATTCCACCAGCAAATCCTGTTAAACTCCCATTTGAACCAACTACACGGTGGCATGGAATTATAATTGATATTGGATTGTGCCCTACTGCCCCACCAACTGCTTGAGCAGATTTTATACCTATTTTTTTTGCAATATCACCATAAGTGATAACTTTACCATATGGGATTTGACATAAAATATTCCATACTTTTTGACGGAATTTTCCACCTGTTGGAGATAATGGTAATTCAGAAATTGATGGTTTTTTCCCTGCGAAATATTTATCTAACCATTCTTTGGTTTTTATAAATATAGGACAGTCGTTTTTTTCTGTCATTTTTTGAGGTATTGTATTTCCATGATATTTTTGACCTTCTATCCAAAGTCCAACTAATTTATCGTCCTTACAAGCTAGAGTAAGATTTCCTATCGGTGATTTATATAATGTTGAATAATACATTATTTCTCCTTTGTGAAGTATCTATTATTAATTAGATTAACTATAAATTAAGAAAAATCAATAATAAGTTAGATTTAAAAAGATGTGAATTTAAAGTTCTTGATTTTTTATATTATAATATTATTCTCTTATAAGAGGAGAATATAAAATGGCTTTTTCGAGAAATTTTCATATGACTATTAAACCTATTGGTGCAGCTTGTAATATGAATTGTAAATATTGTTATTTTTTGAGTAAAATAAATTTATTAAATAGTTTTTCAAGAATGTCCGATGAAACATTAGAAAATTTTATTAAATCATATATTCAAGCTCAAGATTCTGATGTGGTGTTTTTTACTTGGCATGGAGGAGAACCTACATTACTTGAAATAGATTTTTTTAGAAAAGTAATAGAGTTTCAAAAAAAATATTCCAATGGAAAATATATAGAAAATGATTTACAAACAAATGGATTATTAATTGATGATACTTGGTGTAAATTCTTAAAAGAAAATAATTTTTTAATTGGTTTATCTGTTGATGGAGATGAAAATGGAAACTCTTATCGTCAAGATAATAATGGAAATTCAGTTTTAAAGAAAACTATAGAAGTTGCAAAATTACTGAAGAAATATAATATTCCTTTTAATACATTAACTGTTATAAATAATAAAAATTCTAAGCGACCTGTTGAAACTTATGAATTTTTAAAAAATATTATTGGATCTAATTATATGCAATTTATTCCAGCTGTTGAAATTAAAGATCATGAAAATACAGCTCCAGGATTTTGGAAGGAAAAAATTGAATTAGAAGAATATTCAGTGTCCCCTGAAGATTGGGGTAATTTTTTAACAGAAGTTTTTAATAATTGGTACGAAAATGATAAAGGAAAAGTATTTATCTTTCTTTTTGAAAATTTTTTATCCTTATATTTAAATCGTGGACCTCAGATGTGTTTTTTTGAAAAAGAATGTTCACATGCTATGGCAATTGATAGAGATGGTTCTGTTTATGCTTGTGATCACTTTGTTTATCCAGAGTACAATTATGGAAATATAAATGATTTAAATTTAAATGAAATAGCTTTATCTGAAAAAAGGAAAAATTTTGCCAAATTAAAATCAAATTTGCATGAACAATGTTTGAATTGTGAATGGTTAAATTTGTGTAATGGAGAATGTCCAAAGAAAAGATTCCTAAAAACTTCTGATAAAAATGTTGGATTAAATTATTTATGTGAAGGATATAAAATTTTCTTTGCAAAAACAAAGAAAAGGATGTTGAATTTATCTAAATTATATGATAATGTTTAGTATAAATTGTTTTCATAGGAGGGAGACATGAACAAAAAATCTAGGTTTACTACAGCTATTGCTGTTGCTACAGGTATTTCATTTGCACCATTTAATGTTTTTGCTGATTCACAATTACCAAAACCAGATACTGGTTTTAAAGGTGAAATTAATACAACTATTTTAAATTCAAAACCATATTGGCCTAAAAGACCTACAGCTCCAAAAGGTGCTCCTAATGTTGTTATTATTATGACTGATGATGTTGGTTTTAGTGCTGGATCAACTTGGGGAGGACCTATTAATACTCCTATACAAGATAAATTAGCAAATAGAGGTTTACGTTATAACCAATTTCATACAACTGCTGTTTCATCACCAACTCGTGCTGCTTTATTAACAGGAAGAAATCATCATACTGTTCATACTGCTGGAATTATGGAAGCATCTCTTGGTTATCCTGGTTGGGATACTTTGATGGGAAAAGATACTGCAACTATTGCTGAAATTTTACGTTTAAGTGGTTATAATACTGCATGGTTTGGAAAAAATCACAATGTTCCTGATTTTGAAAATAATCCTATTGTTGGTCCTCATGATAGATGGCCAACAAGTTTAGGTTTTGAAAAATTTTATGGATTTATAGGTGGAGAATCTGATCAGTATTCACCATATTTATTGCATGATGGTACAGAAAATATTTCACCATATGTAAGTAATCCAAATTATAACTTAAATGAGGATTTATCATTTCAAGCATCACATTGGATAAAACAACAAAAATCATTAGCTCCAGATAAGCCTTTCTTTGTTTACTATGTGCCTGGTGGTACTCATGCTCCACATCAAGTACCAGTAAAATGGTCAAATAAATATAAAGGAAAATTTGATAAAGGTTGGGATGTGGTTCGTGAAGAAACTTTAGTTCGTCAAAAAAAATTAGGTATTGTTCCTGAAAATACAGCCTTAACTCCACGTCCAGAACAAATTCCAGCTTGGGATTCACTAAGTGCTGCTCAAAAAAAATTGTATGCTCGTCAAATGGAAGTTTATGCAGGATATCTTGAACAAACAGATTATGAAATCGGACAAATGTTAAAGACTATTGAAGACTTAGGGGAAATGGATAATACAGTAGTTATTTATATACAAGGTGACAATGGTGCAAGTGGTGAAGGTGCTTTAACTGGATCAGAAAATGAAAATTATGTATTTAATGCTCAAGTTGAAAAATTAGAAGATATAGATCTTGAAAAACTTGGAACACCTGATGCATATAATCATTATTCTGCAGGATGGGCGCTTGCTATGGATACACCTTTTCAATGGATGAAACAGGTTGCATCTCATTTTGGAGGATCAAGAAATGGAATGGTTATTCATTGGCCAAAAGGTATTAAAGCAAAAGGTGAAGTTAGATCACAATTTCATCATGTAATTGATATTGCTCCAACTATACTTGATATAATAGGAATTGAACAACCAGATAAGGTTAATAGTGTTGAACAAAAACCTATGGAAGGTGTTTCTATGAAATATTCTTTCAAAGATAAGAAAGCTGAATCAAATCATAAGATTCAATATTTTGAAATTATGGGATATAAAGGACTTTATAATGATGGGTGGATGTTGTCAGCAACTCCTCAATCTGCACCTTGGGAACAGGGTAAAAAAGATGGTCCTACATCTGATGGTTGGGAATTGTATAATATAAGAGAAGATTTTTCTCAAAGTTATAATTTGGCAACAAAATATCCAGAAAAAGTAAAAACTATGTCTGAATTATTTGAAGTTGAGGCTGGAAAACATAATGTTTATCCATTATGGGAAAATAGTAAAACTTTCATAGTTGTGGATTCAAAAAATAGGCCAAATCTTAATGAAGGAAGAACTGAATTTGTATATAGTGGAATAGTAGATCATATTTCAGAAGGAATGGCTCCAAATTTCAAAAACACTTCATTTAATATTGAAGCTGAAATTGATTTTGCAAAAAATGTTACACCTGAAGGAATGATATTGACTATGGGTGGACGATTTGGTGGATTTGGATTGTGGTTTGAAAAGGGTGTTATAAAATTTGGTTACAGGAATCCAAGATATAAAGATTATTATGAAATTAAATCAGATAAACCGATTAGTTCTGGAAATCATAAAGTAAAATTAGAATTTAAATCTGATTTTTCTAAGACTAAAAAACCAGGGGCTGGTGGAAGTGCAACGCTTTATATTGATGGTAAAAAAGTAGCAGAAGGAAGAGTTGAAAAAACAATACCATTCAGGTTTGGTCTTTCAGAAGGTATGGATGTTGGATGTGATTATGGAACAAGTATGACACCTTCATATAAAGCGCCATTTAAAATTAATGGAAATTTGAAAAAAGTTGAAGTTAAATTGAAAAAATAAATAGAAATAAAAAAAACCGTCATAATTGGCGGTTTTTTTTAATATGTTTAAATTTTTTTCTTGAATTAGTTTCTGTGAAATAATATAATCTTTCTTATAAAGAAGGGGAATTAAGATAAATTGTATTGTTGTAATTTAAAATTTTTAGGAATTTTATCTTTTATGCTTTGTGGTTTGTGTGCAAATTTGTATGCAGCAGATTGGCATGTTCCTACTAATTCATTGGAAGCGGCTATTACTTCTGCATCAAATAATGATAATATTATAATTGATTCAAATATAATAAGTAATCTTACTTTAACTCCAACGCCTTATGTTATTGATAAGGTTCTTAATTATTCAAGTAATATCCCTGGTTTATATTCTGTTGGTATGTATGTTAGTACTGTTGCTAATAGTAACAGACATTTTAGTTTTACATCTGGCGCAAGTGGATCTACATTTACAAATCTTGCTTTAAATAATACTCAAAATGTAGCTGTTGCTAATTCTATATCAAAAGGTGGTGCAATTTATACTGAAGGAGCTGATTTAAGTTTTACAGGTGTAACATTTGGAGGAAATCAGGGTAATCGTGCATCTGCAGCTGGTGGAGCAATTTATAGTTTAGGTGGAAATTTAATTATTAATGATGCATCTGGCTTTACAAGCAGTACTGCTCAAAGTACTACAAGTACTGGAGGAGCTGTTTATATAGAAGATGCTACTTTGGTAACTAATGATACTGTTATTTTTAATACTAACAAGGCTGCTTTTGGAGGAGGTATTTATTCCAAAAATTCATCTTTGACTTTAAGTAATACAACAAGTTTTACATCAAATCAGGCAACTGGTGGGGTAAATTATGGTGGAGCTATTTATCTTGATGGCGGAACATTAGTTTTGTCTGGTTCTAATTTTGCTTCAAATACAGCGACTGGTGGAGCTGGTGGAGCTATTTATAATAATTTAGGTGTTCTAACTGTTGGAGCTTCTGTTTTTAATTTAAATACATCATTGAATGGTGCAGCTATTTACAATACTGGTACTTTGAATAGTGTTGGTCTTGCAACATTTACAACTAATACTGCTTCTGGAAGTGGTGGTGCTGTTTATAATACTGGGTCTAACTTGGTTTTTACAGGCACGATATTTACTGGAAATAAATCAACCGGAGCAAATTTGGGTGGTGGTGCTATTTATAATAGTGGGTGGGATTTAACTATTAATGATGGAACTAGTTTTACTTCAAATACTGCTTCTTCATCAGGTGGTAAAGGTGGGGCTGTTTATAGTGAAAATGGAAATGTAACTATTGGAGCAGCAGTATTCACATTGAATACTGCATCACAAGGAGCCGCACTTTATGTTTTGAATGGAAATATTAATATTGCTGGAACGGTGTCTTTTATGTCAAACACAGCGTCTGCTGCAGGTGGAGCGATATTTATTCAAGGTGTTGATGTGTCTGCTAATATTTCTGGGATAGATTCAAATAATGCAGCTTTATTTCAAAATAATATTAGTAGTGGTTCATTTGATGCAAATCGTAAAATTGGTGCAGGTGCAATATTTTTTGACGGAATAAACGCTGTTACAGATATATCTTTTGATGGAACTTTTAATCCTAATGATTGTTTGTTATGTATTAATTATGCTACATTTGATTCAAATAAAGCATCTTCAGGATTGGCAGGTGCAATATATATTAATAATACTGTTGCCACAATTTCAAATAGTGTTTTTTCTAATAATTCTACGATATCTTCTAACTCAATGGGTGGGGCTATTTATAATGGGCCTGGTGCAAAAACATATATCGAAAATACTTCATTTTTGAATAACTTTACAACAGCTGCGTCTGCTTATGGAGGAGCTATTGCTAATTCTGGTTATATGAAGATGGTTAATGTTACAATTTCTGGAAATTCTTCAAAAACATGGGGAGGGGCAGTTTTAAATTCAGGTAATTTTGTGCTTGGTGAAGCAGAATTTTATCCAGAAATGACTATTGTAGATAGTTATTTTTATCAAAATTCTTCAACTTCTGGTGGTGGTGGTTTATGTATTGGAGATAATGCTATAAAAACAGATGTTATAAACACTAAATTTGTTGAAAATGTAGGTCTTCATGGTGGGGCTTTATATAATGAAACAGTTGCTACAATTATAGGTTCAGAATTTAAAGATAATATGACTTTAGTAGGTGGACAGGGTGGTGGTGCTATATGGAGTGGGGCTGATTGGGCTATTGGTGAAAAATTAGATATTAGCGTTGATGATACAGAATTTACTGGAAATAAATCAAATACTGCTGGTGGTGCTGTTTACTTAAATATTTCATCAAGTACAACTGTGGATTTAGATTACCCAAATTGGGAATATCCTTCTGTTAATACATTTAAAGTAACAAATTCCACATTTACAAATAACCAGACAATAGTTTCTGGTCATGGCGGTGCTATTTATGGAAGTGTTACAAAAGGTGGAGATTTAATTCAGGATAGAAAATTGATATTGGATGTTGATAATGTTGTTTTTGATAGTAATTCTGCTGGTGGAAGTGGTGGCGCTGTTTATGTTACTGCTACTTATGTTGATACAGCTAATAGTAAGATTGGAAGTACAGAAGTAACGATTGAAAATTCAGATTTTGAAAATAATACTGCGGGAGTTAGTGGTGGAGCTATTTATAATTCTGTAACAGCTGCTGGAACTATAGCTAATATGACTTTGATGGATGTTGATTTTGATAATAACTCTGCAGGAACTAGTGGTGGTGGTTTATATTTATCTGGACAATCTGCTACAACAATGTTGAATGTTGTTTTATCAAATGTAAGCTTTACTGGAAATCAAGTTAAAAGAGTTGCTACTACTGGAACATCTTATGCTTTAACAGGTGGGGCAATTAACAACAATCAATATGTAAATTTGGAATTTCAAAATAATCATAATTTTGACTCAAATGGGATTGATGGGTCTTTGACAAATATTGGAACTGGGGCTGCTAATTTTGCTTTGACAATGAATTCTTATGGGGGTGCTTTATATACAGCTAGTAATAGTGTAATAAATTTAGGAACTTTTGTTTTTAACTTTACTGATAATTATACAAAAGTTATTGTTAATACAACTAACTCTGGAACTTTTAATTCTACAGCAACAGCAAATTCTGCTGGTGGTGCTTTTTATGATTCTACAATTGGTACAATAGAATTTAATGCAGGAACTGTATTTGATGGTAATAATGTTAGAGCTGAAGCAAATTCAATAAATACTGGAACTGGTGCTGCAACTGCAACTGCAACTGCATATGGTGGAGCTATTTATAATTCTGGAAATGGTATTATTAATATTTATAATTCTTCTTTGTTTATTGATAATAGTGTTACTTCAGTGGCAACTGCTGTTGGTTTGGGAACAGAGACAATAACTATGAATGCATATGGTGGGGCTATTTATAACACTGGAACAAATTCGGAAATAAATATTATTGGGTTGGAAAAAATTGGTGTTGATGAAACTCATGTTGTTTTTAGAGGAAATAGTGCAACTGGTGGAGATACTACAACTTTTGGTGGTGCTATTTATAATGCTGGAAAATTAAATGTGAGTTATGCGTTGTTTGAAAATAATACATCTTCAGGTTCTGGTGGTGCTATTTATTCAACAAATGTATTCAACTTAAATTATGCTGAATTTAAGGGAAATAGTTCAAATATAATGGGTGGTGCTGTTTATATTAATGCTACAACAGGTATTTTTAATCTTTTGACTTCAATTTTATTTGATAATAATTCATCTTTGGATGGAGGGGCTCTTTATACGAAGACAACCACAAATATTTCAAATACGGTTTTATTTAAAAACAATTCTGCTACTCAATATGGTGGAGCATGGTATGTTAGTTCTGGGACTACAACAATTGATGGGGCTGTTTTTGATAATAATTCTGCTGAAAATGGTGGAGCTGTTTATAATAATGGAACAATGAATATTAATGGTGGAACAAGTTTTATAAATAATTCTTCAACAAGTTTTGGTGGAGCTATTTATACTATGCAAAACTTGACTCTTAATTCTACTAATAGTGATATAACTTTTAATAATAACAAAGTTAATGGAATTGGAAATGATATTTATATTGGAGGAACAATTGCACGTGCTATAATAATTAATGGTACAGCCAATAATGTTATAATGAATGGAGGGTTTGCAACAAATGGTGCTTCTTCTTCTGGAAATTATACAATTACAAAATCTGGATTGGGAAGTTTATTAATTACAGCTGATAATTTTGGATTTACAGGAACTTCAACAATATCTGCAGGTCAAGTTATTGTAAATGGAAAATGGATTAATGGTTTAACAACTGTTTCAGGAACATCTGCTAATAATACATTGCTTAGAGTAACTAGTGATTCTGTTCATGAAAAAGTTACTATATCAAATACTGGAACTTTTGAACATCTATCAACATCTTTAATTTCTTCTGAAATTAACAATGCTAATTTTAAATTTACAGTAGTTACAGGTGGAACAATGAAGTTTATGGCAGATTCTTCATTGGTTGGACAACTAGCCAAATATAACTTGTTAAATAATTTAGCAAATACTGCTAATGGTTATAATACTGTTTTATTTAAGGATTCTGACGTTACATTTGGAACTAATTCTTATCAGAAAATTAGTAATGGCTGGATAAATTATACTTTTCAAAATTCTGTAATTAATTTAAGTAATATGTTGAGTGAAACAACAACATTTACTCAGGTAACATTAGATAATGCTACATTGTCTTTTGATGCAGGTTTTAAAGCTGATGGAACATTAGAATCTGATAAATTAGCCATTACAACTTTATTGGGAGATAATACTATAAAATTAGGATCTGTTTATATAAAAGATGGTCAAAATGATACAGGATTAAATAAAACATATACATCACAGGTCCTTATGCCAGCTGGATTGAATTTTGATTCTTCTTTGACTACTACTGTAAAATCAGATATATATGAATATCAAGCGGTTGTAAGTGGAAAAAATATAACACTTACTGTAATTGGAGCTGCAAATGAAAATTCATTGTATTCTGCAAATGCTAAATTAGGAACACGTGCTTTTAATATGACTTATTTTGGTACCTCACCTTATACATATAATATTGGTCAAAGCTTGAGTACAACAAATACAGGTACTTTTAATGTTGTAGGAAATTCTGCAGCTACAAGTATTATTTCAGGAATATTAGTGGATTCAACAGGCGTAGTTATTGGAAGTAGTGGTTCTTTCTTTGATATTTCTGGTGCTGTTAATTTTACATTGAGTAATGTTAGTGTTGTTGATGCCTATAAAAATGGAAATGGATCTGTGTTGTTTGTAACAGGAACAGGAGCTACAATTAATTTAAGCAATTTAATACTTGCAAGAAATGAAGTAGATACATATGGTGGAGCTGTTTATAATGAAAAAACAATTTCTTTTACTGGTTCAAATCAATTAAATGAAAATTCTGCTGGAAGTGGTGGTGCTATTTACAATCTTAATGGTGGTGTAATTAATTTAACATCAACATCTTTTGATCAAAATATTGCTACTTTTAATGGTGGAGCTATTTATAATGCTGGAACAATTTCATTTAGTTCATCATCTCAATTTACTTCAAATACTGCGTTAAATGGTGGAGCTGTTTATAATACTGGAAATATAACAATCTTAGGGGGTAGTTCATTTACAAATAATACTGTAACAAATAATGGTGGAGCTGTTTGGAATTCTGGAACTGTGGTATTAAACTCATCTCTTGGAAATATACAATTTTCTGGTAATACAGCAACAGGTAATGGAAATGATATTTATAATGATGGTGGAAATATAAATATTAATGGAACAGCAAATGATGTTATTATAGGTGGGGGAATTTCAGGGTATGGAAATATAAATAAATCAGGAAATGGAAGATTATTAATAAATGCAAATAGTTCTGGATATATAGGTGTGTTTACTCAAACTGCTGGAACCACTATATTTTCAAGCAACATGTTTAATGGAACAAATAATATTACAGCTGGAGTATTGGAACTTGCAAATGGTGGTGTTTTTTCTGCAAATACTGTAGTTGCTTTATCAAATACTGGAATTTTTAACATTACAACAAATTCAAACATTACTTTAAATAGTGGGAATTTAATTGGGTATAATGGGACTTATGGAGTAGCTAATAAATCAGGAACTGGTGATTTAACTGTTTCTGGTGATAATTCTTTATTTCAAGGAACTTTTAATCAAACTTCAGGAAGAACTTTTGTTGATGAAACAAGTTTAATGTTTAATGGAATTAATAATATTTCAAACAGTTTGTTGCAGATTACATCTTCAAATGTATATGAAAAAGTTAATATTGGTAATAATGGACAATTAATTCATATTTCAAAAACAGAAACAGTTTCAAATATTAATAATACAAATATTAAATTTACTGGTACTGGCGGAAATATATTTTTTAACTCTGATGCTTCTTTATTAAATGGCACAAATTATAATTTAGTAAATAAAATAGAGAATGGTAATTTAAATACTATTACTTTTAATGATTCAAATGTATTTCTTGGAAGTAATGATTATACTGGTTCAACTGTTTATAAATTTGATAATTCTGTCATAGATTTAAATTCAGGAACAATAACAAATGTAGTTTTTTCAAATACAAATTTAAATAATACAAAACTGTCATTTGATGTAAAGTTTGATATGTCTGGTTCAAATCCTATTTTATTATCAGATACTTTTAATGCTGGAAGTTTGCTTGGTGACACAGATATAGGTATTGGTATAATCAGAATTTTAAATGATGATGAAGATACTGGATTGTCTGGAATATATACTTCTCAAGTGTTAACAAATACATCCTCTTTAGTATTTAGTGGTTTATCTGATACTATGTTTTTATCTACTAATGCTTATGAATATGAAGTAACTACAAATAATAAAAATGTTGTATTATCTGTAATTGGAGCATCAGATATGAATTCGTTATACAGAATGAATGATACTGTAAATAAACGTGGTTTTAATATATCTTATTTTTCTGGTTCTACTGTTTACTATAATATAGGACAAAGTTTAGGTACAACTAAAAATGGAGAATTTATAGTTCAAGGTTTTGATAGTGATCCAGATCATGGTGTTATTTCTGGTAAAATTGTTGATGTAAATAATGACCCAACTGGTGAATATGGTTCTTTCTTTAAATTAACAGGGTCAACAATATTTACATTGAAAAATTTAACTATAGAGGAAGCTTATTCTTTAAATAATGGATCTGTATTGTATATGACAAATGCATCATCAACTGCTTTGTTGGAAAAAATAATTATACAAGATAATGAAGTTGTTGAAAATGGTGGTGCTGTTTATGTTAGTGCTGGTTTATTAAGTATAAATAATGCTAGTTTTGATTCAAATATTTCTGGAATGAATGGTGGTGCTGTTTGGAATTCTTCAAACAATTCAACAATAAATACAACAAAATTTGAAGATAATGAAGCTGTTGGAAATGGTGGTGCTGTTTATAATTCTGGAACTATTACTTTTGTTAATCTGATAGAATTTATTTCTAATAAGGCAGTTAATGGGTCAGCTCTTTATAATAGTGGTAGTGTAGATTTTCAAGGTGAGGTTGATTTATATTCTAATATTGCTAGTGGTAATGGAGCGATATACAATTCAGGAACAGCTGTTTTTAGAGGTATTACAACAATTAGTGGAAATGAAGCAGTTTCAGGTGGTGCTGTTTATTTGAATACTGGTACGGTTACTTTTAATGGAGTGTCAGATATAACTTCAAATGAAGCTACTACTGGAAATGGTGGAGCTGTTTATGTTGCTAGTGGTACAACATTGAATATAAATAATAACATGACTGCTTCTTCTAATACCGCAAATTCTGGTTTTGGTGGGGCTATATATTTAGCAGGTAGTTTGAATTTAGGTGGAGCATCGTCTACAACTATCTCATTTAGTGGAAATTCTGATAGTTCTGGTGATAATGATATTTATATGGTAAATTCTGCTTTATCAATAAATGGACTAGGAACATATAGTTTTAATAGTGGTATTTCAGGAGATACTGGTTCAAGCATTTCTCTAAGTGGTTCAGGAGCAAGATTCAATGCTGAAATGACAGGATTTAATGGAAGTTATACACAAAGTGGTATTTCATCTATTGCTCAGATATATGGAACTTTGAATGCAAATTATACTATTACAAATGGAACAACTAAGTTTAAAGAGAATGCTTTGTCTTCTGGTAAAACTATAACAGTTAACGGAAATGGTATAGCTCAGTATGAAGGGTTAAATTCTAATAACCTTGGAACAGTTATAGGAACTGGAACATTGGTTGTTTTAAATACTCTTACAAATACAGGAACTCTTGATGTAGCTACATTACAAATAAATTCAGATCTTGTTAATAATGGAGTTATTGATTCTGATAATACAACAATAAATGCTGATGTTACTAATAATGCAACTATATCTGGAATAGGAACAACAACTGTAACTTCTGGTGCAAGTTTGTTAAATCTTGGTACAATTTCACAAAATAAATTAATTATTAATTCCTCTGGTGTTGTGGAAACAGATGCTGATGATATTATAATTGTTAATAATATTTCTAATAATGGAACACTGATATTTAACTCTGGAGATAATTCCAATATAATTTCTGGTACTGGTATTGTTTCAATTACTGGAATTGTTGGAAATACTGCTTTGATTTCAACAAACAATTTAGAAATAGTTTCTGGCGCTGAGTTTAGTTCTGATATATCAAAATTAGCAATTATTAACCCAATAGAAAATGAAGGTGTTTTAAATTTATCCGGTAATGGCAGTTGGACAAAATCTGTTGTTGGAAATGATGGAATAATAACATTTGCTTCTGGAACAATTAATAATACTGCAGTTATTCAACAAAAAGGTTTTATTGTTAAGAGTGATGGACAGTTATCTACTGATGGAAGTTTAATACAAACAAATACAGATGGTGTTTTAGTAAATGGTATTTTAAATGTTGTAAAAGGAAATTTGACTACTCAAGATTTAAATCTTTCTAAATCTTTAGCTTCAGATGTTCCTGTATTTGATTTACGCAGTTCATCTTCAGTTGATGGAGCTTCAATTGTTTCAGTTAACTCAATTAATGCAGACGCCGGAAGTAAAATTTTTATGGACATCTTTTCAGATGGAACAAGTGACGTTATAAATGTATCAGGAAATGCATTAATGAATGGTGAATTACATGTTAGAGCTGGAGTTGGTACATATAGAAATCTTACATTTACAATTATGAATGCTAATAATTTATCTGGAGATTTAATTGATGATATTACAAGTGGTAATATTCCTACATTGGCTTTTATTGATGCTTCAAACATTACAGATGCTAGATATGATTATAAATATGATGCAGATTCTAATACTATAACTTTATTTTTCAATGGTATTAATATGAGTAATTTTGCTAATATCTCTGGATTAACATTCAATCAAACTGAAGTAGCAAAAGCTATGGATAAGGTATCAGAAACTACAGTTGGTGATATGGCAACTATTATTAATGAGATGATAGATATCAATGATGAACAAGTTGTAAAAGATGTTTTAAGTGAATTATCACCTTATTTTTTAGCTAATATATTACGCCCAACTCCAAATATTGCAAACAGAGCTCATTTGTATGGAAGAATGAAGGATTATTGTGATAATTGCTATGGTGGTGGTTTGTGGATTGATGGTGGTATTAATAATACCAATTTAAAAGGAGATGAGAATTCTATTGGTAAATTAAATTCAGTAAAGACTGGTGTTACATTTGGTTATGATTATTATTTAGCTGAAAAAAGAATTTTGCTTGGTGTTTTTGGTAATGTTACTCCTGAAACAATTGATCAAGGAAATCACAGTGCAGATGTTCAAAATATGGGTGCGGGTGTTTATTTTGGATTGTTGAAAGAAGATTGGGATGCTAAATCAGTTGTTAGCTTTGGTCTTAATAATTATTCAACTTCTAGAAAAATTTATAATCAGGCTTTGAATTTAAATAGAATGGCTGTTGCTGATTTTGGAGGATATAATGCTGATTTTGATTTAGAGTTTGGATATAAATTTAAAGTAGCTAAAACATTTAAGCTTCGTCCATATGCAGGTGCTGAAATTCAAATGCTATCATATGATGGTTTTGAAGAAACTGGTGCAGATTCTTTAAATATGAATGTTTCTTCAGGGTCAAATCTTGGAACATCAGCTCGTATTGGAGTAGGGTTAGAACAAAAACTATCAAAAACATCTTGGTATGTTTCTGGAGAATATAATACAATATTGACAGGAAAATATATTGATCTTGAAACAAAATTTGCTAATACAGATGTTAGGTTCTCATCTCGTGGTGCTGATATTGGAACTGGGGTTATGGCGTTTAATGCAGGAATTGATTATGATATAGATAAAAGATTTAATGTTTATGCTAGTGCTAATTATCAAATGGGTGGTGGATTTGATGTATATGGTATTAAAGCTGGATTTAGGTTTAAGTTTTGCTCTGATAAAAGAGTATCTGCAACTCAGAAGTCTGCTTCAAACCAAAGAGATTCTAATCAAGACTTGTATTCAAACCAGGATATATATTTAGATAAAGAGGTATCTTTAAATCAAAGAACAGCATTAGAAGTATCTTCAGCTCAAAATGTACCAGAAACACCTACAGAATATCGACGTGTTGGTGAAACTTATTATGAATTTGATAAATATACTTTAAATAAATCAACAAAGGAAAAAATTAAGATTATTGCTAATAATTATAAAGATACTGCTACAAAATTTGTTATAAAAGGACATACAGATTCTATAGGAACAGAAAAATATAATTTATCTTTATCTGAAAAACGTGCTAATGCAGTTGCTGAGTATATGATAGAATCTGGAGTAAATTCTAAAAAAATAGAATATTTAGGGTTGGGGAGCTATGACCCTGAATATAGTAATTCTTCATATTATGGCCGTGCTAAAAATCGTCGTGTTGATATAATGATGTTTAATAAAATGAAAAAAACAAAGTTAAAATTATATTTTTAATATCTATAAATAAAAATCCATCTTAATACTATCTTAAATCCAAATTAATTTTAATCTTGAAATTGTGTCTGTTTGCATTATACTTCGTGGTTAAAGAATAAAGGAAACAAAATGATAGATATAAAGAAATTAATTGAAAATCCTGAAATTTATAAGGATAGTATTGCAAAGAGAAATACAAAAAATGTAGACTTAGATTTGCTTATTTCTGTTTATAATGAAAAACGAATGACACAACAAAAAGTTGAAGATTTAAATGCTCAAATCAATAAAATTTCAAAGTCTATTGGAAATGTTTCTGCTGATGAAAGAAAATCTGTTATTGAAGAAGGACAAAAGTTAAAAGAAACTCTGAAAGAAGTTGAGGCTAAATTCAAAGATTTAGAAGAAAAATATGTTGCTTTGGCTCTTTGTGTTCCAAATACATTGCCTGAAGATACTCCTCTTGGTTTTGAGGATAATAGCAATATAGAAGTTAGAAAATTTGGAGAACCTACAAAGTTTGACTTTAAACCTTTAGACCATGTTGAGTTAGGCAAAAAGTTAGATTTATTAGATTTTGAAGCTGGTGCTAAAACTACTGGTGCAAAATTCTATTTTTTTAAAAATGAAGTAGTTATGTTGGAAAATGCTTTGAAAAAATTCGCTCTTGATATATTTAAAGAAAAGGGGCTTTATATGTTGAAAACTCCTGATCTTGCAAGACAAGATATTTTGATGGGTTCAGGTTTTAATCCTAGAGGTAGTGAAAGTAATGTGTATAATCTTGAAGGAATGGACTTGAGTTTAATTGCAACTGCTGAAATTACTATTGGTGGATATTTATCAAATTCTGTTTTTAAAGAAGAAGCTTTGCCTTTAATGTTTGCTGCTGAAAGTCAATGTTTTAGACGTGAAGCTGGTGGAGCAGGGCAGGAAAATAAAGGGTTATACAGAGTTCATCAATTTGATAAAATGGAAATGTATGCTGTTACAAAACCTGAAGATAGTAATGCTACATTAGAAAAAATAGTAGCAATTGAAGAAGAAATTTATCAAAAACTTGGACTTCCTTATAGAGTGGTTCGTGTTTGTGCTGGTGATCTTGGATCTCCTGCTTATAAAAAATTTGATATAGAAGCATGGATGCCTGGAAAAGGTGAAAATGGAGAATATGGTGAAGTTACTTCTGCGTCTAATTGTACAGACTTTCAATCAAGAAGATTAAATATAAAATATGCGACAAAAGATAAAAAAGAATTTGCTCATACTTTGAATGGAACAGCCATTGCATTAAGTCGAGTGATTTTGGCTATTTTAGAAAATTACCAACAAAAAGATGGAAGTGTAAAAATTCCAGAAGTGTTGATGAATTATGTAGGATTTGATGAAATAAAAGTCCCAGAAAAGTTATTTGAAGATTTTAAGGTTTAATAACAAGGCGGAATGATTTTCCGCTTTTTTTTATTTGTGTAAATTACTTTATTAATAATCTGTTTTTCATCTAAATTATTTTTAATATATTGATATAATATTATAAGTGATTAATAATTCTTTTGTGTCAAAAAGAAATGAAAAGTACTAAAAAATATGACAGTTTTCAAAAACAGGAAAAATTTTTTTAATGATTTGACTTTATATATCTTATTTATTAATTTATTATAAATAATAGGAGAATATTATGAATAAAAAAAATATATTAACCGTTTTAATGTTTATAACAATTTTGTTTTGTAGTATAATTTTGTATTTTACTCAAAACTCAACGAAAAAAACAAGCAATGATTTATATAATGCGGCTGAAATAGGGGATGTTGAAAATACAAAATTTTTAATAAAAGATAATTATGATGTGAATTATTCATGTGAAAATAATTGTAAAGGCTGGACGCCACTAATGATTGCATCTGCTAATGGTCATAAAGAAATTGTTAGTATTTTGTTGGAAAATGGAGCTGATCCTAATATTCAAAATGAATTAGGAAGAACTGCTCTTCAATATGCTGTGCGCTATGAATTTATAGAAATAATTCAAATGTTATTGGATTATAAAGCAGACCCAAATTTAAAGGATTATACTCCTGATAATAATGAAAATGTTAATTCTCCAATGGCTGATGCATTGACGCATAAACAAAATACTAAAATCTTAAAAATGCTAATTTTATCTGGAGGTAATCCAAATTATTCTTATTGGGATTTTACTCCTCTTATTGTTGCAGCAAGCTTTAATGATGTTTTATTAGTTAAACTTCTTCTTGAAAAAGGAGCAAATCCTTTTGTATCAAAATCAGGAATAAGTGTTGAAAATATTTCTAATAATGAAGAAATTAAAAGTTTAATTAAAAAAGCTCAAACAAATAAATAGTCACCCCTCTGTTTTTGGGCATTGTATGTAAATGAGCTGAAAATCGTAAAATTTGGATTTTAAAAAGGCTTACAGGGCGACTGTATGAGCCGGAAACCCTGCAGAAGTCCGGCGGATCTGGGCAATAAAAAAGCCTTGCATACACAAGGACAATTTAGTGGTCGGGAAATAAATAAAACCAGTGCAAGCCATACAGGACATGGATTTGCTAGATATATATTATCAAATAACAGGGAATTTACAGGGAAAATTGATGTTTTTTGAAGGCAGTAAACTCAAAATTTCCATATTTTCCGCCAATTCTAGCATTTTTAGTCAAAAAATTAACAGGAAATTTTAAATTAGTTATCAGGTAATAATCTTGCAAAAACAGTTAAAATTTGTAATAATGTCAATATGTATGAAAAATTGAAAAAATATAAAAAAATCTATATTATTGGGGCATGTGGTAGTGGAAAAACAACATTTGCTCAAAAGTTGGCTAAATATTTAGATTATCCTAATTTTACACTAGATAATGTGTACAGATATAAAGAAACTCGTGCAATTTGTTCAGAAAAAGAACGTACAAAAATATTAAACAGCATATTAAATCAAGAAACATGGATTATAGAAGGTGCACAATGCCATGATTGGATAGAGAGCATCTGGAAAAATTGCGATATTGTAATCTTATGCAATCCATCAGCATTAACAAGAATCTTTTACATTTCAAAAAGATATATTTTGAATTTGATAAGGGGGAAACATACAGATTTCCTGGTAGATATTTTTGCTACTATTAAATTTAAGAGAAACTCTTTGCCTAAATTTCAAGAATATGTTAAGAAACATAGAAAGGAAATTATTAAATTATTTAAATAACCAGGACTTTTATGGTTATTTTTTAAAATATGCTGCATTTTATTCATAACAGCCAAATTACTTTATATAAAAAGAGATTTTGAAATTTTAAAAAATAGAGAGATTTTACAACCTCTCTATTTGGTTAACATTTCATCCATTGAGAAACTTCTCCACGCCAAGTAGGATTTAGTTTTGTTTCAATCCTTTTTAACGCAAGAAGTAATAGTTTTTTTTCCATAATTATCTCCTTTTATTTATGTTAACATATACACAATAAATATTTTTATAGAACAAGTTTTTTTATTTCTTTGTAAAGTTTTTTTCTTTGTTCACAATAAACAAATATTCCATCGTGCGCCATTAGATTGTCTTTAACTCTCGTTGCAGGACAACCATTTCCACAAAACCTGTAAAATTCACATTTATGACATTTTTCAGGCATTTGTAAAAATACTTTTTTAAAATTTTTATATGCAATAGTTTTTTGTAAATTTTGTAAATCAGTATCTAATATATTTCCATAACTAGCTAGTGATCTTAAATACTCACAAGGATAAAGCTGCCCTTCAGGGTCAATAGAAACCCAATTTAAACAAGATTTATCACTGCTACAAAGATTTATAGTTTTATCTGATAACCATGCAATAACTTCATCTAATTCTCTAATCATAATTTCAGGATCATTTGATTTTAACCATAAATGTAATATATCTTTAAGATATAAAAACCACTCATCTGCATTTATGCTAAAATTATCTTCAAAAGAATCAAAAACGGGACTAAATTTAATTTCTTTAAATCCATTATTTATAACAAATTCGAAAACTTCTTTTGGATATTTAATAAATTCCTTTGTTACTGTTATTATAACAGGGGGATTTATTCCATTATCTCTTAGAATGTTAAACTCCTCTCATTACATTTTCAAAAGAACCTATTCCGTCTTTATAAATGCGATTTGTATTATGAATTTTTTGTGATCCGTCTAAACTAATACTAACTTTAAAATCATTTTCTTTAAAGAATTTTGCAAAATCGTCTGTTATTAGTGTAGCGTTAGTTTGAATTAAGTTTTGTATTTTATGTTCTTCAGTTTTATACTTATTAAGTATTTTAACAAATGTTTTATAGAATTCAATACCGGGGATTAAAGGTTCTCCGCCATGCCAAGAAAAGAAAATATTTTTTTGATATTGAAAGAATTTTTTTACTGTTGCCTCTAGTATATTTTCTGGCATTATTTGTATTTTTTCCTTAGAGAAAGGGGCTGCATAGCAATATTTGCATTTTAAATTACAGTTGCTTCCAACTGGTTTTACTTGTATTCCAAAATTTTTCATCACATTTTATTCTCCTTTTTTAGTTCCATATCCATATATTTCTTAATAATTTCTTTATCATAAAATCTTATTTTACAGCTTGGAAGCATTAACATTCTGCTTATTTGTAAATCTTCTAAAAATGGTAAGTCGTGACTTACAATAACAAGTGTTCCTCCATAATTAGTTAAAGCTTTTGCCATTATTTTTTTTGTTGGAATATCTAAATGATTTGTAGGTTCATCGAGAAGAAGTAGATTATTTTGAGCAATACATAGTCTTGCAATTTCAAGTCTGCTTCTTTCACCAGGGGATAGTGTTTTAACTTCTTGAAAAACTTTATCACCTTTGAAGTTAAAAGAACCTAGTATTGTTCTTATTTGGCTATCGTTATAGTTTACACTTGATACTGCGTCCAAAATACTCAATTTTTCATCTATATTTGAATGTTCTTGTTCATAATATCCTATTTTTGTTTTATTTCCAACTTTTATGCTACCTTTATCTGACTTTAATAGGCCTGCCATTAACTTTAGCATAGTTGATTTTCCAGCGCCATTTGCCCCAATAATAATAAATCGTTCATTTGGTTCAATTTCAAATTCAGCATTTTTTATAACAGGTTTATCTTGAGTATAACCGAAATTTACACTATGAACTTCAATAGGATTTTGAGTTTCTTGTTTTTCTACCTTTAAATCTATTTTAATTTCTTTTTGTTTTTTAGGTGGTTCAAGCATATTTTCTTTCATTTTATCAAGTAATTTTTCTTTACTTTGTGCCTGACGCTTCATTTTTCCAGACTTGCCTTTTTGTGTATCTATAAATTTTTGCAAATGTTCTATTTTTAAACTTTGATTTTTTAATTGTTTTTCTAAATGTAAATTATTTTCTTCAACTTGTGATAGAAACTTCTGGTAACTACAATTATAAATATTTGTAGATTTAGTTTGATTATCAATGTATAAAATTTTATTTGCTAATTTATTTAAAAAATCTTCGTCATGAGAGACAAATAGAACAGAAATTTTTAAATTTTTAAGGTAATCAATAACCCAATCTTTCGTTTCTTTATCTAAATGATTTGTTGGTTCGTCTAATATCAAAAATGAAGGTGCGGAATATAATGTTCTTAAAAATGAAAGTTTAGATTTTTGCCCACCTGATAATTCTATCATTTTTTTATTTAAAATATTTTTAGGAATTTTGAAATTAGCAATGAGCTTTTCTAAATCAATATCTGCTGTATATCCACCATAATACTCAAATTGATTTTGACTTTTTTCTAATTCTTCAATTAAATAATCTGAAGAGTCTTTGCTTAATTTTAAATATAAATCATTGATTTTTGTAGCAAGTTCTTTAACAGGTCTTCCTGAATACAAAAAATCATAAACAGATATATCATCAGGGATTTCAAGTTCATCAATTGTTTGTGGCATCCAACCAATATGTTGGTTTGATGGAATAAATTCAATATCACCGTCATTGTAATGTAGGTTGTTTGCTATAATTTTGATTAAAGTAGATTTTCCTGCTCCATTTAAACCAGTAACTGCAATTTTATCTCCATCGCTAACACTAAAATTTACATCTTTAAAAATAAGATGATCAGCATAAGACTTTGAAAGATTTTTTACAATAAGCAATAAACACCTCTCTGGTTATATATAGTTTATACATTTTTTGTTAATATTCAAGTATAAATAGAAGTTATTTATTATTTTCTACAAACCAAGTTGCAAATATATTTAAACTTCCTTCTGATTTTCCACCAGAATAGTATTGATTAACTTCGTCTTCTGTCATTTCTGCCATTCTTTTTTGAAATCTTTCAATCCAAACAATCTTCCATAAAACAGACCAAGCCAAAGGTGAATCTACTTTACTAATTTCATTAGCAATTGATACTTCACCACCTTTTCTGTGGAATTGATGTTCCTGACCATTAACATCAATATATGTTGCAGTACTTACAAATTTAGCATTTCTATTTTCAACGCCATTCATCAATTTTATAATTCCTTCTGCCCCCAAAGTTTGATTTATATATTTAGTATAAACTCCAGGAAATCCTTTTAATGCTTCAATTGCAAAACCGCCATCTTCTACTAAAACAGGTTCTTTTAATTGTTCAAAGGCCTGTCTTGCTTTGAATAGTGATACTTCAGAAAAGTTATCAGCTTGAGGTTCAATCAAATTCAAATTCAAATTAGTAGGAACAATTTCAATATCAGAACGACCCAAACTTACAAAAAAGTTTTGTAATGTTTTTGCTTTTCCTGCATTTGAAGTAATTAAGTGTATTTTCATTAATCTATCCTTTTGATTTGAACCGCAATTAGTCCATATTTATTTTGTTCTTTTTCAGAAAACCATTTATTTAAATGTCTTCTTAAATTTTCTTTATCCATATTTATTTTTGCAGCTTTAATATAGCTTGTAATTTTATTACTACTATTAATATTGTTTTTATTTAATAAATTATTTTTTAATAGATTATTTGTTGAATTTGATCTGCCACCATGAGTTGAACAGCTTCGTTGGTAAGCAGATATCTTTTTACCATTTCTAGTATGGGAACTAACTGAAATAGTTCCACTACATTTATTTTTAGACATAATGTTTCTTTTGTTTAAAATTAGTTAATAAAAAAGACCACGGAAACCGTGGTCAAATTAGATATAAAAAATGGACGCAATTCGCCCATATAACTAAAAAATATTATACAATATTTTTATTAAAAAGTCAAGGAAATTTTATAGACAAACCGCAATCAGCATTTATGTTGTTGCACTTCTCTGTCATCTCAGAAATTTGTGAAACGCAGTTTTGAGCAAATATTCGAGGGATCTAATTCGCTGAAACCTAAAGTAGTGACACCGCCAAATTCGCCATTGTATGTAAGTTGAGCAATTTTAGCTAAAAAGCCATACCAAAAAGGCTTACAGTATCAATATTTGAAAAAATATCGGCTGTGAGTGGCTGTGTGTGCGGAGTGGTTGAAATAATAAAAATCTCGATATTCAAGAATTTAAATGGTAGTTCGCTCAAGATTCGAATTTGCAACATCAAAGGTATCTTTGCCTTTACCAGCCTTGATTTGCGAGACTTTAGGCGATTTGTGGCTAGGTTATGAAATTTACCTCAATCTTGCCAAAGACCACAAAAACATCGCCTAGGAATTGAAATTTACGTATCATAAAAAATCTCTGTTTTGTATCAAAAAATGATTTGATTTAGTTATTATTGAAATACGTATAAAAATTCTTTCTTGTATTTAAATATAAGATAATAGATTTGTTTGTATTATAATGTTGATTAATTGCTTTATTTGTATTATAATACATATAAATAATATTAAAAAATAATAAAGGGATTTATATGGGTAGCTTTGTATTAAAAAGATTTCCTAAGATTTTAGATGATTTTCCTAAAAATCAAGATACTTTTGCTGCAGAAAATAAGCTATCCAGATATGACGGTATGGTGGAATTTGTATATTCTCCGGAAATATTAACCTCTATATTATTCTATCAAGAATCTGTTATGTCATCAAGGCTGGAAGGAACAGTTGCTACAATAACTGATATTTTAAATTACAAAGTTGGTAAAGACCTTTCTGAAAGAATAGAGGCAGATGCAACAGAGATAGAAAATTATAAAGATGCTTTGGGATATTGTATAAAAGAAGTAGAAGACAATAATTTTGTTATAACTGCTTCCCTTATTAAAAATATACAAGCTATTTTATTAAATCAATCAAGAGGGAAGGATAAATTAAAGGGAAAATTTAAGGAAAAACAAAACTATATAGGAAATAAATTTGATGGAAAAATAACATATACTCCTGTTTCCCATTTACATACAGAAGAATATATGAATGAATTAATAAATTTTATAAATTCAAATACAAATATGAATCCTATAGTAAAGATTGCTTTCATACATGCTTATTTTGAATTAATACATCCTTTTGAAGATGGAAATGGACGTGTTGGGAGAATATTAATTCCAATATTGTTAAAAAAGTATGGAGTTTTATCTACACCTTATTTTTATATAAGTTATTATCTGTCAAAACATAGAAATAATTATATTAATTCTCTTGAGGCAATTTCTAAGAATAATGATTGGGAAAAGTGGATAAACTTTTTTATAGAAGTAATAGAAAAGCAAACAGATATGCTTATAAAAATGCTTAGAAGATTAAAAGAAATTAGGAAAGAAACAGAAGATAAATTATCTTTATTAAAATCTCAATTTAATATTCAAGTCTTAAATTTCTTATTTAGAAGGATTAAATTTACTACAACAACATTTATAAAAGAAACTGGACTAAATGGTAATACCGCTAGAGCTTTGTTAAAGTCTATGGAAGAAAATGGAATATTGGAAACTGAAGAAAGAGGTTTGGGACAAGCTCCGTCAATTTATAGATTTGTTGATTTATATAAAATGGTTGAGGAAATTTCAGAATAATATTTTCGAGGTTCTTTGTATTTGTAAAATCATTTTAATTGACTTTTGCAATAATTTAACCATATAATACGTTTATAAATAAAGGAATAAAATGATTTTTAAAAATTTATGGTGGCAAGAAGTAATTAAATAGGCGCTTATGGTTGTAAGCGCCAGTGGCTCTTGCAATCCTTTTAAAGATAAATACCCGTGGTGTTGCAATAGCATATCACGGGTTTAATTTTATCTAAAAGGAGTAAAAAGATGAAACAAAAAGTAATGTTAACAGGCGTAAGACCTAGCGGAAATATAACGTTAGGGAATTATTTAGGAGCTATTAGAAACTTTGTAAACAAACAAGATTTATATAAAAGCTACATATTTATAGCAGATTTGCACGCAATAACTTCATACAGAAATCCAGTTGAATTAAAAAATGCGATTTACGATTGTATAAAAATGTATATGGCTTGTGGAGTTGATATAAATAATACAATAATCTTCAAACAAAGTGATGTTTTGGAGCATGGAGTATTGGGATTTATTATGACTTTTCAAACAAGACTTGGAGAGTTATATAGAATGACACAATTCAAACTTCAATCTCAAAATATTGGAAAAGACGGAATAGATACGGGGCTTTTGATTTATCCTACTTTAATGGTGGCCGATATTTTACTATATGACACTGATATTGTTCCAGTTGGTTTAGACCAACAACAGCATGTGGAATTATCGCGAGATTTATCACAAAGGTTTAATAATAAATATGGAAAAACTTTTAATGACCCTGATGTTTATATAACTCCAATTGGTAATAAGATTTTGAACTTGCGAAATCCAAATGAAAAAATGAATAAATCTGATAATGGGGATAATATGGGAACTATATTTCTTATGGATGATGTAAAATTGGCTAGAAAAAAGATAATGTCAGCAGTAACCGATAATGAAGGAATAGTTAAATTTGATTTGGAAAACAAACCTGGAATTTCTAATCTTATTAGTATTTTATCTTGCATAACAAATGAACCCATAGAAAGTATTGAACAAAAATTTGAAAGTAAAGGATATGCTATTTTCAAGGAAGAAGTGGCAAATATGGTATGTAATTTATTATCTCAAATACAGAAAAACTATAAAAAATATGACAATAATATGGTTGATGAAATTTTAGCAAATGGGGCAAATCAAGCAAGAATAAAGGCTGGCGAAACTTTGATTAAAGCTAAGGAAAAATTAGGGCTAAGTTAAAGTAGTCACCCCTCTGGTTTAGGGTATTGTATGTAAATGGTATAAAAATCACAAAATTTAGATTTTGGAAAGGCTTACAGGGCGACTACGTGAGCGGAAAGCCCGCAGAAGTCCGGCGGATTGGGGAAATAAAAAAGCCTTGCATACACAAGGACAATTTAGTGGTCGGCAACCAAATAAATCTGCGACATTTGAAAATACTTTAGAAATGTCTAGATCAGGTGTTGGTCCATTATCTACATTAGCATGTCTTAAATATTTAGGTATTGAAGGATACCAAAAGAAACTTGGAAAACTTCTTGATACTTCAATTTATTTAAAGGAACAGTTAGGGCTTTTATCAGAAAATCAAAATTGGGTATCTGTATTTGTTTGCATTAAACCTGATTGGATGAAAGATATGAGTTTAAATAACTTACAATGTATGTCAGCGGAGCAATTAAGTATATTAAAGCAATTAAATACTGATTTTGCTAATTGGATAAAAGAAAATAATTTGAGAGGTAATTGTCCTTTTACATTTACTGCATCAAGTGTATGTAAAATTCCAAATACTAATATTGATATTGGAGCTCTTAAATTATATCCTATGTTTTCTGAATTTGATAAAGATTATGTTGATTTATTTTTACAACAATTATCGGATAAATTAAAAGAATATAAAAAAATTAATAGGATAATTAAAGAGGATAAAGATATTCATTTGGACCCTGTTTATAGAAAAGTATAAAAATCATTTTATTTAATTTTTATATTGACTTGTTAGTAATAATATATTAAAATCCCTAACACCTGGAAAGGTGGCCGAGTGGTTAATGGCAGCAGACTGTAAATCTGCCCTCTCTGAGTTCGTAGGTTCGAATCCTGCCCTTTCCACCATTTTATAAGGGGTTTTCATTATGCATATAAATATTGCCGTTGGAAGATCTTGCTTTTGTAGATGTCTTGGTTGTTGTAATCACTTTTGTAGAGATGAGAAATTATTAGAAACTAAATATATAATATCTTTTTTGGAATATTTAAAAAATAACAATATTAAGTATATTACATTTTGTGGAGGAGATCCTTTATCTAGACCAGATATAATGGAATTGTTGATAGAAACTAAAAAACTTGATTTTATTGTTTCTGTTGATACTCTTGGAACTCCTTTGATAAAAGCAACAGAGACTATTTTTCATGGAAACTGCAAAGTGTCTAGATTAGATGTAGAAAAAATTTCTAAATTAATTGATTATATAGGAATTGCATTAGATGGAACTACATCTGAGACAATATCTTTTTTTAGAACAGGAAGAAAAAATATTTTTGAAGAACAAATTAAAATAATAAATTTGTTTGATAAATTGGATAGTAATATATGTATAAACACTGTAGTTCATAGGAAAAATATAAAAGATTTAGAAAATATGCCTTTTATAATTAATAGATTTAAAAATATAAAGCAATGGGAGTTGTTTCAATATATGCCTATTGGAGATTTAGGGTATAAAAATAAGGATTTATTTGAAATTACAGAAACAGAATTTAAAGATTTTTGTGAAAATTTATCGTTTAAATTGGAAAAAAGTTTTAAACCTGAGGTGCAATTTAAGAGTCGTTCAATTAGAAAAAATAAGTATATGTTAATTAATACTGATGGTTCTGCTTATTTTCCTAATATGACTAATACGCAGGATTGGAACGTCGTAGATACTTCTAATAATGTAGTTGTTATTGGAAATATAAAGAATAAAGATGATTTTCATAAAATCGTTGAGTTTATAAAATGAAAAAAATTAAATACATAGATATTTTTGATAAAAAAGAACTTCCTGAATTAGTTGAAGGATATAGATATTTGGATTTTATTGGTGGAACAAAAAATTATAGATATTTTATAGTTCCCTTTAATACTCCTAGATGTGAATTATTAAAAAATAATATTAATTTATTGGACGCATGTTTAATACCTATTTATGAAAAAGAAGGTGTAGTAATTAGACAAGACCCATCATATCCATTACCGGGGTTTTATATTTTAAGTTATGAAAAACAATATAGTGCATTTGATTTAATTGATTTAATGACGCATTTAAGAACTTCTTTTTTATTACATTATATAAGAAAAGGTATGAGGAAACACTTAAATATAAAATATATTCATTTATATTATGATGAACAGATTCAAAAATCATATAATGTTCATTATTGGTTATTGCCGGTTCAAGAAAAGAATTCAAAAAATGTAAAAAAAATATATGACTTAGAATTAAAAAAATATCTTGAAAAATTTGAATATCAAACAGAAAAAGATATCATATTAAAATATAACGATATTATGAGAAAATATATAAAAAATATAAAATTAGAAGAATTAGATTCTAATTTTATGAAATTACTTAAACAAGGAATATAATGTTAATAGTTTTTGATGGGCTTGATGGAGTTGGTAAAACTACTTTAGCTAAAGAAATAGCTAAAAAATTTGAAGCGAAATACTTTAGATGTTTTCTTCCAAATGATGAAATGAAATTAAAAACATTAATAAATAACAAAGAAAATTCAATAAATATTCATAAAAATAGTATTAAATATATAGAAAAAAGATGTTGTAAGATTTTATCTTTTTTAAAATCTAATAAAAATGTAGTTTTAGACAGATATATATATTCAAGTATTGCCTACTATTATGCTATAACAAAAATGGAAAAAAATATTGTGAAAATAATAGATTACAATGATTTTAATTTATTAAAACCAAATGCAAGTTTCATAATCTTACTAGATGCTAAAAATATAAAATATCGTAGCAAAAATAAATTATTAGATAATACAGATAAATTAAGTATTTATAATAAATTTTTTATAAAAAATGTAACAAATTGTTTCAATTTTTTTCAAGAAACAGAGGATATATTTTTTATAAAAAATAATAATAATTTAAATAAAACAATATCAAAAATATTAGATATACTAAATAATGTTAAAGATACTAAACCTAATTATTGGATTGGGGAAGAATCTATAAATAAAATTTTATTTAAGCTTAAATAAAAAAAGACTAACATTCATGTTAGTCTTTTTTATCAGCTTTTTTTTAACAAGAAAAATCCCAATTTTCCAACTCTTAATCTTAGATCTGTTTCTGCATTGATTAATTCATTTTCATTGGTAATTTTTTCTTCATTGATACTTACTGCGTTTTGTTTCAGTAACCTTCTTATTTCTGAATTTGATAATTCAGGTTTAGCTTTTTTAATAGCTTGCAGTAAAGAGGTTCCTTCATCAATTAAAATAACAGGAGCGGTTTCAGGAAAAGATTTGTTTGAAAATGTCATCAGAAAAGCTTCTCTTGCAGAATCTGCAGCTTCTTTCCCATGAAAAATTCTAACAACTTCCCAAGCAGTAAATACTTTAGCATCTCTAGGATTATTCTTTATGTTTAATGCCTTAATTTCATCTAAAGGAACGCGAGTATCATTAATAAGTACTGGTTCTATCATTTGATCTGTAAGGGACATAATTTTTCCAAACATATCCTGAGCGGTCGAATTTAAGAAAACACCCGTGCCATTCGATTTTGACATAAGTTCCCCTGTGATAGGATCTTCCATTAAGTTAACAGCTACAACGAACTTTTCCTTATTTTTAAGCTTTTTTATTAGGGTTCTTCCCATTAAAGCATTAAAAACTTGGTCTGTTCCGCAAAGCTCTACATCAACATCTAATGCAACACTGTCATATCCTTGAAATATAGGATAGATAAATTCGCTAAGATGCACTGGCCTATTTTCAGACATTCTTTTTTGAAACATATCTCTTTCCAACATTCTTTGAACTGTTGTAGTAGACAATAATTCAATTAATTCTGAAACGGACATCTTGTCGAACCATGTACTATTTAAAACCACTTTAGCAGGATTGATAGGATCATCAAAATTTATGATACCTTTTATTTGATTTACCCAGCTTTTGATATTTTCCCTAGCTTTTTCTCTAGTTAAAATAGTTCTAGCAGAAGTTCGATCACTAGGATCTCCAATACAGGCAGTCAAATCACCGAATAACACAAAAACCTTATGTCCCATCAATCTAAATTCTTCAAGCAACATAAAATTCTTTGCATGGCTTAAATGAAGAGAGTCACCTGTAGGATCAGCCCCTATGTAAAACTTCATAGGTTTATCTGATAATAAGCGTTCCTTAAATTCACTTTCAGAGGGAATAATTTCTTTTATTATTCCTCTTGATAAGATTTTTTCGATTTTTTCTAATTTATTTTCCATGTTTATTTATATATAATTTTTAGCCTTAAAAGTCAAGACAATATATTATTGAATAAATGTTAAAATATCAATAAAAAAGTCAATTATTCTCCACAAACCACGTTGCAAATATATTTAAACTTCCTTACTTACAAATTTAGCATTTCTATTTTCATAACCATTAACACCTGCATAATCCCATACATTTGTACGATAGCGACCATGTATACCCAGTTCTACATTATTTATATGTGAAGCCGCTCCATGCTTATAAACAAAAACTAATTCATGTTTTGAACGATAAAAAGAACCCATTCCACCAGATGTTTTATTCCAAACACAAAGATTTTTCATCTCTGTATAAATTTGTTCACAGGCTGTTGTCATTTCCATAATATGTCTCCAGTCCATACAAATGTAATGAAGAGAACCATCAGTGGAATAATTGGTCAAATGACCGAAAACATTTTTCAAAAAATCTGTAAATTCATCTTGTGACATTTCACCACTTGCCATAGCAAATTCATCATGCTTTGTTTTTCCTAGCCCGCAAACATGACCAGTTATTTTAACATTATAAGGTGGGTCAGTAAAAATCATTTGAGCTTTATCTTTTCCCATTAAAATAGAAAAACTTTCATCTTTAAGACTATCTCCACAATATATTAAGTGATTTCCAAGTTGCCATAAGTCACCAAGTTTACTAACAGTATTCTCTTCAATTTCAATGACTTCATCCATAGGGTCTTTATCTTCACCATTAATATTTTGAATCATAAGGTCTATTTCTGGTAGCTCAAAACCAGTTACTTCCAAATCAAAATTTAGCTCTAAATCAGATAAGTCTTTAAGTTCTAAACTTAAAAGGTCTTCATCCCAACTTCCATTTAACGTAAGCTTATTATCTGTAATTCTGTAGGCTTTCTTTTGGGATTGTGTTAAATGGTCTAAAATAACACAAGGAACTTTTTCTAATTTTAGTTCTCTTGCAGCTAACCATCTCCCATGTCCTGCAAGTATTTCATTATTTTCATCAATTAAGATTGGGTTAGTAAAATCAAAAGTTTCAATAGAAGAAACTATTTGGCATACATGTTTATCATTATGAATACGAGCATTTTTTTCGTAAGGTTTTATATCTTTTACGGCGATATAGTTTATTTTTAATTCTGGCATATTTGCCTCCTCTTAAGTTTTTGTTATTATCATGGCAATCACCTCCTTTTTTAATACTATCTCGATTCTATAAAAATTTTTTACAAATGTCAAATGGGTAACTTTTAAATATATTCGTATATCAAACACTTATACTATATTATAATATAGTATAAGGACTTGACTTTCTGTCTTTTCAAGCAGTTATAGTTGTTAACAAAGGAGACTGATGTGTACAAAAAACCACCTATAAACCATAGATTTCAGAAAGGAAAGTCCGGGAATCTGAATGGGAGGCCGAAAAGCAAAGAATTCTACCTTATTGACTTGACTTCCACCTTCTTCCAAGAGTTAATTGTGCGGTGTATGTTCGTAAATCGACAGAGAAAGGCTTGGAGTTAGAATTCAATTCGCTCCAAAATCAAGAGGAAGCTTGCAAAGCCTATATAATGTCACAGGCTTTTAATGAATGGCATCATTATAAAACCTATACTGACGGAGGGATTTCTGGTGGGACTATGGAAAGGCCTGCGTTGAAACAAATGCTAGATGATATTTCCAAAGGATTGGTGAAAACAGTACTTGTTTATAAGGTAGACAGACTTTCAAGGTCTATCATGGATTTCCACAATATGATGAAGGATTTAGAAAAATATAATTGCAACTTTGTGTCTATCACACAGGCTTTTGATACATCGACTTCTATGGGTAAATTGACTTTGAATATGTTATTATCCTTTGCTCAATTTGAAAGAGAGGTTTCGTCAGAGCGTGTAAGGGATAAAATTTATGCAAGTAAAATGAAGGGCTTTTGGATGGGTGGAACACCACGACTTGGTTATGATATTGTTGATAAAAAGTTAATAGTAAATGAAGTTGAAGCAAAATTAGTTAAGCATATTTTTGAAACATATTTAGAAATGAGTTCTATCAGAGAATTAACTTTATATTTGAGAAGACACAAAGTTGTTAACAAAAAATGGATTACTAAAGACGGAATTGAACGAGGCGGAACGGAGTTTTTAGGGTCATCAATCCACAGAGTTTTAAGGGATCATATTTATATTGGCGAAGTGGAAAGTCGAAGAACTAAAGAATTCTTTAAAGGGCAACATAAACCTATTATAGAACAAGAATTATTTGATAAGGTGCAGGAGAAATTGAGTACTCACAATTATCGAAATAGTTCGAGTTGTTCTGCTTCAAATAACCTTTTGAGTGGGAAGCTGTTTGATGATAAGGGAGAGCAATTTATAAATCAAGCCACCAGTAAAAGTCAAAAAAATCATAGAAAATACTATGCTATCAAGGGGTTTTATTTGCATGCAACTCAAGTGGATAGATTTGCAAAAGATGTTGTCAACGAGGCTCTGAATATAGATATTAATAAAATAGGAACTATACTTAAACAAATAAATTTCAAAGAAATGAATTACTTCAATCAGAAGGATTTTATAAAGGCTTTTGTAAAAAAAGTTATTTATCAAGAGGACAAATTGACCTTCTTTTTTAACCTAAACGATGAAAATTTGAATGGATTTATTCAGGAAGATTATATAAATTCTTCCAATGAAACCAAGGAATATATTGTTGATAATGTTAATAATCAAATAATTCTTGAGCGAGAATTCTACTTTCAAAAAAATATGAAAAGCACAAAATATAATGCAGGTAAGACGGGGTTGATGAGTGTAACAGATAATCAACAATCCATAGTGAGAGCATTTTCCTATGCTTGGAAGTTTAAACAAATGTATGAAGAATGTGGCAATATAAAGCAAATTATGCAATCAGAGAAAGCAAATCTTAGAACTGTTTACAGATATTTAAATCTAGCTTATTTATCTCCAAATATAATAAATGGATTTATGAATGGAAAATTAAATTTTGATATCAGAGAACTATTTATACTAGCATCAAAATATGATAATTTCAAAGAACAGGAACATTATTTGATTGAACATAATTTATAAGTGTATAAAATAAAAATTATGAATAATATTAACTTAGATGATTTTTTTGAAGAAAGAGAATGCACCTATAAAGATGAAAGATACTCTGTTCGCGATAATGGAGCAGTAATAAAATATCCTCGTGAAGGCAAACGACCCCGTCCAACTGACAATCAATGGACTTTTGGAGTTCCAAACCGCAGAACAGGCTATATGGAAATTGCTTCAGCCCGTATACATAGAATAGTCGCTACAGCTTTTCATGGTGAAGCCCCAACAAAAGAACATGTTGTTGACCATATTGATACAAATCGTAAAAATAACCGTCCAGAAAATTTACGATGGTTAACAAGATTAGAAAATGCATTACAAAATCCTATAACAGTTAAACGTATTATATATGCTTGTGGTAGTATAGAAGCATTTTTAGAAAATCCTTCTATATTACAGGAAAATGCTATTGAACAAGATTACCAATGGATGCGTACAGTTAGTATTGAAGAAGGACAAGCTAGTTTAAAACGATTACTTGAATGGGCTGCAAATGATATATCTTCATCTGAAGGAAAATCTTTAGGAGAATGGTTATTTAAACAATATACTCCTAAAGCTACAAAAAAAATAATTAATGAAGATGTGTTTTCTAAACCTACAAAAAATTTTGACTTTAGTGAAATTACTACAAAAGGACAATTGGTTGAAAAATCACAAGCAGAAAAGACGGAAGAAATTTCTGATTTAGTAGTATCAAAAACGCCAAATGCTGTTCAAAGAGATTGGAATATTCCTAGTGAATTTCCATGTTGCCCTAAAGAAATTGGCAAAAATCCAATTCAAGATTATGCTGAAAATTTAAAACAAGATTTAATATTTTGTCGTAATGACATATACTTTTCTAAAGTCTATAAAAGTGGATTATCAATAGATAATAAATCTATATGTGTAATATCTGAAGCTTCAAATGAGGGAGCTGTAAAACCTTTTGCTCTTGCTAAAATTACTTACAAAGATGGTTTATTTGTACATACAAGTCTTGGCACATTTTTTTCAGAAGAAGGAGCTGACAAACAATTCACTATCGAAAGAGGATTGGAATGGACTGGTGGCGATAGTATTGATGATTATTGTTAGAGTTTTGACACCGCCAAAATCGGCAAGGTATGTAAACCCTTCAGAAAAGGCAAAATCTGAGAATTAATGTGGCTTACAGTGTCAAAGATAACCTTGAAAGCCCGCAGAAGTCCGGCGGATTGGGGCAATAAAAAAGCCTTGCATACACAAGGACAATTTAATGGTCGTTCGCTCAGGATGCGAATTTGCAACATCAAAGGTATCTCTGCCTTTACCAGCCTTGATTTGCGATACTTTCGGCTCTTTGTGGCGAGGTTAACAGAATTACCTCATATGTCGCCAAAGCCCATAAAACATCGCCTACAAATGAATAATTTCAACATCTGGAAAATGAGATAGTAAATACTCAGCAACTAAACGACGATGGCACTGGTCAGGAAGTTTTTCAGTACACAAAAAACAAATTCCGTCTAACATTTCAGGAATAAAGAATTTCTCAACTTTCCTTTCTTTTAAGATATTATTTAAAATTTGCTCATAACCAGTCCAATCAATCCCATTATTTTTATAGGTTTCTAGCAATTCTTTAGTTGGGGCAAGTTCAGGAAAATTCTTATATTTATTGCCTAACTTTTCCTGCAAATTTTTCCCGCTTGCCCAAGGAACAAAACGAGCTGTTCTCCATAATCTAATATCTGCCAAAGTTTTCACTCCAGCAGATTCTAATATGTCAAAAAACATATCTTCTTTTTTCCCAGCAAAGCCAATAGTATAAATTTTCATCAATATAAAAATACTCCATTCAACATTAAATAACAATGATTATCTTGTATCAAAAATGGGCGAGCAAGTCCTATTCTTAGATGGACATATTTTGCATCGTTTAACATATTGTTTAATTTTTCTACATCTTTAGTTTTTTCAAAAATATCTCTTAAATATTTTGAACTAACTTTCAGATCATATTTTTTATCGGAAGAATCCATAACCTTTGCTCTTAATTTTCCATTTTCAATGAAAAACTCCATTTTACTTGTAGGAATTACAATAGCTCCAAGTGACGCACATTTTGTTTTTTTATGAATATATGAATTATATATAACATTATCATCAAAAATAGTTTGAATATCTTTTGATACGCTATCTTTTAACAATTGCGCCAATTTTCCATCTGGTTGATATATTTCTAATACTTTAATAGAATCTAAATTTATATTAGTATCCTCTGTTTGATGAGGGTAATCTCTTAAAGTTGTTAATGGTTCATTTTCTACATTAATTACAGAATATGTAGGAATATCTTTTTCATCCCAATACATATTGTCTATTAGTAGTCTTTTCATTCTTTTTTCGCCAATATCCCAACCAGCAATACAGAATTTTTCTTTCATACAAGTAATGTCTGAAATAATTATATTTGATTTTTTCATGAATAAATCCTTAGTTTTTAAAATTAGTTAATAAAAAAGACCACGGAAATCGTGGTCTAAATTGATATAAAAAATGGACGCAATTCGCCCATGTAACTGAGAAAGATTGTACAATATTTTTATCAAAAAGTCAAGGAAATTCGTGTTGCTGAAGCCCGAAGTAGTGACACCAGCAAATTCGCCATTGTATGTAAGTTGAGTAATTTCAGCTAAAAAGCCATACCAAAAAGGCTTACAGTGTCAATATTGAAAAAAATATTGGCTGTGAGTGGCTGTGTTCGCGGAGTGATTGGGGTAATAAGAAATCTTCGATATTCAAGGATTTAAATGGTCGGGGAAACAGGATTCGAACCTGCGACACCTAGTTCCCAAAACTAGTACTCTACCAGACTGAGCTATTCCCCGTTAAAAATATCTAAGCATTCTATATTTATTTTAGGTCAATGTCAAGTAACTCTTTTTAAAAAACAACAGTCCCCATATGAATAAAATCTATACTTATTATTTATAGCATATTCATAGGCTTTTTTCATATTGTCATATCCGGAAAAGGCGCAAACTAACATAAATAGTGTGGATTTTGGTGTATGAAAGTTTGTTAATAATTGATCTGCTGCTTTGAACTTATAGCCTGGTAGAATAAATATATCTGTTGAATTATTAAATTCATGAATGATACCTTTTTCGTCTGTAGCAGATTCAAGTAATCTTAATGCTGTTGTTCCTACTGCAGTTATTTTTCCACCTTTGTTTTTTATTTCGTTTAAAAGGTTAGCTGCTTCTTTTGTTATTATACCAACTTCGGAATGCATTTTGTGTTGAGATAAATCATCTTGTTTTACAGGTAAAAAAGTTCCAGCTCCTACATGTAACGTTACATAAATTATGTTTACCCCTTTTTCTTTTAGTTGTTCTAATATCTTTTTTGTGAAATGAAGAGAGGCTGTTGGGGCAGCTACTGATCCTTTTTTATTTGCAAATATTGTTTGGTATCTTGTTTTGTCTTCTTGTTCTTCTTGACGTTTAATATATGGGGGGAGGGGAATTTTTCCTATTTGATCTAACATTTCAAAAATATCTTTTTGGTTTGTGTCGAATTTTAATAGTATCCCATCATCACTTTTTTCTGTTATTATTCCATTTAATAAATTTGAGAAATTTAGTGTATCACCTATTTTTAATCTTTTGGAGTTTTTTGTGAAGGCAAGCCACGAATCATTAGAAGCTTGCTTGTGTAAAGTTACTTCAAATTCTTTATCTTTAAAAATTCCTATTATGCGACTTGGTATTACTTTTGTATCATTTAATACTAATGCGTCACCTTTGTTTAATAGGTTGATTATATTCTTAAAGTAATCATCTTTTAATTCTGGAATTACCAACATCCTAGATGCATCACGGCTTTGGAGTGGATGTGTTGCTATTAATTCTTGTGGTAATGTAAAGTCAAAATCTTTTAATTTCATGGATGATATTGTATTTGTTAATTATTAATTTTCAATGAAAAATATTGGAAATATTTTATATTGAAACTATTTTTTTAATTATTAGTATTGAACTTAGGGAAAGATTTTAGGAGAAAATTCATGAAGAAATTTATTATTTTATTCTGTGGAATATTGTTTGTAACTTTCAACACATACAATGTATTTGCTGATGATATAGATTCTGATATGGCAGTTGTTAATTCTTCATATGATAATATGAATACCGGAACAGTAGATTTATTTACAACTGGTGGTGCAATTACTGGTACTATGTTTGGTGGTATTATTACAACTATGGATGGTGGTAGTATTAATGAAATTAATGGTGGAACAATAGATATGATGGCTGGTGGAGAAATCACAACAATGAATGATGGTATTGTTAATACAATGGGTGGAATTGTTGGTACAATGGTAAATGGAAGTCTTGGATTTGTTACAGGAACAGTAAATACATTGACCTTAGG
>JAVBPW010000006.1:0-91934 GCA_031549385.1 Alphaproteobacteria bacterium
CCTATAATAGCTTCATATGACATAACATAGCCTGATTGATCAGGTGTATCTGATAATGTGAAGATATCTTGATCTACTTTTGAATTTGTATATCCTACATTACCCAATGCAAACCATTTTCCATATGAGTATCCACCATAAAGATTTCCACCCATTGTTTTTGTTGATGATTTATAGTCTGTAGATTTACCTTTATCTCCAGAGTATGATAATGCAACACCGAGTACCATTCTCCCAACTTGTCTGTCATAACCAATAACAGCACCTTGGTAATCGTTGTTGAATTTAGCTACATTACCTTGAGCTGAATATTCTTCAGATCCATTGTAGTATTGTAACCAGAAACCATTCTTTTTATTTTTGTAATTATCTTTAAGATAAGCATCATACATAATATTTCTATCATTTTGAGCATAAGCTAATTTTAAATCTCTTTTTAAATTATTAGCCATTAAATCACCCCTTTTATTTTCGAATATTACTCTACCCACTCTTCGAGACCCTGATAAACCAGAAGAAGCCATAGAAGATGAATTCATCTTATTCACCCCACCTGCTGGTGCTGGAGGAGGAGTTAAAGGATCTGGAATATCACCAAGTCCTGTTGTATCCAACCATAATTCTTTGTTATTATTCTCATATCTTAAAGTATAATGTGATAAATCCAACAATGTTCCGTTATTATATAAAGTAGCATAATCTCCATAAACTCTTGTATTAGAAGAAGCTAATAAGTAAGCTCCATCTCCTAATGATTGAGAATTAACTGTTAAGTTTAATATAATATCACCATAAGCTGTATCACCTAATGTTAAATCACCAATATTAGAAATAATCTTAGCTTGATTCATATCTGATGTTGTATAAGCTATATTAAGTTGAGTTTGACCACCCTTATTAGAATATTTAACTCCACCAGAACCTGTTGCTGAATTAAATTGATTTAATTTAGATTGAGATAAAGTCATATTAGAAAATTCCCAACCTCCAGCTGAATGTAATGCACCTATTAATTCCCCATTACCTTGATAATTTATCATAAAAGTAGTGTTTGCGTTATAGATGGAATAATCAGAACCAATAATTTTACCACCTGTATTGTTTATTACTGCACTATAACCACCACTATCACCTATAAGTTTGGAATTTGAATTAAAACTTATACCTTTTACACCACCTTCAATTGTACTATTATTTATTATAAATTGACGATACAAAGAGCTCGAAGAATTAAAATCCATACCAGTATCACCACCATAAACTAAACCATTATTTTCAATTCCACCATTACTTGCACTTAAATAAGAAATCCCATATTTCAATCCAGTAATTTCAGCACCTAAATTGTTTATAATTTTACCACCACTACCCCAAGCTTCAAATGCAATACCTGAAGAATCGGTTCCTGTACCTCTTATTATATTTGAATTTATTATATTTCCATTAACTGAAAATTGTCGAATACCTATTGCAGCAATAGTACCTTCAATAATTCCATTATTTATTATTTCACCATTAAAAGAATATCCTCCTGTTCCACCACTGGAAGTACCAAAATGCATTCCATAACCATAAACTCCTATTCCTGATATTTTCGCATTTATATTATTTGTAAGAGTCATAGGTATAGATGTCATACCATAACGACCATCTTGTCCAAAATTGATAGCTGTACCTTCTCTTTCAATAATTCCATAATTAGTTATATTGCCTAAGATATTAGACATATAAAAATACATCCCTTCTATTGTTCCATAATTAATAATATCTCCGTGAAGTTCACTAAAATATTCTGTTGTAACACCACTAATAGTTTGTTTATTTCCAGATATTCCTATACCTTTTTTAATTATTCCTTTATTAATAATATCCCCATAAACAACTGATTGAAGCCATATTTGAATTCCATGATTTGTTCCACCTGAAATTATAGCACCTTCTTCGTTTATAATATCAGCTCTTACGGATGACGAACCTAAAGTAGCCCCTTCAAAATTTATACCATATGATGAGCCTTTTATAATTCCATAATTAACAATACCAGTTCCCCCATTTCCTCTAATAAGAACACCTTGACTTTGTGAAGAATCAATATTTCCATAGTTTCTAAAATTAAAATTTGTTTTATAAAAATATATAGAAGATGTTGTAAGAGTGTTGTTTAATGTAAAGTTTACAACAGAACCAGCTGATCCAGCTTCATTTAAATGTATAAACTCTGTACTATCAGATATAGAATAACATGTATTCCCGTCTGGGCAAATATATTTTCCAGTTGCAACTAATTCAGAATTATCAGTTCCAGTCCAAGTTTGAGCATGGGAAGTGGTGGTGAAAATTGATGCGAGTGTGAAAATTGGTAGAAAAATCTTTTTAAAAGACATAGGTTCCTCCTCTGGTCTTAATTTTAGAAATTATATCATATTTTTAACTCCTAAAAAAGGAAAATTTTCTTACCACAGGTTTAAATTTTATAAACTATTATAGTATGAAGAGATTTTTTGATAGTAAATTTAGATTTTTATCGCTTTTATTGCGAATCATTAAGTTTGGACTAAAATATTTGAAATATTGGAAATTTGGTCATTTTTTCCTTGATTTTTTTACCATATATTGCTATAAATCTCCAAGTTAATTAATTTTTTTAAATTCTAGGAGTTTTTTATGGTACTTCCAATGATGCCGAAAGCAGTTGCTGCTTGGCTTATCGAAAACACTGCACTTACTTTTGAACAAATTAGCGAATTTTGTGGACTTCATGAACTTGAAATCCAAGCTATCGCTGATGGAGAAACTAATACTATTCGTCCTATGGACCCTATTTTAACACATCAATTGACTAAAGAAGAAATCAAAAGATGTGAGGCTGATCCTAAGGCTCACTTGAAACTTACTCAAAGTGCTCAAGATATCAGAAAAACTACAAGAAAAGAAACTTATGTGCCTATGGCTCAACGCCAAAATAAGCCAAACGGAATTTTGTGGATTGTTAAAACTCACCCTGAAATATCAGACACACAGATTGCTAAAGCTATGCATTCTACTAAGAAAACAATTGAAGATATTAGAAATGGTAATCATAGACTATCTGCATCTATCAGACCACAAAATCCTATTACTCTTGGATTAATCGGCGAAAATGAATTTTATGCCATACTGGAAAAAGCCAGAAAAAAAACTAAATAATACTGGTTAAGATATTTAAAACTCCTTCCTTGATAGGGGTTTTCAACAATTTAGGTGTAGGAAAGGTTGTAAATGGATACAAAAATTAAGTTAGATGAAGCTTTAGTTCAAGATTTACCAGAAAGTTTTATTAAACTCTTCGAAATTAGTAAAGAAAATGGATATGTTCTTAAAGAGCATATTGTTATACTTGCTGATAAAGAAAATATGGAAGAAGATAAAGTTGAAGCTATTATGGAAGCTTTTTCTGAATTAAATATTCCTCTTGTTGATGAAGATGATGAAGCTGAATTTTTGAAATCTTTCGATGATGAAGATGAACAAAAAAATCCTTTGCTTGAAACTGAAAAATTAGAATCAGATGTGGAAGAAGAAGATTTCACTAGCACTGAAGGTTTGGAAGAGCAAGCTAAATTATTTGAAAATTCAGCAACTGTTGAAGGTATTGCTGATTTAAGCGTTGCTTCACCTGACTCTATTCAAACTTATCTTAAAAATATGAGAAATATTGACCTGCTTACAAAAGCTGGTGAAACTGCTATTGCTAAAAGAATTGAAGCTGGTCAAAAATTGATGATTGAAGGTCTTTGTACTTCACCTATGACAATTGAAACTTTTTTGAAATGGTATAACGATCTTTTAAATGACACCGTTTCACTTCGTAACATTGTTAATCTTGATTTGATGTGCAGCTCTAATGATTTCAATGGCGAAGAAATTGCTGAAGAAGATGAAGAAGCTCTTTTAAACGGTGAAGAAGCTGAAGAAGAAGCTCCAGAAGAGGAAGAAACTTTCGGCGATGATCCTATGAATTTGTCTATGTCTGCCATGGAAGAAGAAGTTAGACCTATTGTTTATGCTACATTTGAAGAATTAAAAAAGATTTATTCTAAATTTAAAAAAGTTCAAGCAAAAAGACTTGAAGCTTTGTTAACTAATACAAAAATTGACGATAAAACAGAAAAGAAATATCAAGAATTGAAACAAGAAATGGTTTCTTTGATGGAAAAAATCAAATTAACTGATATTAAAATTTATGAAATTTTGGAAACTCTTTCTGATAAAAATCGTTTACTTACTGGATTGGAAGGTAAGCTTCTTAGAATTGCATCATCATGCAAAATTCCAAGAGAAGAATTTTTACAATATTATAAGGGATATGAAGTATCTCCTACTTGGTTCAATAAAATTGGACGTATTCAATCTAAGAACTGGAAGAAATTTATAGAATTCCATAAGAAAGAAGTTATTGCTATACGTGATCAAATCAGAGATATAGTTGAAGAAACTGGATTGCCTATTGACGAATACAGACAAGTTGTTGAAACTGTTCGTAAGGGTGAACGTGAAGCTGTTATGGCTAAAAAAGAAATGATTGAAGCTAACTTGCGTTTAGTGGTTTCTGTGGCAAAAAAATATACTAATAGAGGATTGTTATTCTTAGACCTTGTTCAAGAAGGTAATCTTGGTTTGATGAAAACTGTTGATAAATTTGAATATAGACGTGGATTGAAATTTTCTACTTATGCTATTTGGTGGATTAGACAATCTATTTCACGTTCGATTGCTGATCATGCTCGTACTATTCGTGTACCTGTGCATATGATTGAAACTATTAATAAGTTAAGAAAAATTTCTCGTAAGATGTTACACGAAATGGGAAGAGAACCAACCGCTGAAGAAATTGCAGAAAAAGTTTATTTGCCTATTAAAAAAGTTAGAGAAATTTTAAAAGCATCAAGAACTCCTATCTCTCTTGATAATCCTGTTGGTGATGATGATAGCTCATTGTTCGGTGATGTGATTGATGATCCAAATGCAATCAGACCTAGTGATGCTATGATTGATTCAAATTTAAGAGAAATTACTACTCAAGTACTTTCTACTTTATCTCCTCGTGAAGAACGTATTATTCGTATGCGTTTTAGTATTGGAATGAATTCTGAACATACATTGGAAGAAGTAGGACAAGAACAAGGAGTTACTCGTGAACGTATCAGACAAATTGAAGTAAAGGCGTTGCGTAAATTGAAACACCCTGCTCGTGCTAAATTGTTACGCCCTTTCTTGGAGGACTAGCAACTTGAAGTTGCACACTTATTTTTTTAAATAATAAACTTAAATTAACATTCTATGGAAAATATATCGTTAGTAAATTTTGGAAAACCGGATAGGATTATGTACGACAAAACAACTTTGCACGTGCAACAAATCTCCTTTGTTTGGGGAAGAAGAAAAATCAAAAAACTACTTCCTATTTTGGAAGAAATTTTGTTCAAACTAAAGGAAGGGAGACCTTCAAGTATCAAACACAATATCTTGGGATTTCCTCCTGGACTTGTGTGCAGTATTTCAAATGTACGAATCCACAAGCTTGTTGATGGGTTCTATGACATTGCGCACCCTCTTGCTATATTTGATGGCAAGAAGCAAACAAAAGATGGGGAAGCATTGAAAGACCCTGCAAAAAGGATTGTTATTATAGAACTTGAAAAGGCTCCTATATTTGTTAATCCTATGACAGGTAGCATCTTTGATGCTAGTCAAAATGCAAAATATTCCGGAAATTTTTAATTGGTATTTTAAGTCTTGAGTAATCAAGACTTTATGTTTTTATTTTTTAATTTATAAACTTAAAGAAATGAATTTATTAAACTTTGGTGAAATCAGTCAAATTGTTATTGAGGGAATCGTTGTTAAAAAAATAATCTACGTAAAGCCTGGAGCTCGGATTTGCGATTTTGTTGATAAATTGGTAGAAGCACTGAACAAAAGAAAAGCTGGTAAAGTACAGGAAATTGATATTGGTATTTTTGGACTTCCTTTACATACACTTTGGCATATGAAAAATATCATAGTTATTGATGCTTTTTTAGGTAAGTATTACCTTAATACCGACAAAATACTTTTTGATTGGGCCGCTGGAAAAACTCCTAGCATTAATTCTATGGATAGCAGAGCATTGGTTATTGAGTTCGTTGATAACAGTCCAATTATCATTGATCCTAAGACTGGAATTATTTTCAATAGCTATTTTTGATACAGTTGCAAAAATTTAAAAGCTTGAGAAATCAAGCTTTTTATTTTATAATTTATATATAATTTTAAAAATATATCTATGAATAAATTTAAACCTAGGCGGAAAACCACAAAAAATGAGCATTCTTGCAGTATTGTTCCAAACTCATTAAACAAAATTGTTTCTGTTAAAAAAATTAAAACATCAAATATTGTGAAGATGGAATAATTAAAAGTCTTTTAAGAAGGCCTCTGGAGTGAAAACTTCGAGGTCTTCTAATTTTTCACCTGAACCTAAAAATAATATTGGAATCTTTTTGTCTGTTAATTGAAAAACAAAACCTGCTTTTGATGAAGAGTCCATCTTGTTTATTATTAAACCTTTTATATCCAAAAATTCTGAGAACTTTTCCAATTGATTTATTGAGTTTTGACCAGCAGTTCCATCAAGAATGAGAATCGGAACTATAGAAGATGAGGTTGCTTCATTCTTCGCAATGACAGATGATTCTAATTTTTGTAAAGTAGAATATATCTTTTTTAATTCGTTCATTAAATTATCATTGTTTGTTAAACGCCCTGCTGTATCTATTAATGCTATATCTATGTTTTCATCTATTGCTTGTTTATATGTCTTGTATGCAACAGATGCAGGGTCAGAATTTGGAGCTGAAATAAAGTCTGATTTTAATTTCTTTGCCCAATGTTCTAATTGTTCTGTTGCTGATGCTCTGAATGTGTCTGCAGCACCTATTATAATCTTCTTTTTTTGTTGCTGATAATAATGACCTATTTTTGCTAATACTGTTGTTTTGCCTGCGCCATTTATTCCTATGAATAATAAAACTGTTGGCTTGGTTGTGATTTTAAATTCAGTTTGTAATTTTTTTAAATCTTTTGAAAGCTGGTCTTTTAAAATTTCTTTTGCTTCAACTCCTGATAACTTAGAATCTTTATTATGTTTCTTTAAATTTTCCATTATTTTTTCTGTAGCTGTATATCCAAAGTCTGAGGATAGCAAGTAATCTTGCAAATCCTCAACTACATCTGGATTTAACTTTTCTGATTTAAAAATATTTTTGATAAATTTAAACATCTTTCTCCAATACTTTTATTGCGTCTAACATTCCTTTTTCTACAAATTCAAGGAATGCTCCGCCAGCTGTTGAACAATAGCTTATATCATCTTTATATTTGCCTAATGCAAAGATTGTGTCGCCACCACCTACTACTGAAAATAATTTTTTCTCACGTGATAGTTTTGCTATTTCTTTTACTACTTCAATTGTTCCTTGATCGTATGGTTTCTTTTCAAAGAAGCCTAACGGTCCATTGAATAATAATGTTTTTGATTCTCTTATTATTTCAATGAACTTTTCAACTGTCTTTGGACCTATATCGAATTTTGTTTCGTCGCTGTAATCAATAGCTTTTACTATCTTTGGATCTTGAATTGTTAATTCAGCTGCGATTTTACCGCCTACTAATATATGGTCTGCTTTTGATAAAAGTGCATTTACTAATGGTAGCTTTGTTTCTAATTTGGCTCCACCCATTAAGAATGTTAGTGGGCGAGTCGGTTTTTCTAGGATTGATGATAATGCGTCTACTTCTCTTTGTAGTAAAAGACCTGCATATGATGGTAAGAATTTTGTTATACCATAATTTGATGCATGATTTCTGTGTGATACTGAAAATGCATCGTCTATATAACAATCACCATAAGAAGCTAGTTTCTTTGCAAACCCTTCATCGTCTTTTTCTTCTTCTTTCCAAAAACGAATGTTTTGAAATAAGATTAATGGAGATGAATCCAATTTATCAAAGTCTGATGCAAATTTGATGCTTGGATATTTTTTTTTCAAATATTCATAAATTGGAGTAAGAGAAAATTCTTCATTAAATTCCCCATTTGGACGACCCAAATGTGTCATTATGATTATTTGCTTTGCTTTATTTTTTAAAAGTAAATCAACTGTTGGTAAGAATTCATCTATACGTGTTGAATCTTGAATTACACCTTCTTCAATTGGCACATTTAAATCTGCACGAACTAATACTCTTTTTGATGATATATCTTGAATATCATTTATTGTCTTTAATTGCATTTTTTATCTTTCCTTTAAAATATTGAGTCTTCTATTTTCTTTGCATTTACCACTTCTATGAAATGTCCTGATGGATGATCACAAGCTGGGCATTTTAATGGAGCGTCTTTTGCCATTACATGATAGCCACAATTCTTACATTTCCATACTACAATTTCTGGTCTTGAAAATAGTGAGTTTTCATTTAATCTTGAAATTAATTCTAAATATCTTCTTTCATGATATGTTTCTGCATGAGCTATGTTTAAAAAGATGTTTGCTATATCATTGAAACCTTCTTCTTGGGCTACTCTTGCGAATCCAGGATACATCTCAGAATATTCTTCTCTTTCACCATCTGCTGCTTCTTGCAAATTTTGCAATGTTGTTCCAATTATTCCTGCTGGATAGCTCCATGTGATTTCAGCTTTTCCACCTTCCATTAATTTGAATAATCTTTTAGCGTGTTCTTTTTCTTGCTCTGCTGTTTCTGTGAATATGTCAGATATTATTCTGAATCCATCTTTTTTTGCTACGCTTGCGAAAAAATCATAACGGTTTCTTGCTTGTGATTCACCTGCGAATGCTGTTAATATGTTAGCTTCTGTTTGAGAGCCTTTTAGTTTCATACTATTCCCCTTTGACTTGTATACTCATTAATTTCTTATATAATTCCTTGTCACCTAGGATTGATAATGCTAACGATTGAGTGAACGCTATATTATCTTCTGATAAATCGGAAGGTTTACAACCTTGTCGAATTTTTTGAATTTCATCCATTTTTTCTGCTGGTAAATATTGCCATTGTAAAACAGGTGAATTAAACCTTTTTGATTTTATATTTTCTACCATATCATATTGAGCCTGTAAATCTTTTATTGATGATGTGCAAATTACTGGGAGAACACCTCTTTTATCCAAAAAATTTCCTTCACGGTCATAAACTTCTGCCCATGTGAAAATTAATTTTGCTCCATTCGGTAAATCTGAAGCTGTTTGTACTGCACCTTTTCCAAATGTTGGAGTTCCTATTACAACTGCACGACCAAGTTGTTGTAATGATAGTGCTAAAATTTCTGCTGCTGAGGCTGTTGTTTGATCTACTAGTACAACCATTGGTCTGCCGTTAATTAAATCACCTTTTTTTGCTTTATAAACATTGTTTGCTGATTTGTGACGACCTTTTGTTTGGGCTATTACTCCTGAGTCTAAAAACATATCTGCGATTTCAACTGCTTGTTCTAATAACCCGCCTGAATTTCCACGAAGGTCTAAAATAACTCCATATAATTCATCATTAGAATTGTATGCATGAACAATTGCCTCTTGAACTAATTCTTTTGTATTAATTGAAAAATCATGAATGATGATTTGTGCAAATCCACCTGGAAGAATTTTTAGGTCTATTGGTGATGATATAAATGATGCACGACGCAATGTTACATCTTTTGTTTTTCTTGATACGAAATCTATGTATGATAATTGAACAAATGCATTTGTTTTTCCATGGAATGCTGTTTCTACTTCTTCGTCATACATTGATGTTACATTTTTACCATTGATTTTTGTGATAGTATCACCGTCAGCCATTCCTTTTAAAAATGCTGGGGAATTTTCAAAAACTGATAAAACTTGAATGTTTTTATTTTTATCTCTTCTGTAACTTATTCCAATAGATGTTGAAATTAATTTTGCAGAACCTGTTTTTGTAAATGCTTTTTTAGGATATATGTATTGTGCATATGGATCTACTACTGAGGCAAGTGATGTTAATGTTGAATAATATAATTGCTCTGGGTGAGATGATACTAATTCTTTGTCGTAATGTCTTATATTTAATAACATTGTTGCTATTAAATGTCCCCATGCATTCATGTCGTTTTTATCATCTGGAGCTGGAAAGTTTCCTATTACTTTTCCTCGTGCTTCTAACATAACTCTGGAACCAGCCACTGTTGCTCTTATATTTGGTAGGAATTGTGCGAATCCTCTTATAGCTTGAGAGGTTAGTTTTTCTGCTGGAACTTCAACCAGAGATTTTTCATATAAATCTTGAAGCGCAACTGTGTAAATTTCAGCCACGGCTTCTAAATTTAAACCATCAATAGTTTGCGAATCACTTGGCCAATATTTTTGTGCGTTTAATGTACTTGAAAGTAATAGTATTGTAGCAAATATAATTCTTCTCATTTTCTTTCCCTTTTATAGATAAGAATAATGGCAAATATTTTGCGTTTTTGCAAGGAATTTATTATATTTTTTAGGCCGCAGAACCTCTTTCAAAAGAGTTATTAGAATTTAACTGAAGGACTTTTGCTTTTTCCTTAGTTTTTGTTGTTTTTTCTTTTTGTTTTGCTTGCATTTTTAGTTTTGCTAATTCTATACCATTTTTGCCTATTTTTATCTTTAAGGCTGATACTTTTTCAGCAAATTCTTCTTTAGAATATTTTCTTTTGTTTTTTACTAAATCCATCAAATTTTCTTTTAATTGCTTTGTCTTTTGTTCCAAATCTTTTGATTGTTGGTCTTTTACTTTTTTGGGAGTATCCTTTGTTAGATTTTTAAAAACTTCTTTATGTGAAATTAATTCTTTTATATGTGACAAATCTTCTTGGGCAAATATTCCTGTATCAGATAAATATTGTAATTCATGTAATGTAGGAAGCGAATCAGATTCAATATAATTTATTCCTGAATGAGCTGATTGTTTTAAAGCTTCTTTTAAAGTATATGGATCTTTTGATGCATGAGCATAGTATAAATAATATTTAGCTAAATTATTTTTTGATTTTTCACCAACATTTAATTTATCTAATTTTTTAACAATACCTTCTATTGAAAATTTTGTCATTTATCCCCTCTTATGTTTATCCTTACTATTCTAACTCTAAAGGCAATCTTTTATTTTGTCTAGCCTTTTTTTGAATAATCCTTTTATTTGATTTTAACAAAATCTTTTTCATTGGCTCTTGATCATCGTCTTGATTTGATAATTCAAATGGATATGATTCTTGAACGGTACCACTTACTATTTCTGCTATACGATCAGCTTCTTCTTTTGAACTTGCTGGTAATTCTTCTCCATCTGGAGTTTTAACAAAAAATATTACATCTTCTTGGACTTCTGTATCTTCAACTGTATCTTTATTATTTATTGGAAGCGGATTTTCTTCCATAGCTCTTTGTTCTTCTAATCGTTGTACTATTATTTCTTTAATAGCATTCATTTTATTTTCTAAATCTTTTTTATACCCCAAAGATGAACGGTTATCACTTTTATTATAATTATGTAAATAGTTATAATAATTATCTAATTCTGTTAATGTTACTTCTTCCTGACTTCTTATTGTGGAAAAGCCTTTTAAAAATCTGTCTTTTTTAGGTACTTTTGCTTGTTGTGAATCTGCTACTTTTTGAGCAAGTGTTAATGCTTGTTTTAAATTTAATAACTTTGCTTTTTTAGATGATATTAATGTTTTGCTACTTTCTTCATAAACAACTTCACTTGGTGTTCTGTTTGCTATTGGAAAAACTAAATACTTTGCAGGACTTTCCTGCTTGCCAGTTTGTAGTTTTTCAAATTTTGTTTTTAAAGAGTCTATATTCTTAGATGTCTTAAAATCAAAATCAAAAAAATGCTTATAATTGGTTTGCTTTTCTGACATGTTCTCCTCTTATATTGAATAATTAAGCCTTATTTTCTGTGTTTAATAATTTGATTTTATCTATCACTACTTTTTGGATTTCATCAATTCCTTTTGATAAATAATCACGTGGGGAAATAGCATTTGGTTTTTCTATTAACGCTCCTTTAACTCCTTTATAAAATGCGAGTCGAAGATCTGTATCTATATTGATTTTTGTAATACCTTTCTTGATAGATTCTTTTATTAAATTTTCTGATACACCTTTTGCATTTTGTAAATTTGCTCCTAATTTTTGACACTCTTTCACTAATTCACTTGGAACAGATGATGCACCATGTAATACAAATGGATAATCTGGATTTAATTCAGTTATCTTTTTTAAAATATCAAATCTTAAATGAGCGTCGCCAGCGAATTTATATGCTCCATGAGATGTTCCTATTGCTATGGCAAGAGAATCACACTTTGTCTGTTTAATAAATTCTGTTACATCTTTTGGATCAGAATATATTGAATCTTTTTGGGAAACATCTACATGATCTTCTATACCTGCTAGACGACCTACTTCTGCTTCAACTGATACATCAAACTTGTTTGCGTATTCAACTACTTTTTTTGTTACTTTTATATTTTCCGATAATGGCATTGATGAAGCGTCTATCATAACTGATGTAAAACCTGCATCTATACAACTTTCACATAATTCAAATGTTGGACTGTGATCCAAATGCAATACAACAGGAATTTTTAAATCTTTTATTTCCGCTTTTACTACTGCAGATATTACAGGAAGTCCCATATATGTTATTGCAGATGGTGAGAAAGCTAATATAACTGGTGAGTTGTATAAAGATGCACCAGATAATACTGCTTTTATTGTTTCTAAATTATTACAATTGAATGCAGGTACTGCAAACTTTTCTTTTAGAGCCTTTTTGAATAAAGACTTAGTATTTATGAGCTTTGACATAAGGCTCCCTCCTTATTTCTTTAATTATATTTCATTTGAAAAGTCATTTCAAGTATAATTTGATAATTATAAAATTATATAAATATCAAACTAAGTTATTGACTTTATTTCACGACTCGTATATAATGGTTTTATATTCGTACTTCCCTTAAGCCTCGGTTCCACGAGGCTTTCTTTTTGCCCTTAATTTGATTGAAATTTGAAGATTTTGGTGAATTTGAAGGAATTTGGTAAGTTTTATGGAGTTTGGGGGACTTATTGAGTTTTTACGAATCGCTGCCATGTTTTGTGATATGAATCGGTCTTTTTAATCAAATTATGCCTTGAAGCTTATAAATTCCTTTAGGAATTTATGTGTTTAGGAATAAAAGCACCTGTAAATTATTAAAATTATATTCGATTTTAAGTATTTTACATTATTTTAAAGATTTTTATTCGTTTTTAGTTGACAAATAATAAATTACATCCTATATTGTAAGTATAAAGAGAAAATAAATTTAAAAAATCATAAACAAAAAATTAATAATCATGAAAACGTGTAAATATTTTGTAGTATTAGCTCTCGTGGGAGCTATGTTGGTATCGTGTGGTAAGGAAGAAGGTGAAGATACACCTCCCGTGTTGAACTATAAGGTATCCGTTAAGGACCTTGTAATTAGTGGCGTTAGCGATCAAGCGAAAGCTGAAATCGAAAGCACTATTAAACGTATCGAAAAAGACTTTCAGGGAAACGGAAAGAACATTGACGAGATTTTAACCTCGGCAAAATCAACTTTCGCATCTCAATTGAATTTCATCGATGAAAGCGCCCTGAAGCTGAAATTGGCCGACGGCATTGATGTTTCTGCACCGGTGGAAATGAAAGCTGAAAACGTTTCGAAAGCAGGTAGTATAGCTTTTGAAGCCATCCTTATCAATGACGGAAAAACCGTGGACAACAAGAAGTTTGGTATCGAAAGTTCTAAGAAAGCTGAAACTTTTCTTTTAACTAAAGATTTCGGAAATCAAACTTTGGAGCCAGTTCAAGTAATGACAAAAATTACTGAAATAAACCAAGAAATAACTAGCTTTAAAACAGCTAATTCAATTTCTTCTGCAAATGTAAAGATAACTTGGAAAAACCTTACAGTTTCACAAGGATCTATTACAGAGCAATGGTTTCTTTTGCAGACTTATTTGCAAGGTTCAGTTGAATTTTTGAAGATGGAGAAAGTAGTGTTTGCTGATGCTTTTGTAGTAGATAGCTATGAAATTCTTCAAAATTTATTTGATAATGGACTTAGAGTTTCTTCTTGGGAAGTAAAATCAGGAATTTTATCTTTGAAAAAAATTTTAAAGAATAAAGAAACTGATAGTAACTTCGTTCTTGCTGTAGGAGGTTATACAGATAATTTATCATGGGATTTTACCGATGTTCCTATTTTAACTGTAGAAATGATTAATAAATTGTTTACTTTTGTTCTTGGTGGACAAATTGCAATTAATTCAAACAGTCCTGCAATAGAAATGAGTGGAAATTGGTTCAGAGACCCTAACGAACCCGAAACCAGCACCCTGTTTAAATTTGAACAAGTTTTTAAGTTTAGAACATCAGGTGTTGACTTTATTGCACCATGGCCAACCAGAAAATTTATTGATGCAAATAACGATTGGACTTACCCTTCAATTGAGACTGCAAAACAGGAAGGTTCTCAACCTTCTGATATTGTAAAAGCATTATATAATTTCTTCAGTGGAAGAACCTGGCCAAATTAAAATATTTAACTTTAAAAATAAATCCCCTATTTTGGGGATTTTTTATTTTATAATGCTTTTAATTTTAAATTTGGTAATCTACTTATTCCAGTTTCTATCTCAAACACTTTTGGACAGCCGTTTGACACTGGAGTATTTGAACAATCATAATTGAATGTTCCTGTTGAATCAATTTTATAAGCTTTAGTTACATTAGATGCATTTTTACAAGTTAACTTACGTTCTCCAGATTCATCATCTAGGACAAATGAAACAAAAGTTGAATAAGAAGATTCTGGACAAATTGGATTTGAAGGAGTTCCACATTTCCAACATGTTCCTGAATTATATTGTATACTAAATGCAGCTAAACAATCACCTGTTGTTTGGTTAATTGTAGTTGCTGGGCTTTCTGTACAAATCTTTATTGAGCAATATTGACAATTATTTGCTGATTTTGGGTCATATCCTAAAGTACATGTTATATTACCTGAGGCATCTACTGAAGCTTGTAAATTTTTCCACCCTGTTGGCTTAACCCAAGTAGACCTTAAATCTTTATCAAATTCACAAACAGCATCTCTTGATGTCCAACCATCACCTGTTTTCCAGAAACTAACTGTATTTGCATTAACTGATGCTTTATTACATGCAGTTGTTGTTGTGTCTGATGTATCAGTTGTATTACAGCATGATGTTGATGTGTAAATTGTTGTATCTGAATATGCTGTTGCGCTATATTTTGGACGACACTCTGTTACACAATTTGTTGTCGGAATTGTATTTATTGATCCTCTTGCCTTTTGTAACTTTATATACTTTGCTGTGAATGTTGGAGCTGAACCACTTGCTGTGCAATAGTTTGTATATTCATCTCCCCAACCTGTAGTGTTGTTTTCCCATTTATGATATTCATAAATATTTGTACTATCTTGAGCTTGTGAACATGCAGTTCCAGATGTACCTCCTGTTGGGTCACAACAAAGATCTGTATTTGCACCAGTTGTAGTTTTTTGTGCTGTTGTTAGGCCATATTTTGGGCGACAATCTGTTACACATAATGCTACACCCATTGATACAGGTACGTGGTTTGCTGTAGCAGCTGCTGTATTATTATTTGTTTTTGTATATTTTATATGTGAACCTTGAAAATTAGCGGCTCCAGATTTGTCTGTGCAATAATTTTGATCAGTGCAAGATCCCCATCCTGTAGCATCTACCCAAGCTGAATATAAATGAGAATCCGGTTGTGAAGTTGCACATTGTCCATCATATTTATTTGTTGTACATCTTGTGTCTTTATTTAATGTATTACCATTTATAACTGTAGCTGTTTCTATTTTATAACCAGCTCCTGCATATATATACCTTGGTTGGCAACCATCTAAACATTCATCTGTTTTAATAGGTGAACTTCCTGTTGTAGGTCTTGTCTTTGAATACTTAATATAATTAGTATTAATAGAAGTACTTAAACCATTTGCTGTACAATAATTATTATTTGAACAAGCTTGCCAGCCACTTGTTTCTAGCCATTTTGAATATGTATATGCTGAAGAACCACATGGATAGTTTGCTGCGTCACCTGTTGTATTACATGTTACTGTACTGTTATATGGTGCAGAACTTCCTGTCTGGAATGCGGGTTGGCAAGTCTTTTGACAGTCATTTATTAAATCAGGTGTTTGTATACTTGGGGTTCCTGTAAATGCTCCAGTACATTGTACAAAACCTTGATTAGCCCAACCTAATGCGTCTGTCCATGTTATCTTTCTGCTTACTGGTTCTGTTCCATATTTACACCATGCTTCTGTTGCACTTATATATTTGCAAGAATTGTATGTTGTTGCTGTGCTTGTACCTCTTGTCCATGTGTATGTTGATTTGTATTCACAATCTGATCCTTGGTCTAAACATGTTGTTCCACCATTTAATTTTAAATGAGGAACTGGTTTTACTCTGGTTACACATTCTGCTACTCTCTTTTTTGTATTGTTTGCTGTAGCGTCAACTTTGTTTATATCTACATATGCTACTTGAGTAATTGTTGTGTAATTAGTACATTTATTTATTTGAGATGTTGAATCCCATCCATTTGCTGCTACCCATCCAAAATATTTGTAAGCATCATCATCTGAACGTACATAATCACATGCTTCTTTATTTGCATCAGTTGTTGTTGCAGCTGTTATAGATTTATTACAACAATCACTTATAGAATTATCTTCTATTTTTGCTGTTATCCAACCAACTTTACTTGCTGCACCTGCTTCAAATTTTGGTTGGCAATTTGTTACACATTTATCTAATTTAATAGAACCTGTTTGGTCTTTTGCTATTTTATTAGTTAGGTAATCACTTATACCTGTGTTTATATTTGCCTTGCTGTAATGTATCCACTTTGCAGCAGTGGCTGTTGCATCACGATCAGTGCAATTATTTATAGTTGAACATGTACTCCAACCATAACCATCATCCCATGTTGCATATAAATATCCTGATGAAGCACTACAATTATTGTACATAGCTTCTGTTTCTACACAAACTGTTGTACTTCCAAATTGTGGGCGACATGTCTTTAAACATTTTGTTACTTGTAATCTTCCTGTCGCATTTTTATTTATCTTTCCACCTTGTGTATCTATTAATGCATTAGTTGCTGATGTATTATCATTGTCATATTCACCTGATATATATTTAGAACCTGTAGTGCCTTCTAATGATGTAGAACAACGATTTACTTTATTACATGCACTCCACCCCGCTGTATCACTCCATGCTGAATAGTTATATTCACGAGCTCTTGGGAAACCATCACAATTATCATGTGTTACTGGTGTTAAATTACATTTTTCTACTGCATGAACTTCTAATGCTGAAGCAGCTGGATTTGAATATGCTGGTTGGCAAAGGTCTACACAATCTGTTGTTACAATTGGAGTTGTAACTCTTGTTTTAGAATATTCTATATAAGCTATTGGTTTGTTAGTTGGTTTTGCACCTGCTGCATAACAATAATTTTTTTCACATGTTGTTGCCCAACCATTTTCATCTGTCCAACCATAATATGTGTATGTATTTACTGTACATGCTGAATAACCTTCTGTTGTACATTTTGCAGCATCATATGTTGATAATCCTGCATAGAATGCACACTCTTCTGCTATTGTATTAAATTCAGTTTTGTAATCGCCTAACTTTTTATTTACTAATAATGATGCAGCTTTTGTTGGACGACATAAGTGCACTTTTAAATCACCTGAAGCTATTGCTTCTTTTGTTAATACATAATTCTTTTGAGTACCTGATGGATTTAAATTACCTGTAGCTGTCCATGTTAATGGATTTGGTTCTGTTGCTGATGCCAATTTGTAATCTACCCAACCTGATGAAGTATTCCAATTTGATGGAACATTATCCGTTGCACAACGATACACTTTGTTATCTGTTACTGCTGTACAATTAGCTAAATCTGTACATTGCATATTGTCTGGATAGTTTATTAAAATTTGTTGTGGGCGAGTTAATGTCTTCCATCTTAATTCACTCCATAAATCATATGATGGACGGAATCTTGAAAAACATGAACTTCCATATATTGTAGATACTGCAGTACCACTTTTTAATCCCCAAAAATCTGCCACTTTTGTTAATACACCTGCTGAAAACCCTGATGTTGTACATTGACGTGGTAATAATGTTGGTTTCCATCCTGTTATATTATCCCATTCTGCATAGAATCCACTTCCTGCTATTACTTCATAATGAGAATATTTGTTTGCTTCTGGTTGACATGCAGTATTGTTACAAACATCTTTTATTTTAAATAAATCATCTTTTTCAGTTTGATAATTTGCATAATAAATAGGTTGTACTTTATCAAAGCAATTATCTGATAGTTTTATTGTGTATGGTTTTATTTCAGTTAAATATCCTGACAATACTGAACCTGTGTCACCACCTGTACATAATATAACTGATGAACTTCCATCTTCTGACCAGCTTAACAAATCATTCCATGCATATTTTAATCCTTGATATGTTTCTGGAGCTGGAAAATCTTGCTTTCCATTTACATTGTACATTAAATTTGCTGTTCCGTCTGCTTGCAGGCGCATATTTGCTATATCTTGAACTGTTTTGAATTCATTTACACTTGGGCGATATAGTCTTATTGTTTTTACATCTAGTGCACCTGTTATATTTGTGTCTGGTGTTGAATTTGTTGTATCTTCATAACCTACTACCCAACCTGTTTTATAAACTGATGAAGCTGTTTGTATGTTTGAACCATTTTGATAGTCTGATCCCCAATTTAATATACAATTTGTTTCCCAACCTGTTGCGTCTACCCATAATCTTATATAGCCCTCTTTTCCTGATGGACAACTTTTCTTTGAAGAAACTACATGAGTATCTGTATAAACTGTTTTAGTCCCAGTTTGAATTGGTTGTGGATTTGGTTCTTCTTCTGTCGGTTCTGGTGTTGTATATACAGGTTCTGTTGTTGTAACTTTGTAATTACTTGTTTTTGTAAAGTTCTTATATTTAAATGCAGAACGTGGATTGATTTTACTTGCTGTATTTAAATCTGCTGCTTCACGACCTAAAAATACTTTATTTGTTGTACTCTTAATCTTATCAACAGTAAAATCTGTTGTCATTGCTGTATATGTTGTTGAACCTAAACCACTGTAGTCTGGACGCCATAAATATACACATTCTGATTTTGATGGCGGAGTGTCTATAAATGATGCAGGGAAAGAATTTCCAAAAATCATGTTTGTACAATATCCATCTGTATTTGCACAAGTAGCTGCTGTAGAATCTTGCTTCTTAAATAATGTTACTATGTAATTTTTATATTCAGCTTTATTGAAATTTACCGCATCAGTACCATCACAGAAATTTCTTTCACAAAGTTTTTGTGTGCTTGTCATATTCTTTACATAACCGTCATTACAATCACCTTTTTCAAATGCACCAAAGTCTATTTTAGAAAACCCTTCTTCTGTTACAAGTTCTATTACATGGGCTGGATTATCTGTTTGACCAACTGTGTTTGAAGTTAATGTTCCTGAAGCTGTTGGTAGGTAATAATAGTGACTATTATAATCTATTTGTGTATATCTTGCACCCATTGGAGCTGGCTCTGCACTGTTGTCTGCTGGTACACAATATGCTTTAGCTTGAATTTCTTTTATTGCAGAATTATATACTCCTACAAATTTCATAACATAACCTGCTTTACATGATGTAGCATTAGCTTTACATACTGTACTTGCAGTTTGCCCTTGAGTTCCCTGCTTTGAATCAAAATAATCATTATATGGACATGGTGTATCATGCCATACTAATCCACATATCCCACTTGTTCTTATTGAACCTGCACGACATCCGTTGTATTGAGTTGCATTTGCACATTTTCCATTTACTACTTCACAAAAAGCTAATTCATTGTGAGATATAATAGTATTTCCTGTGTTTACACACTTATTTCCTGTTCCTGTATCATTACAAATTGTATAATATGTATATGGTCCACCATTAAATTCTGTTGCTGTTCTTGTTACTGAATATGCATCATTTGGAAATCCTGTTGGTGGGGTCCAACAATCCATTGTGCCATTTGTATTTAATACAGTAACTTGATTGTATCCACATTCTAATACACTACTTGCTGTTAAACATACTACACTTGTTGGAGATTTTGTTGCTGTGCTTGATGGTAAACAATTTGATACTATACCTGCAACTTCATCTCTTGTTCGACAATATCCTGTTGGACATTTATATTGTTCTAATGCCTTTTTAACTTCGTCTTGATTTGCTACGTCAGAATCCATTGTTTCTTCACCTAACGGGTCATAACATTTGTTAGTATTTATATTGTAAAAGAAATATGGTTTGCCCATTCTTCGACAAATATCATTATTTGTTCCTCTGTTTTCTGTTTCACAGAAATAATAAAATAGTTGCTTATCTCTGGAGAGTGTATTTCCATCAATGTCTGTTTTAGGCAAATTTGTAAACATTTCCCAGAATTTTTGATATAAAATTACGGCATCAGAATCATTGTGACCTGTTTCCGATTCAATAAGAGTACGATTGTATTGAGACACTATGTTTCTATCTTTGTTATTAATATCTGTAAATTTACTCTTTAACTGAAGTGGAAAACAGTCATATCCTGACCACTTTGTTGTTCCACCAAGATCCCAATATACAATAACGTGAGAAATACAATTGTGATTTACACTTACAGTACTGCAACCTGTTGGAGATATTTGATTATTTGAAATTGTAAAACCAGCTGTTACTGCATTGCCACCTTTTATAATAGGGTTTCTTAAATAATCACGAGCGTCTAAACATTTTGTTTGAACTATGTCTGTTTTATTAGGCATACAAGTTAACTTACAAGTGTTACGATCATATACTGGCATTTCACAGGAATTACATAATGATGCTGAACCTGATGCTTCAAGTTTAATACGATCTTTGTTTGTACCTGTGTCTACATTAATTGTTTCAAGAGGTTTACATCCTTGCAAACTGTCTGGATTAATAATAGGTAAACACGTTACATTTTCACCATCAAATTGCATAGAATAACCTTTATCACAACCTTTTACTGCTTTAGTCTTACAATCCCACGCACTTGTTACTTCATTAAAATATACCATCTTTCCAGCATCACATTGCTTTCTTGAACGATATCTTTCATCTGGCACACAAACTCCAAATGAATTTTCTACCATTTCTCCAAAACATTTTAATGCAGGATTGAATGCTTTACATTTAAATGCTTTTGCTTCTGTATCGTAACTTTTTATTTCACCCTTTTTACAAGTTAATTTTTGACGCTCTTTATTACTTACCATAGACTTTATTGTTTCTGGTGAATAATAATTCAAATATACTAACTGTGTTGATTCAACACCAAAATCACCAACTATTTTTGGTGGTATGTTTACTGGATTTTCTAATTTACCTGAATTTAAAATTATGTACTGACCATCATCATTGGCAAATACAAGTCCTATGTTGGGCATTCCTCCCGATAAATTATATAATAACTTCATCATACTTGAGTGAGTTACACCTTCAAGCTTTTTTGTCTTGGTTACTATGTATTGAGAATTTACATATTCACCTCTTTCATTTTGTTGTAAACAATCTTGTGTAATTTCTGAATCTGGAGTTAAACAATATTTCCTTGTTTCCATTTCATATACTTGAGAGCATGGATAGTATTGCACAAATTGGTGACGATTGTCATATAAGTTTGTTATATTATCATCAATTGCTTTTTGTTGTTGAATTGCTATACATGTAGCTTCTGACTCTGAGGCAAGATTAGTTTTTGAATATTCGTGTTCAACTTTAAATGATGGCGAATCAAAATAGAAATAACCACCAATAAATGCTGATAAAATCATTATCAAAAATATTTGCATATTTCTTCCTCTTGCTCCCTTAACGATTTATTTTAATAATTGAATCGTTAAAGGCAAGAGAAAACTTTATAGACTACTTTGATTTTTTCATAGCTAACATACATGGAGTTACTATGAGTGTTAAAACTGTTGAAAATGTCAAACCAAAACATATTGATTGCGCAAGTGGCATCCACATAGTTGTTGATGGATTACCAAATGTTATTTCTTGATTTAAGAAATCTATATTCAATCCTATTGCCATTGGTATTAATCCTAATACTGTTGTAATAGCTGATAACAATACTGGACGTAATCTTTGTGTTCCTGTTCTTATTATAGCCATCTTTTTATCTTCATACTGGTTCTTAAATTCATTGTACGTATCAATCAATATAATATTATTGTTCACAACAATACCTGCTAGAGATATAATACCTATACCATGCATAACCAACGAGAATGGTACTCCCAGAAGTATAATTCCGGTAAATACTCCAACAGTTGATAATATAATTGCAAATAGTATTAATCCAACGTCATAGAATGAATTAAATTGGAATAATAAAATTAATCCCATTAATAAAACAGCTGAAATAAACGCCATTATAATAAAACTTCCAGCTTCTTTTTGATCTTCTTCTTCACCCTTGAACTTAACATTTATTTCTTTTTTCACAGGATTTTGTTTCATGTATTCTTTCAAAAGATTCAACTGATTAGATGGTAATAAATTAGGTTGAACATTTGACTTTACTGTCATAACTCTTTTGCCATCTACTCTTTTGATTGTAGAAATTTTTTGAGATGGATTTATTGTTATGAAGTTTGATAATGGCACTTGTCCGTATCCTGTTGTTATTCTTAAATTCTTCATTTCATCTAAATTTCTATACTCTTTTGGGAATCGAGTTACTATGTAAATTTCTTCGTCACTGTTTCCACCATGATACAATGAAAATCTTATACCGTTTGTTAACATTTGAATCATTTGACCTGCTGTTGCAATACTTACATCAAATTTAGCTGCTTGTGCTCGATCGATATTTACTTCCCATTGAATTCCTGGAAGTGGACGAGAGTCTTCTATGTCTGTAAATCCATCAACTGCTTTCATGGCATTTAATACATATACTATACCTTCTTCAAGCAAATCTACATTTTCTGATGATACTTCAATTTCAACTGGCTTACCTTGTGATGGTCCGTCTTTTTGTTTTTCAATTTGGATTTTTACACCACCTATATCATCAATTTTAGTTTTGATTTGACTTATAATAACGTCTGCTTTTGGTCTTTTATCCCAATCAAGTAATTCAAGTTGAATGTAGCCTATAGTATCTTCTGGAGCTTCACTTGGCTTTGTTCCACTTTGAGCATACACTGTTTTGAAATATGGAATGTCTTTTATTTTTGTTTCTACATTCTTTATTAAATCGTCTTTTTCTTTAATAGATAAATTTCCACGAGCTTGAACTAATATAGATACAAAATCAGGTTCTTGACTTGGAAAGAACTCCATACCTTTTGATGTCGCACTGAAAATGAAAAATACTGCTATTAAAATTGCAATTGATCCCCAGAAAATTCTTTTTGGATATTTTATTGCTGCTGTTAATATATTTTCATATATTTTGTACATTTGAGATTTTTGAGCTTGTCCTGATTTAACTTTTTCATGCTTTTTAGCTTTCTTTTTATCAAGCTTTCCTGTTATTCCACCCATTACTGGAACTAGTACTAATGCTACTACTAATGATGCTAATAAAATTGCTATTACTGTTAATGGTAAATACTTTATAAATTCACCCATAATTCCAGGCCAGAATAATAGCGGGAAGAACACTGCTAATGTTGTTGCAGTTGATGATATAATTGGAATAGCCATTCTTTTTGACGAATTCAAATAAGCAGAAACTTTATCTTCGCCTTCAAGCATTCGACGATCAGCTTCTTCTGTTACCACTATAGCTCCATCAACCAGAATACCCACACTGAGCACAAGACCAAATAGAACTACCATGTTTAGAGTTAATCCTAATAAATATATCGCCAATATTCCAAGCAAAAATGAGGTTGGAATTGATAGACCTACTAATAATCCTGAACGGCGACCTAACATAACTATTACTGTTATAATAACTAAAATAATCGATAGTAATACTGAGTTATTTAAATCAGTTAACATATCTTTTATTTGCTTTGAAAAATCATTAGTATATGAAATTTGAACTTGTACTGGGATTTGTTCTTGAGCAACTGTAATTATCTTTTTTACTTCTTCTACTGTAGAAATAATGTTTACCCCTGCTCTCTTTTTTATATTTAATGTAACAGCTTTTTTATAGTTTACTCTTGCTTCTGTTTGAGCGTCTTCATAATTTTTTCTTATTACTGCTACGTCTTGTAATCTTGTCACAGAGTCTTTGTTTACTTTTATTGGAAGCTTTAAAAGAGATTCTAAATCTTCTATTAATCCTGGAACTATGATTGGAAATTGACCTGAATCTGATTCAAGGTTTCCTGCAGGAATTAATAAATTGGAACTGCTTAAAAAATTAGCAAATGTTGATAAAGAAATATCATACGCTGATAGTTTTACTGGGTCTACTAATATTTCAACTTGTTCTTTACGGTCGCCTCCGATTTCTACTTCTAAGATTCCTGGTATACCTTCAATTTCTTCTTTTAACTTTTTTGCTATACCTAATAATTCTCGTTCAGGAATTGAGCCTGCCATGTTTACTACTATAATTGGAAACTGAGAAGTTGAGAATTCCATTATTATTGGCTCGTCTGCAGCTGACGGAAGGTTGGATTTTGCTAAATCAACTTTTTCTCTTACATTGGAAAGTGCCATTTCTGAATTTGATCCAGCTGTAAATTGAATTACTGTTTGACATCCACCTTGGAAACAAGTTGATGTCATTTCTTTTACAGAATCAAGAGATTTGAATTCTTTTTCTAACTTTTTTGCTATCATAGTTTCACCGTCTTCTGGTGATACTCCACGATAATTTACTGTTGTTATAATATATGGAATTTTTACGTCAGGAAAGGCTTCCTTTGGTATATTCATATATACTATTATTCCATAAACTATAATTGCAAAAAAAACAGTGAGAACTGTTTTTTTATTTTCAAATATCTTATTCATTTTCTACCACTTCTTCTTGTGTTTTTACCTTTTGACCTTCGTCTACATATTCTCCACCGAGTGTTATTACTTGGGCATCGTCGTATAATCCTTCTACCCAAAGTCCTTCAGAATCACTTTTGATTATTTCAATTGGTAAAAATTTTACTTTTCCTTCTTCAACAACTTTTACACCTATATCACCTGTAGAATTAAGAGTTAATAAACTTTGATTCTTTAATTTATAACCTTCTTTTTGTTCCAAGCTGAATGTTAGCTTTGCTGTTTGGCCAATTCCAATACTTAAATCATCATTTGGTATTTCTACTTCTACTAAAAATGTTCTTGTTCTTGGATCAAGTAAGTTTGATATGTATGTTACAGTTCCTATTGTATAAAAGTCATTTAAAAACTCTGCTTTTACAAATTCACTTTGCTTAATCTTTCCAAAATATTTTTCTGGTAAGTGTGATTGAATTAATATTGGATTTAGTGATACAAAAATTCCAAGTTCTGTTGCTGGAGTTACTACGTCACCTTCTTCTACATTCTTTGTATCAAAAATACCATCAAATGGAGCTTTTACTGATGTGTAGTCTATATCTTGTTGGATTGACTTTAATTCAGCTTGAGCTGCTTGAAGAGACGCTTTTTCTTTTGTCAATGTTATTGGAGATTCAAATTTTTGGTCAACCAATTCTTTTGTTGTTTGATAGCGGAATTCAGCTTCTCTGATTTTTGCTTTTGCAGCACTTAATCTTGCTGATCTGTCATCTTGTGAAAGAGTTAAAATTACTTCACCTTCTTTTACAAATTCACCTTTTTGTTTTACTATTTTTTCAACACGACCACCTGTTCTTGCTTTTAATGGAATACTTGATTTAGCACTTGTTTGTCCATTTAATATAATTGATCCCTTTACTTTCATAGCTTGAACTTTTTGAACTTTTACTACTATAACTTCAGGATCTTTTTGAATATATGATGTGTCTTCTTTTGGAGTCATTGTATTTTTTGCAAAATAAAATACAAAAATTGCTATAAAAAAGTAAAATACAGCCTTTGTAAATGTCTTTTTTGCTGCTTTGTTGTCTTTAAATTTTTCTTTAATTTTCTTTATCATAATAAAAAACCTTTTTCTCTTGATAATTTTTGCGTTCGTTTTACAATATACCTTTAATATATCTTAATCAAGACAAAAATACAAGGTGCAAAATGGCTGAGAACTCATATCCGTTTAAAGAAATTGAAAAGAAATGGCAGAAACGTTGGGATGAAAAAAATTGTTTCAAAGTTGATAATGAAAGTAATGGAAAAAAGAAATTTTATTGCTTGATAGAATTCCCTTTCCCTTCTGGATCTGGGCTGCATGTTGGTCATGCTAGACCCTATACTGCTATGGATACTGTTGCAAGATACCACAGAATGAAAGGTGAAAATGTTTTGTTTCCTATTGGTCTTGATTCTTTTGGAGCTCAAGCTGAACAATATGCTATTAAAACTGGACAGCATCCGAAAGTTACTACTGAATTGAATACTGAAACTTATGTAAGACAATTGAAGGATTTAGGATTTTCTTTTGATTGGGATAGATTTATTTCTACATCTCGTCCGGAATACTATAAATGGACACAATGGATGTTTATACAATTTTTCAAAAAAGGTCTTGCTTATAAATCTCAAGATACTATTAATTGGTGCCCTGCTTGCAAAATGGCTTTGACTAATGAAGAACTTGAACAAGGTAAGTGCGAAAGATGTGGTGGAGATGTTATTCAAAAAGTTAAAAGTCAATGGACTTTAAAAATGAAAAGCTATTCCGAAGACCTTCTTGAAGGACTTGATCATGTTGGATACAGCGAAAATATTAAAGCTCAACAACGTAATTGGATTGGAAAATCTGTTGGGGCTGAAGTTGATTTTACATTATCAAATGGTGAAAAATTAAAAGTATTTACTACCAGAGCTGATACTATGTATGGAGTTACATTTATGGTTATTGCTCCTGAACATAATTTAACTCTTTCAAAAGATATTTCTAATAAAGATGCTGTGGATGCTTACAAAATTGCTGCTAATAAAAAGACTGAAATGGCTCGACTTGAAAATAAAGAAAAAAGTGGAGTTAAGTTAGAAGGTATTTATGCTGTTAATCCTTTTGATGGAAAACAAATTCCTATATTTATTTCTGACTATGTTATGATGGGATATGGTACTGGAGCTATTATGGCGGTGCCTGCTCATGATACTCGTGATTTTGAATTTGCTTCTATGTTTGGTTTAGATATAACTCGAGTTATCGATGGGGGAGAACTTCCTTATGAAGGCGATGGCAGACATGTTAATTCTGGATTTATGGACGGAATGGATAAAGATGATGCTATTAATGCTGCTATTACAAAAGTAGAAAGTGAAAAAATCGGAAAGAAAACTATTAATTATAAAATGAAAGACTGGCTATTTTCACGTCAACGTTATTGGGGTGAACCTGTACCTATGGTTTTTTGTGAATGTTGTGGATGGCAAAGTGTACCTGATAATCAACTTCCTGTTGTGCTTCCTGATATTGATGATTATTTACCGACTGATGATGGAGAATCTCCACTTGCTAAGGCAACTGATTGGGTGAATACTACTTGCCCAGTGTGCGGAAAAGCAGCTAAGCGTGAAACTGATACTATGCCAAATTGGGCAGGATCATCTTGGTACTTTTTAAGATATATGGATCCAAAAAATAATGATGAATTTGCATCAAAAGATGCACTTAATTATTGGGGACAAGTTGACCTTTATGAAGGTGGTCAAGAACATACTACCAGACACTTGCTTTATGCTCGTTTTTGGAATCAAGTTTTATTTGACCTTGGATTAGTGCCTAATAAAGAACCATTTAAAAACAGATTTTCTCATGGACTTATTTTGGCTGAAGATGGGTCTAAAATGTCTAAATCAAAAAATAATATAGTATCACCTGATGACGTTATTAATGAATTTGGTACTGACAGTCTTCGAATATATGAAATGTTTATTGCACCTTTTTCCGAAGATGCTGCTTGGTCTACTTCTTCTATTATTGGAGTTTCTCGTTTCTTAAATCGAGTTTATAAAATGATTGAAAAAATTGAAGATCGTGAAATGAATAAAGAAGAGAAAGTTGCTATTAATAAAACTATTAAAGATGTGACTGAAAGAATGGAAGCAACTAAATTTAATACTGTTGTTTCTGCTTACATGGAATGTTTGAATGCTGTTTCTTCTCAAGACAAGGTGGCTAAAGAATTCTTTGAAAAGTTTTTAGCTATACTTAATCCTTATGCGCCTCATCTTTGTGAAGAGCTTTGGGAAAAACTAGGGCACAATGATATGCTCGTGTTTCATCAATGGCCAGAATATAATGAAAAATTCTTAATGAGTGATGAAATTAATTTCATTATTCAAATTAATGGAAAGCTTCGTTCAGAAATCAAAATCAAAAAAGATTTAGGCGAAGACGAAATTAAAAAATTAGCACTTGCTGATGAAAAAGCTTCTAAATTTATTGTTGGAGATATTAAGAAAATAATTATCGTTCCTAATAAATTGATAAATATAGTTGTATAAAAAAGCTCCCAGTTGGGAGCTTTTTAATTAAAGTTTTTATTGGGCGAAGGAAACTGATTTTGTTCCTGGCTTTTTATTTAATTCACCTTGTGCTATTGCTAAATTCTTTTTTGCTTCTGCATTGTTTGCATCAAATCTTAATACTGCATTGAAATCTTCAATTGCTTCTTTATACATTCCAGAATTACCTTTGCAAATTCCTCTGTTTAAATATGCTGTTGCATTGTCTGGATTTAACTCAATTGCTTTATCATAATTTTTGATTGCTTCTTTGTAATTTTTCATCTTTGAATATGGAGCACCACGATGGAAGTATATATCAAAATTATTTGGTTCTAATTTTTCTGCTTTATTAAAATCTTCTATAGATCCTAAGTAGTCACCTGTTTTACTTTTTAAGGTTCCTCTTTTTACTAAATATTCTACATCGTTTGGATAAATTTCTATGGCCTTATCATAGTTTGCTATAGCGTCTTTATAGTTTCCTTTTTCAATTGCTTCTTCTGCTCTGTTTTTATAGTCCGGTGTCGTTTCACAAGAAAATAAACACCACCCATATGAATTTGTTGCTGTTGCTAAACTTAAAGCAAGTAATAGTTTTTTCATTTTATCAATCTCCTTTTTATATTCTTATCCTCATATAGTTCTTAAATTTTTTCTTTCAAGGCTAATGTTATTAATTGTGATAAATTTATTTCTGGGGTTTGATTCATGATTTTTGTTACTGTTTCATGAGCATCATTTTTCTTGTATCCTAAATTTACTAATGCTGATACTGCTTCATTTACTATATGTTTTATATTGTCGTTTATTACACCTAATAATGGTTCATCAACATCTGCAACTTTTCCGCGTAATTCAGTTATTAAACGAATACCTAGTTTAGGTCCAACCCCTGGAACTATTTTAAATACATCTTTGTCACCAGAAATTATTGCACGGGACAAATCAGCAATTGATAAATATGATAAAATAGTTAGCCCTAATTTATTTCCTACACCTTGTACATTTGTCAACTTTAAAAACCAATCTTTTTCTTGTGTGTCAAAAAATCCGAATAATAAAAATGCATCTTCACGAACACGAGTTTCTATTAAAATGGAAACTTCTTTTCCAACTGTTAACTTTGATAGAGTGTTGTTTGAGGCGAACACTAAATAGCCTACCCCGCCTGCCATTATTATAGCAGAGTCTACGTTGATTGTATCAACTGTTCCATTTAATTTTGCTATCATTTGTTTACCCCTCTTGATTTTCTTATTGTATTTATTTATACTCATTGCAAAACAGAAAGTCAAATCAATCATAAGGAATTAAGAAAATGGCAGGACATTCAAAGTGGGCCAATATACAACATAGAAAAGGTGCCCAAGATAAAAAAAGATCTTCAATGTTTACTAAACTTGCAAAGGAAATTACTATTGCTGCAAAAATAGGTGATCCTAATCCTGATATGAATCCTCGTTTGCGTTTGGCTATTAGCAATGCAAAAAAACTTTCTATGCCTAATGATAATATTAAAAGAGCTATTGATAAAGCAACAAGCAATGCAGTAGATACTAATTATAATGAAGCAAGATATGAAGGTTATGGACCTGGAGCAATTGCTGTTATAGTTGAAGCGCTTACTGATAATCCTAATCGTACTGCGCCTGAAGTTAGAGCTACATTTAATAAAAATGGTGGAAATTTAGGAACTCCTGGTTCTGTTTCTTTTAACTTTGATAAAAAAGGTTTGTTCCTTTATGAAAAAAAAGTTGGCGATGAAGAAAAAGTTTTTGAAGTAGCATTAGAGGCTGGGGCTGATAATGTTGAAATTGATGAAAATGGATATGCTATTACTTGTGATCCTAATGATTTTGCTAAAGTAATGGAAGCGCTGGAAAAAGCTTTTGGGGAAGCTCAATCTGCTGAACTTTCTTGGATACCTAAATCAACTGTTGCTGTTGATGAAGAAACACAAGCTAAATTAGACAAATTTATTGAAGCTATGGAAGATTTAGACGATGTACAAAACGTTTATACTAATGTTGAATAGAACCTTACGTTCACGATTTATAAAAAAAGGAGGCTAAGCCTCCTTTTTTAATGTGTACAAATCGTACCGGTCAACTTGCCCCGAATAAGGGAAACAAGTTAAATACCTCGGTGTTACCACAATTTCACGATAGGTACATGGAATTTTATCAAGAGTTAGGAATGATAAAAAACCTATACCCTTTTCGCTTTCTATCATTGAACCTACCAGTTCTTTGATATATTTGCGACCAATTACCATTTCGCTTTCTCGGCCTTTGTAAAATTTTTCTCCGTCAGGCAATTTATCTTCAATAAATGAAAAAACACCATTCGTTTTTTCAAGCATTGTATAACTGTTTTCATTTAAGAAAACATAAGGTCCACGAAAAATACGAGATGCTTCTTCAATGTTTGATAACCGGCTGACTTTGTTGCCTTTTATCATTACTATAGCTTCTTTGAGTGAGTACCAATCATGTAGAATGATTAAGTTTTTTTCTACATGATCTTGCTGATGAAGCTCAATTGTATGATACTCATCAGGAAGTAACTCTCCTTTGATAACCGCTGCACAGTTGCTTTTTCCTTGGAACACAAAATTTGTATTGTTTAAGGAAAAATGAATCATCTTGTTAAGCGCTTGGGCTTGTTTTAAATTTGTTTTCATTATGTTTATTATTTAAGTTTGAATATCGCTATTTAACTATTTTAATCCCATTTAGTCAAGTTTTTTTTATTTTTATATTAGAATAAGTTGACAAAATTGAATATTGATTGTAAAGTACTCCCATAAACTTAAAAAATAGAAATATGAGTTTACATAGTGAGCAATTCGAAATGTATGAAAATTTCAAGAACGGGATTTTACCCGCTGAGGAATTTTACGATTATGTTGAAAAACATGGTCTTGTAAAGCAACTTCAAGCTCAATTAATTAGTGATTTTTGGGATATTTGGTCTGAAAAAACAAAAAAATATGATGATTGAGTTGCTTTGATAGCTAAATTGAGTGGTTAAAGCCCACTCTTTTTATTTTTTGTTGACAAAAATAATTTTGAGGATTATATTTTGAATAAATTCATTAATATTAAACTTAAAAAAATATGAATACTAAAAGAAATGCAAATGAAGAGCTTGAAATTCTTCAAGACTTTATAGATGGGATCATGGATCCCGACGAACTTTATCAGTATATTATGCTGAACGGATTACATGTGTCTGTGCAATGGAGGGCTTTTGCGGAACTTTGCGTTCAAAAATTTAAAAGCAACCCGAAAGACTTTGAAAATATAAATTTCGATGATGCAGAAATTATTGCAAAAACTCTCGACGAAGAGCGAGATTTTTACAATGGTTTTGCTAAAGGTACAGTTAACCCGGAGGATTTGAAAACTTATATATTAAAAATTGGGTTAGATCCGGAGGTGATTGTGGAACTTATTGCTGACCTCGAGGATCTTTTATATCCGGTCAAAATCCGAGAAGAGGATGACGAGTAAGGCAAATTTGTGAAAAGGGTGAGAGTGGCTTGATAGGCCACTCTTTTTTTTATTTTCTTAAAGATTGACAAATAGGATTATAAGCAGTAAATTTAAATGGTTATTTTATAATCAAACTTAAATAAATCCCTTATGAATCAAGAAAAAATTAATCCACTAGCTGGATGGAAAGCAACATTAGACAGTGCAGAAATAAATTTGCAAGAATCATTGCAGATTTTTGTTCAAGAAACAAATGATAGACTACCTCATTTGGTTGAAGAGTCTTTCTTTCGATTGAGTTACTTAACCGGTAACTTCAATCTGGTTGAACAATACTGTACATACGGTAAATTAGTCAGTAAAGACATTCACAAGCGAATGAAGCTTGAGCAGATTAAATACCTGCTTAAAGAAATGTTTAGACCGGAAGACGAATTATACCTTCACTATGGCGAAGGGTTCGGAGATGGTTTGGAAGAACTTGCTGAGGAAATGAGTGAATTTTATTCTGAAGAATTTCAGGAATTTTTCCTTAAAGCATGTTGTTCTACTGAAAGGCGGGAAGCTATTACTACATTTTGTAGTAAGCTGTTTTTAAATGAAGCCTCTGTGATGCAGGAAATTAACCTGTATTACATCCGTAGAGAAAAAATGCAGATGGCTCTTTTTGGGCATACTGTGCAGAATTAATGTTGTTGGAAATTTTTATAAGCGGCTTTCAGGGGCCGCTTATTTTTTTATTTATAATATTATTGAGATTGCTTCGTTCCTCGCAATGACAATAATTATTTATTTTTTCCTAACATTTTCTTTCTTAATGTATAGTCTAATTCTTTCTTACGTATTCTTATAACTTTTGGTGTTACTTCTACTAACTCATCATCTTTGATATAAGATAACGCTTCTTCCAATGATATTCTTCTTGGAGGAGCTAATTGAATCTTTTCATCACTTCCTGATGCTCTTACATTTGTTAGCTGTTTTCCTTTGATTGGATTTACTTCTAAATCTGTGTCTTTTGAATTTTCACCAATTATCATTCCACTGTAAACGTCTACACCTGGCTCAATAAACAATGTTCCACGAGGTTGAATATTAAATAATGCGTATGCTACTGATTGGCCATTTTCCATAGAAACTAGCACTCCATTACGGTAGCTTTCTATTTCACCTTTGTATTCTTTATATGAATCAAAAATACGATTCATTATTCCTGTACCACGAGTATCAGTTCTGAATTCTGAAAGATAGCCTATTAATCCACGAGATGGAGCAATAAATGTTAATCTTGTTTTGCCTATACCTGATGATTTCATTTCTGTCATATCAGCTTTTCTTTTATTCATTTTTTCAACAACTATGCCTGAGAACTCTTCGTCTACATCAATAGTTACTTCTTCGTATGGTTCTAATTTCTTTCCATCTTCTTCTTTTAACAATACTCTTGGACGTGATACTGATAATTCAAATCCATCACGACGCATTGTTTCAATTAAAATTCCTAATTGTAATTCTCCACGCCCTGCTACTTCAAATGCATCATTGTTTGCTGATTGTGTAACTTTTAGAGCTATATTTGTTTCTGCTTCTTTGTTTAATCTGTCACCTATCATTCTTGATGTTAGCTTTGTGCCACCTGAACGGCCTGCAAGTGGTGAAGTATTAACAGAAAAAGTCATTGCCAATGTTGGAGGATCAATTGGTAATGACTCTAATGGCTGAGTTACTTCCAATGCACATAGCGTATCTGCCACTGTTGCTTTAGAAAACCCAGCGATTATTACTATATCCCCAGCGGTTGCTTGTTCAACAGGTACTCTTTGAATACCTTGAAAGGTTATAATTTTTGTTATTTTACCTTGTTCTATTATTTTTCCGTCTTTATCTAATGCTTTTACTGGTTGGTTCATCTTTACTATACCAGTTTGTACTTTACCTGTTAGAATACGGCCTACAAATGGGTCAGCTTCTAATGTAGTTGCTAACATTGAAAATGGTAATGATGTGTCCGCTTTTGGAGCTGGTACATGGTCTACTATTGTTTCAAATAATGGAGTTAGGTCTTTTCTTTCGTCTTTGTCTAAGTCCTTTACTGCCCATCCGTCACGGCCTACTGCAAATAGTGTTGGAAAGTCTAATTGTTTTGATGTTGCGCCTAATTTATCAAATAAATCGAATACTTCACTGTGTACTTCGTCTGCTCTTGCGTCTTGACGGTCTACCTTATTTATAATTACTATTGGGTGTAAGCCTAGCTTTAGAGCCTTTGATAATACGAACTTTGTTTGTGGAAGTGGACCTTCTGATGAGTCTACTAATAATACTACACCGTCTACCATAGATAATATACGTTCTACTTCACCACCGAAGTCTGCGTGCCCTGGAGTGTCTATGATATTTATCTTATAGTCATTCCATATAACTGATGTTGGTTTAGCACTTATTGTAATACCACGTTCTTTTTCTATATCTCCGCTGTCCATTACGCGTTCTGCTACCTTTTCATTTTCACGAAAAGTGCCTGATTGTTTTAACATTGAGTCTACCAAGGTTGTTTTACCGTGGTCTACGTGGGCAATAATTGCTATATTTCTGATTTCCATTTGAGTACCTTAAATTTTTTAGTCTGGGGTCGAGGATATACCATTTTTTTTGAAGACACAAGGAAAAAATGCAGCTTTTTTAGCTGCACTTCTTTAATTACCTAATCCGGCCTTTATAAATTCCTTAAATAAAGGGTGAGATGTGAATGGAGATGATTGGTATTCTGGGAGAAATTGTACTCCTATAAAAAATGGATGGTCTTCTATTTCTAATATTTCTGGAAGGTGATTTTCAGCTGCTCTTGCTGAGATTGTCATTCCACACTTCTTTAGAGTGTCTTCAAACATATCGTCCAATTCATAAGCATTTCTGTGGCGTTCAAGAACACTGTCTTGTCCATATACTTTGTGAGCCAAAGTATCTGGCTTGATTTGACATGTGAAATTGCCTAAACGTAGTTTTCTTGAATCGTAGGCATATACTACCGCTGTACAGTTTGCTTCAAATTCTGCAGAATGAGCGTCTGAAATACCTGCTACATTCTTTGCAAATTCTACGGCTGCTAATTGAAAGCCTAAACCAATACCAAAATATGGGATTTTGTTTTCACGAGCGTATTTAATTGCTCTTATCTTTCCTGGAATACCGCGAGAACCAAAGCCACCTGGAACTAATATTCCTTTTACATCTTTAAATAGTTTTTCTATTTCTTCGTCTGATATATTTTCTAAACTTTCTGATGGGATTTGTTTTACATTTACTTTTACATTATTTGCTATACCTGCATGGAAAATAGCTTCGTTTAATGACTTGTATGAATCTGGAGTTTCAAAATATTTTCCTACCATTGCTATTGTGGTTTCTTTTTTGTCTGATGAAAGATAGTTTGCTATTCTTTCCAATTTTGATAAATCAACTGGCTGTTTTGGTTCAACTGTAAAATGTTCCAATATTCTTTCACATACGTGTTGTTCTTCATAAGCTAATGGGATTTTATAAATATTGTCTAAATCAAGAGCTGTAATTACTGACTGTGGTGCTAGGTTACAAAATAGAGCTAATTTTTCACGATCATCTTTTGATAATGCAACTGATGAACGACATAGTAATAAATCAGCTTGAATTCCTTTTTCTAATAATGCTTTTACTGATGCTTGAGTTGGTTTTGTTTTGAGCTCTTTGGCTGAATTTATATATGGTACTAATGTCAAATGCACAAACATTGAATTTCGACGTCCAACTTCATTTGCAAATTGACGAATTGCTTCCAAGAATATTAGGCCTTCTATGTCGCCTACAGTACCGCCTATTTCATATATAGCAAAATCTTCTTTTTGACCGCGTTTCTTGATATGTTCTTTTATTTGATTGGTAATATGAGGAATCATTTGAACTGTGGCACCTTTATAATCACCTGCTCTTTCTTTATTCAAAACTTCCCAATAAATACGACCGCCTGATACAGAATCGTCTTTACTTAATTTAATGCCTAAAAATCTTTCGTAATAACCTAAATCTAAATCAGTTTCATAACCGTCATGAGTCACAAAAACTTCACCATGTTGAAGAGGTGACATTTGCGATGGGTCTATATTTAAATATGGATCGAATTTTCCTACACGAACTGTGAATCCACGAGCTTGTAATAATGAACCTAATGATGCTGCAGCAACACCTTTACCTAGCGATGAAACTACACCGCCTGTTACAAAAATATATTTTGTCATTTCCTTCCCTTTAAAACTTTCTATTTTTTATACATACAAATATAATAGTTTATTTTCCTATGTCAATTTTGAATTTATATTTTGGAAATAAAAAAATCTTGCTGAATGCAAGAAATTTGTGGTAGCGGGAGAGGGATTTGAACCCACGACCCACGGATTATGATACCCCAGCGCACGAGGAAAAATACCTTTGACCCTGGCGGTTTTCTGCGGCTTTCGCAAACCTTTGTATCGGCTGGTGTCTACACGGTGTAAAACCATCCACCACCGCCCGCCTGTGTTAAACAGCCTTGTTTTGCCGTGCGGCGAAAGCGAAATATTTTAGCAAAACCTAAAAATAAGTGGCATTTTTGAATGTTTGAGGGTATAGTTACATTAACATAAAAAAGCAACTTATAAGGAAATACAATGTCATATAAAGTTATTGCGGCGCTTGGCGACAGTATCACAAACGGTTATTGGGACGAAACCTTTCAGGGATGGTTTGGGCGATTGGCACAAAAAATTTCTGCCACATATCCTCAGTCCTTTGGATTCCACAACTTATCTCAAGATGGCGATAGAATCTGCGATTTTTTTCACCGTTTTGCAGCCGAAGGTTGTTCGCGTGAAATTGATATCTTAATCGTAACTGCAAGTGGAAATGATCTGGTGCGCAGTCCAACTCCAGATAGCCCGCAAGACTTATCAGAGCATTTACGTAACGAGTATTGGCATAAACTACTAGACTTGGCGCAAAAAAATATTCCAAACATCATTGTAATGGACGCGTTGCCACGTCATAAAGACGATACTGTTGCATACGGTTGGTTTGATGCACCTATGTTTGAACCAAACTCAGACCGTATAGAATATAATAATCAGGTGGCAAAAATTTGTGCAGACCGGAAAATCCCCTTTGTCCGTCGGTACGACAAATGGTTGACGCGCGATTTATCAAAACTCTATGTAGATACTGCCCATCCAAATGGCGAGGGACATCAATTTATAGCTGATGGAGTATATGAAGAATTGAAAAAGTTGGGAGTATTGAAATGAAGAACTATTTTGAAAACAAAGTTGCTTTAATAACAGGTTCAACAAGCGGTATTGGCCTGGAAATTGCAAAGCATTTGTTGGCGGGTGGAGCAAAGGTTATTTTAAATTACAATTCCAATACTAACCAAGCACAAAAAGCCATTAAAGAATTAGCAGAATATAATAAAAGCTTAATAGCAATAAAAGCGGATATTTCAAATGAATCCGAAATTATCGATATGTTTAAACAAATAAAATCACAATATGGGAAATTGGATTTTTTAGTAAATAACGCCGGAACAAATACAGATTCTTTAATAGAAAATTTTGATACAACCGACTTTCAGCAAGTTATAAATGTAAATTTAATTGGAAAGTTTTTATGCACAAAACATGCAATTCCGATGTTGAAAAATAATCAAAATGCTGCGATTGTAAATGTATCATCAAACTTAGGCGTTCGGCCATGCGCAGAATCTAGTGCATATAATGCCGCTGCTGCTGGAGTTATAAATTTGACACAATCCACAGCATTGGAATTGGCTGGGATGGGTATTCGAGTTAATACGGTCAGTCCAGGATTTACACCAACACCCTTATCCTTATCCGGATGGACGACGGAAGAAATAGAGCAGAAAAAGAAAACAAACCCTATGAGACGAAATGCTACTGTAACAGACATTGCCAATACAGTCATATTCTTACTATCTGATAAGGCAGGATTCATAAATGGGCAAAACATTTTAGTTAATGGTGGTTCAGTTATGAAATAACCTATCTTTTACTTTCTACAAAAGAAAGTAAAGGTTCGCCCGAACAGAAAATTTAAAAGGCTTTCAGATTCCTCTGAAAGCCTTTGTTTTGTTGGTAGCGGAGGAGGGATTTGAACCCCCGACATACGGATTATGATTCCGCCACTCTAACCAACTGAGTTACTCCGCCAAAACTTTTACACACTCTAACACATTCTTTTTCGCCGTGTCCAGACCAATGTCTTTGATATGTCCGAACTGACTCCATAAATGCGTTTTTACTCTACCTATCCTCTTTCCGCCCATTCCCACTCAAACCGCCATATTGTGGCTTAAACGGGCTTAAACTGTCTTGCGGCGAAGGAATTATGATTCCGTTGCTCTAACCCCTGAGCTATCCCGCCATTGAATATAACTTGCATAAGTATATGTAATTTAATCCGAAAATCAAGTGTTTTTTCTTGACTTTTTTAAAGATTTTTTGTATAATGCTTTTTATCGTTGGGTGGACTTGGTCTGCCTTTTTTTGTAGGAGTTCTTGAAAATGAAAAAGATATTTATTTTGATTATTGCTTTAATTCTTGTCTTAATAACTGGGTTTGTTTACTTTAAATATATTAAAAAAAAGGAAGTTATTCAAATTAATGATGGTATTACTACCATTGACTTAAATAATGACGGTACTGAAGATTTAATTGTTAAAACCTTTCATCAAACTGAATCTGCTTCATCTGATAAATTTGTTTATATGTTTTCTATTTTTGACAGTGAAACAAAAAAATATAAAAATATTCAACTTAATTCTGAGGATATTGTTGTAGAAATGCTTGGAAATGAAGAAGATTTAACTTTAGATTGTCATAAATCTGTTATTGGTTTGAGTAAAAATTATAAAAAAGAAATTATTTTAACTATAGTTTCACTTGAACTTAATGATTTATTTAATCCCTCACCTTCTAATGCCACTATATCAAAATATAAAATAGACAATAGTTCTGGTATTTATGAATGGAAGTTAATAAATAAAGAAAAAAAGAATGGTAAATATTGTAATCTGAAAGAATTGTTATAAAAAAGATTATGTAAAAATTATATAAAACTGGCTTATTTAAGCCAGTTTTTTTTATTATAAAAAAATAAAAGGAAAAATTATGGAAGTTAAAAGTGATGTAAAAAACAAAACTGTAATATATAATAATGGAAAAGAAAAAATTATAAAAAAAGGAGGAACTGTTGCTTGGAGAACTAATAATCCAGGAAACCTATCATATGGTTCTTTAGAAGGTGCTGTAAAAGATGGAGCAATTGGGGTTTACCGTTATAAAACATATAAATTTGGAATATTTCCTGATTTTGAAACTGGAGAAAAAGCTTTAAAAAATTTATGGAAGAATAAATGGAAAAATATAATGCCTGAAAGAACAGTTAAAGAAGCTATGTTTATATACTCTCCACCTGAAGATAATAATACCAGTAAATATATTGATAATATCAATAAAAAAGTAGATGCAAATAAGAAAATTAAAGATTTAAATGATAATGATTTTGATAATCTATTTTCAGTTATAAAAAAACAAGAAGGTAATGGATTAGGAATAGAAAAAAGAGAAAAAGTTTCACATTTTGGATTGAAAATTGACAATGAATATAAGGAATTTAAAGATAAACCCATTGAATATGATGCTACTGGAAAAATTATACCACCCAGAATATCAATTAATGGATCAGTTAATGTAAAAAAACATATTAGAGATGGATATAATGTAAATTCTTATACTAGGAGTCTTCCTAATAGATAGATTATTGTCTTCTATTAGATTTTGTGATATAATTATAAGGTAATTCTTTATAAGGAGGAAATTATGGAAAATGCTTTGAAAATTAGAAATATTCTATTTAAATGTTTTATTATTAACTATATCGTAATTGTTTTAGTTTGGGGAGTTTCTTTTAGTAACTTTTTCCCTTATATGATGGAAAAATTCTTTTTGTTTGGCCCTGAAGAAACTGCAAGATATTTTGCTTTTATGCTGGGATTTTGGAAAATTATTAATGCTATTTTCTTCTTAGTACCTGCAATTGCTATTCATTGGGAATATGCTGGAAAAAAACAAAAGAAAACTGCAAAAAGAAAATAATTTAAAAGCTGGATCTTATCCAGTTTTTTTTATTCTTAAACTTTGATAATTCTTTTGTGGTTTATTTTGTTTTCTTGAATCTTTTGAAAATAATTTCTTTTTATTTCTGAATTTATTCTTTCTTGAAAAGCTTTTTTTATGACTTTCTGATTTATGCTCATCTTGCTTCTTTCCTGAAAACTCTTTTTTAAAAGATGTTTCTGTTTTTTTTGTGAAAGATTTTTTAGAACCTCTGTTTCTTGAGCGTCTTGACTTTTTTGGTGATTTTTCTTTTAATTCACTATCATCTTCTTGTTTAAATTCTTCTGGATTTATCAATTTTTGAATTTCTTTCCAGTTTTTTTTATCAAGAGTCGTAATTAAGTTTACAGCATTACCTTTTGCCCCTGCTCTTGCTGTTCTTCCAATTCTGTGAATATAGTCTTCTGGTTGACCTGGAAGGTCATGATTAATTACACATTCAATATTAGGAATATCTATTCCACGGGCTGCAACGTCAGTTCCAACAAGTACTTTGAACTTTCCTTCGCGGAATTCTTTTATTACTTTTTCTCTTTTAGTTTGACGTAAGTCACCATGAAGAGATTGAGCCTTTATTTCTATATCTTTTAATTTTTTTGCTATTTTATCTGCATTATGTTTGGTTTTTACAAAAGCTATTAACTGCCCATTATATTCTTTTATTACTTCAACAAAGGTTTCAAATTTATTTGCTATTTCACAATCAATATTTTTAGTTTCAATATTTGCAATTGGAGTTGTGGTTGAACCTATTGCTATACGTTCTGGATTGTTTAAATATTTCTTTGAAAGTTTTACTATTTCATCTGGAAGAGTTGCTGAAAACATTAATGTTTGTCTTTTTTCTGGCAAATGTTTTACTATTTCATCAATTTGAACAGAAAATCCCATATCAAGCATTCTGTCTATTTCATCAAGAACTACAAATTTTGTATTTTTCAGTAATGATTGATCTCTTAAAAAATCATTGATTCTGCCTGGGGTTCCTATCATTAATCTAGGGTGATTATTTTTTAATTCTTGAGCTTGAAGACTCTTTGAATTTCCACCTATTAACAATACTGTTTTAATTGAACCTTTTGTATTTAATATTTGTCTTACAAAGTTTGAAACTTGAGTTGCTATTTCACGAGTTGGAGTAATAACTAATACTGTATCTGACTTATTATTTAATAAATGAGTTATTGCAGGAATTATAAAAGCACCTGTTTTGCCTGTTCCTGTTTGAGCTGAACCTAAAATATCCTTTCCTGATAGAGCTAATGGAATGCTCGCCTTTTGGATAGGAGTTGGTTCTTTAAAGCCTAGTTTATCTATTGCCCTTTGTAAATTTTCAGGCAAATTAAACATAGAAAATGTAGTCATAAATCATCCTTATGAGATTGTTTTTATAACTATCAATACAAAATGAGGGGTTATAAAAAGATTATAATTGAATAGTATAGCTTTTAAAAAAGAGAATTACAAGTAAATTTTGCAAATAGGTTGACAAACTTAATTTTTACTAAAAATAAAAGGTTAAGTATTTACCTAACCTTTTTCGATTATCAATAACTTACTAACGATAAGTTGTTGTAACAGTTACTTGATTGTATTTATTTTGCTTTCCTGAACCTTTGATATAAGTTTTTGATTTCTTTACATCTTTGATTTTTGGATAGGCTTTTTTTACCCAAGCTTCTGCTTTTTTATATTCATCTTTAATTGCTACATTTGATGGAACAACATATTTTAACTCATGTTTGTCATATTCTTGGTCGCCTGTTGGCTTATATGACTTGTCATGAAGATCCATTTTAACTGTACCTATATAATATGCTTTTCCTGCTTCCATCTTTTCATCAACTACCCAATGTGCTGCATGAATGTCTGATGAATATAGATAGTCAGGTCCGAAAAATCCTGGACGTGATACTGTAAATGAAAAGAAATCTACTATAGCTTTATCGTATGGATTTATTTCTACTACAAAGAATTTATTTGTTTGAATTGGGCCAAATCCTTTGTCTGTTTTTTCATCAAAATCATATTTATCTGGATGACGCATAGAATCGTCAAATGGACGAGTTGATATATTTGCTTCTAGAAACTTCTTATCTTTATCATCTGCAGCATAACCTTTCTTTGTCATTGCTGGAGAAACTTCTATTTTTCCTATTAATATTACTTTCTTTTTATCTGGAGTTGAACCTTCTGATAATGGTTTAGTTAATCCACCACCACAGCCTGTTAATACTGCTGATAATAAAACTGCGCTTAATAATTTTTTCATTTTAATCTCTCCTTAATTCTTTGGACAATTGTATGCATATGCTACGTAGCCATAATAATCATTTGAACCTATTACCATGCCGCCATATTTAAAATTCATTGCTTCTTCAATACGAACTGTGTTTCCACCCATTGATACAACTTTATTTAGCAAGATATTCTTGGCTTCTTCTTTGTTAGCATGATAACCTGTTGTATCTAGTTTTCCAAGCTCTTTACAATTAGCTGGTTTATTTTCTACTACTTTTACTGCTTGGCCTTCTGGAGTTGGTTTTGGATTTACACCACATCCTGTTAGAGCCAAGGCTAAAAAAATTAAACTATATTTTTTCATATCAGTCCTTTTTTAAGTGTTTAGCTTAATTTTAATAATACTTTTTTGTTTTGCAATTTTATTTTATAGATTTTACTTTTAAAATATTTTATAATTTCTTTAATAAAAGGAGAATTTCATGATTTTTAAATTAGTTTTATTTGTTTTTGCTATTGCTATTTCTTTCTTGCCTGGAATTTTTGGTATGATATTTACTCCAGGGACTGGAAAAAATTTAGAATTTGTTATGGAATTTGCTAATCTTCTTGGAATTCAAAGTCCTGGAACTGCAGTTGATATTTGGTATTATACTGCTATTAGACATCCTTCTTTTACACCACCGGCTTGGGTATTTGGAGCTGCTTGGTCTACACTTTATTTCTTGATTGGGGTTGCTTTTTTCCTTGCTTTGATTACAAAAGATGAAACTGGATATTCTAAGAAAAGATCTGCCATCGTTTTCTTCTTTTTACATCTTATATTAAATGGAGCTTGGAGCTGGGTATTTTTTGGAAAACATTTAATGGTTATAGCTTTAGTTGTTTTAATGGCTCTTTTATTTGTTTCTATTTATATGTGGATGGGTTTCAAACGTCAAAATAAATGGGCTGGATATTTAGTTATACCTTATTTGTTATGGCTTTGTTTTGCAACTGCTTTAAATGCTGGATTTATTTATTTGAACCTTTTGTAATATTTATTGCACATTTTATTTTTGTAATCTATACTTCCTTTAAATTTTAAGGTAGAGAGATATGAAAAATTTTAAAAAGATTATTGCTACACTTGCTTGCGCTCTGCTCATTTGGATTGCATTTTTTTATTTTGCTCATGGATATGTTATTCTTTCTTTTCCTACTTCTTACAATACACCAGAAAAAGTTAATCTTCCTCAATTTCAAGAAGTTAAAGTTAAAACTGATGATGGATTAGATTTAATTGCTTGGTATGCTCCTGGAAAGCCTGGAAAACCTGCTGTTATTTTTTGCCATGGAAATCAAGCTAATGTTTCTACTTATGCTTTTGCTAATAAAAAATATATAGATGAAGGATATCCTATTTATTATGTTGAATATAGAGGCTTTGGAATTAATCCTGGAAAGTGGAGTGAAAAAGGTTTTCAAAAAGATGTTATTGCTGGATGGAACTTTTTAAAAGAAAAAGGACATGATAAAATTATCCTTCATGGATTTTCTTTAGGATGCGCTATTGCTGTTGATGCTGCAACTGTTTTGAAACCTGATGCGTTAATTTTGGAAGCACCTTTTTTATCTATGAAACATATGTTTCAAATTAGACCTTATGTGCTTTTAGGAAGTACGCTTTTAAAATATCCTATGAGATCTGATAAAAAAATTGATAAAGTAGAATCGCCTACATTAATTATTCATGGAACTGACGATATGTTAATTCCTTTTAATAATGGTGAAAAACTTTTTGGTATTAGTTCAGCAAAAGATAAAACTTTTGTTCCTGTTGATGGAGCTGGACACATGTTGTTTAATTATAATTCTATTGATATTATTCTTAAATGGGTTAATGATAAATATAAAAAAGGAGAGATATAAATGAATCTTAAAAATCTTAATGTAAATGTTATCTTTATTTCTGTTATTGTTATTCTTTGTTTTGCTAGTTACAAAATTTGGGACGCAGAAAAATATAAAGGTGCAAGACAAGTTGTTGTTAGAGGCGAATGCTTGAAAAGTGTTGCTAAAGACAGAACTGCAGTAACTGTTGAAGTTAAAAATTTAGAAAAAAATGCTTCAATTGCTAATAAAAAATCTATGGAAACTTATGGTAAAATTACAAACTATATCGTTGAATTGAAGAAAAATTTTCCTGATACTGATTTAGAAACTTTAGCTGTTGAATCTTATGAAAGAAGAGAATGGAGTGAAAGTGCAAAGAAAAATGTTTTACTTGGAATTGAATCTGTTATCAGACTGGAAATTACTACACCAGATAAAGAATTAGTTGAAAAAATATTAGCAGAAATTTCAAAATATAGCGACGTTTATACTAATAATTTAAGAATGTTTACTTCAAAAAAATTAATGAAACAAGAACAAGAAGATTGTATTGCTGAGGCGACTAAAAATGCTAAAGAAAAAGCAAAAGCTCTTGCAAAAGCTGGTGGAAGCAAAGTTGGAAAATTACTTAATGCTAGCTTTTCACAAACAGCTGGAGTTAGTTCTTCTGGTTATGTAAATACTATGATGGAATTTGCAGTTGCTGAAGATTATGAAGCTGCACCACGCGCAAAAAGTTTTGCAGCACCTGCTTTATTTACAAAAGATAGTGAAATTAGCGTTTCTGTTAATGCTACTTTTGAATTGAAATAATTTAAAATTTAAAAAATAAAGAGCCTTTAAGGCTCTTTTTTTATTTATTCCATGGCATTTTTTCAAGTACCCACATCATTCCACACCAATTCGTAATTCCTGAATATGTTAGACCTGAACCTATAAATAATGGAACTGCTAACCACCAAGAATTTACAAAGATTCCTAGTAATGTACCCAATAAAACTAATAATCCTGCAAATAATCTTACTTGTCTTTCCATTGGAATTTTTATATGTGTTCGTAAAACTGGAAGTCCATCAATAGCTGCTTGAGTTACACCACCTTTTACTACAACTACATTTTTAAATCCTGAGTTGATAAACATTTGTGCTGCTATTGCTGCTTTTCGGCCTGTTGTGCAAATTGTGTACAAAGTTTTCTTTCCATCTAATTCATATCTTTTTATAAAATCTTTTGGATTTAACATTTCAATTGGAACATTCCAATGTGGGCGGTTTAAAATTATTTGACCACGTCCTGGACATCCACGAACGTCTAATATTAAATCATCTTTCTTTAATTGTTTTGGTGAAATCGATTGCATATTTTGCTCCTTATTTTAATAACTTCAATTCTACCTTAAATTGAATATTAAGTCAAATTAGGAAATAAAAAAGAGCCCTTTAAGGGCTCAAGTAAAAAATCATTGTCCGAGTGAATTCATGTACTCGGCAATTTTGCGTTTGTCTTCCGGAGATATTTCGATACTTGTTTGCAAAGTATCGGTTATTTCCTTTAATGTTAACACTGAATGAAGTCTCACTCCTTCTTTTTCAAGAAGTTCATCGGCACCTTGCTTGCGGTTGACCAAAACAACTACATCACATACATCGAGACCTAAATCGCGAAGTTTGTTGATCGTTGTCATGGTGCTGCCACCTGTGGTTGCTACATCTTCGAAAACAATAACCCTTTCTTTATCTTCGGGGTTGAAAGTTTCAACAGTTTGAGAACCTGTTACCCCGTGGTCTTTTGCTTCTTGACGTAATGTCAACAAAGGTTTTCCGGTTGATTGTGCAAGTCTTGCTGCAAAGCTTAACCCACCCATGGGAACACCGCACACGCGATCAAATCCACAAGTTTGTGCTACTTTGGTAATGTGGTAAATCGCATTGCCAAACAGCGTCGGGAATGACGGCATGTTACGAACATCAATGTAAATCGGCGAAAATGCTCCGGATTTCAGTTTGAAATTACCTACTTTGACTATTTCATGTTTGAATAATTCTTGTATGAATTTTTCTTTGATAGTCGGTACTTTCACCGGATTTGTCGATGTCTGTTTGATTTCGTCCAAAATTTTCATCGCTGCTTCGGATGGAGCATAGTGACTGTGCGCGGTGATTGAGCGACCTATTACCATTGCTGAAGAACCCATGAGGATTGCTTCTGACGGTGTGGTTATTCGCTTTTGATCGCCAGGACTGTCCCAAACAGGTCGAATTCCCGGAGTAATCAATAACGCATCAGGTCCCATAATTTCACGGACGCCGGCAACTTCTTTCGGTGAACAAACTAACCCATCCATGTGACAATCCTTTGCCAACTGCGCCAAATGGTAAACCATTTGTTCGGGCGGGTAGATAAAACCGATTTCGGTCATATCCCCTTCACCGAGGCTGGTCAGTATTGATACTGCAATAATCTTAACATCCGGATTTACTGCTTTTCCTGCTTTGACAGCGGCTTTCATCATTTCCTGCCCGCCGGTTGCATGAACATTTATAATGTCTGCTCCTGCTTTGGCGGCGGCGGTTACCGCACCGGCTACTGTATTGGGAATATCGCTTTCTTTCACATCAACAAAGAGTTTGCAATCTTTTTTCCGTAACGCTCGGACCACTTGTGGTAATCCTTCGGAATTCAGAATTTCTTTGCCTACTTTGTAAATGCCAACACATTCAGATGTTTGTTCAACGAGTTCTACTGCTCGTCCTAAACTAGGCACGTCAAGTGCCACAATGATTTTGTTCTTCATTTTAATTTGATTTATTTAAGTTTGGATTTTTATTAAATTACGTTGATAGTATTTAATATTAAGTTAAAAGTCAATGTTTAAAATTTAGGCTATTTTCTTACTGGAATAACTTTTTTAACTGGAGTTGTCTTTACTGGTTGTGGCTTTTTCTTTTTTGCTGGAGTTACTATTGCCTTTTTTGCTGTTGTTTTTACTGGAATTTTTACATTTGTTGCTGATTTTCCTGTTATAGCTTTTTTGTCAGCTGTTGTTGGAGTTTCTATTTTTGTTTCTTCAATTGAAGATTTTACTGCAGTTTTATTGCAACTTGTATCACAACGAGTGTTTTCATTTTGAGAGTATGATTTTGCATCTATCCATGACCCATCAACCATATGACATAAAATATATCCTGATTTACATCCTTTTGGAGTTTTATATAATGTATCACCTTTTTCTATGTAATCCCAACTTGTTACTACTGATTGATTACTTGAATTGTATTTTACTACTTCAGTATAGCACTTTGTTGAATCACTTTTTGTTGGATGTAATTTTTTAAGACCTTTGCACTTACATATTCCACCTGTTAAAACTTTATCTGAATCACATTTTTTCTTTTCACATTTTGCATTTACTCCAACACCTATTAAGTCGTAGTCAGCATCGCATTTTGTCGGGTAACATGTTACCCCATCTGAGGTGTAGTTTTTTGGACAACCTTCACATTTTGCATTTATCCCAACGCCTACTAATTTTTGACCTGCTTCACATTTTGTTGGATAGCATTTTACTCCGTCTGAAGTATAATTCGTTGGACATAAATCACATAACGCACTTAATGTGTTTGGATTTTTAAATTCTGAACCAATCTTACATGCTGTTGGTATTCTTTTAAAACAACTTCCGTCTAGCATATCCATTGCTGATGTTGCATTGTCTGGAGTTGATGATGATGAATGACCTGAACAATAAATCTTGCTACAAGAAGCTGATTTTGCATTTGATGTAAATCCTGTATCACATGCTGTACAAACTGTTGATGAGCCTCCAGCTGAATATGTGTTAGCTGGGCAATCTTCACATATTATTCCATTTAACTTTTGACCTGCTGAACAGGTTGGAGTAAAACAAGTTAATCCGTCTGATGTTTGACCGCTTGGACATGGGTCACAATAGTAACCTGAAACTGATGAATTTAAACTGTATGTCCATTGTCTTTTGTAGTAACCTGTTTGACATGATGTTGGATTTCTTACATAACATGTCGTGTTTTGATAAACATCTGTTATACCTTGTGCATATGATAATGTTGGGGCAGTTGTTGTTAACCCATTTTCTGTGCAATATTGTCTTACACAACCTGTTTCATCTGATGGATTTACTACATAGCCATCTCCACAATATTTACATTGAGCTGATATTGTCCCTTTGTTTGATATATAGTAATTTGATTTACATGAGGCTGGATAACAAGTAGTTCCATTTGATGTATATGTTAATATACCTGATGAATCTGATACATGAGCACTTGAACATGTTGTGCAATAACTACCTGATAATGTTTGACCTATTGGACATGTTTTTGGTGAACATGTTTGATATATTGTTCCTGTATTTGTTAGTTCATAACCATAAGAACAACTTGTTGGAATTATACTTATGCACCCTGTCCAATCATCTGTTTCTGTATAGCCTGTTGAATATGGTGGAATGTAACCTGGATAAACATGATCGCAATATTCTACTCTGTATTGACAAGTATACGGATAATACATGTCACATTTCCTGCACTGATTTGTTCCTATCCAATCCCAGTCGTAAGGACAACCAGATGCTTGAAGTTTAGACGCAAGTAGCAACAATGATATAAATATTAATAAATACTTTTTCATTGTTGCCACCATACCTCATTTTATTTTCTTACCGGTGTTTTTGTAACTGGTGTCTTTGTTACCGGAGAAGTTTTTGTTGCTGTTGCTGGAGCTTTTGTTGCTGTCGCAGCTTTTGTTGGTGTTGCATTTTTACCAGACAAACCTGTTGTCTTTGAAACAGTTGTTGATACTGCTGGTGTTGCTGCTGTAGTTGAAGATACTGCAGCTGTTTTATTACATGTTGTATCACATTTACTGTTTTCATTTGTTTGGTATAATGTAGCTTCTTTCCAATCTCCACTTACTTGTTGGCAAAGAATGTAACCTGTTTTACATGATTTTGGTACTTTGTATAAAATATCTCCTGCTTCTATATAATCCCAATTTGTTACTACAGATTGATTGCTTGAATTATATGGAACTTTTTCTGTAAAACATTTATCTTGGTCTTTGCTGTTAGGATTTGCTTTCTTTCCACCTGAACATACACATTTTCCACCTGATAATACTTGACCTGCTCCGCAACCTTTTTTAACACATTTTGCATTTACTGTGCCTGCGTCTACTAAGTCATAGTCTTTATTTTCACATGATGTTGGGTAACATGTCTTTCCATCTGATGTATTGTTTGTTGGACATGCTGCACATGTTGTTGCTGTACCTGTACCTGTTAGCTTTTGACCTACTGCACATTTTGTAGGGTAACATGTCTTTCCATCTGATGTGTTATCTGCTGGACATGCTGCACATGTTGTTGATACACCTGTGCCTGTTAGTTTTTGACCTGCTGCACAAATTGTAGGGTAACATGTCTTTCCATCTGATGTATTGTTTGTTGGACATGATTCACATTTTGATAATGTGCCTGTGCCTGTTAGTTTTTGACCTACATTACATATTGTTGGATAACATGTTCTTCCATCTGATGTATGATTTGCTGGACATGCACTGCATGTTGTTCCTGATAATTGTTGACCAATTGCACATGAATTTAATTCACAATTTGCTGTTGCAGTTCCTGCATTCTTTAATGTGTAATTTGTTGTACATGATGTTGGTACTCTTTTGAAACATGAGCCATTTAATATATCAGTTGAAGCTGATGAGTTTGCTGGAACAGTTGATGCACTTTCACCTGAACAATATGCTTTTGTTTCACATGATGATGAGCCTGATGTTGAACTGTATCCTGCTGAACATGATGTACATGTTGTGGAGCCTTCTGCTGAATATGAATTTTCTGGACATGCTACACATGCTGTACCTGATACACCTTGACCCCCTGGGCAACTTGTTGGTACTGGTACATAACATGATGATGCACCTGCTGCTGATACTTGGCCGGCTGGACATGCTGTACATGATGTTGAACCGTCTGCTGAATATGAATTAGCTGGACACGCTGTACATGATGTTCCTGATACACCTTGACCGGCTGGACAGCTTGTTGGTGCTGCTGTATAACATGATGATGCGCCTGCTCCTGATGTTTGACCTTCTGGACATGCTGTACATGAAGCTGATCCGGCTGCTGAATAATATCCCGCTATACACGGAGCACATGATGAAGCTACACTTCCTGAATATGTTCCTGCTGGACAACTTGTACATGATGATGAGCCTGATGAGGATGCATATGTTCCTGCTCTACAAGCAGTACATGAGCTTGACCCAGCTGTTGAATAATATCCTGCTGAACATGATGTACATGATGATGAGCCTGATGATGATGTATATTTTCCTGCTGGACATGTTGTACAACTTTTATTTGCTGTTCCTGATGCATAAGATCCTGTTGGACATTTTACACAAGCATCTGGGGTTCCACTGTTTGGAGCATATGTTCCAGTTGGACAAGCTGTACAAGAACTTGCTCCAGATCCTGAATAATATCCTGGCGTACATTGTGTACATGATTTTGAATTTCCTCCAGCCCAAGTTCCTGCTGAACATGAAATACATCTTGTTCCTGTTTTATATTTTCCGGATGCACAACCTCCGATTAAAGCACCATATGATTGAGTGCTTATTAAAAGTGCTATTACTGCTATTAAATATTTTTTCATGATCTCTATTCCTTTTTTTATCTTCTGTTTGGTATTGCTTTTACAGGAGCTTTAGCTGGAGATGTTGTTGTTCCACCTCTTGTTGGAGCTGCTACTTTAGCTGATGAACTTGCTGCTGGAGCATTCTTTCCTGATAATCCTCTTGATACACCCATTGTTGCTGCTGAACTTGTAGCTGGAGCTGATATTGTAGCTGTTGCTGTTGTCTTGTTACATGATGTATCACATTTACTATGTTCATTTGGAGTATAAATCTTAGCTTCTTTCCATTCACCACCTGATTGTTGGCAAAGGATATTTCCTGTTTTACATGATTTTGGTACTTTGTATAAAATATCACCTGCTTCAATATAATCCCAAGATGTTACAATTGATTGGTTACTTGCATTATATGGAATTTTTTCTGTGAAACATTGATCTTGGTCTTTACTGTTTGGATTTGTTTTCTTTCCACTTGCACATACACATTTTCCACCTGATAATACTTGACCTGATGGACATCCTTTCTTTTCACACTTTGCATTTACTGTACCTGCGTTAACTAATTCATAATCATTATTTTCACATTTTGATATATAACATGTTTTTCCATCTGATGTGTAGTTTGCTGGACATGCTTCACACTTTGCAGCTGTGCCTGTGCCTGTTAGTTTTTGACCCGCTGGACATGTTTTTGGATAACATTTTTTACCATCTGATGTTTGACCATCTGGACATGTTACACATTTTGTTGTTGTGCCTGAACCTGTTAGATATTGTCCTACTTGACATGTTGTTGGATAACATGATGTTAATGATGTTGCACCTTTGGCTGATGTTGTTCCTGTTGGACATACTGTACATTGTGCAACTCCACCAGCTGAATATGTTCCTTCAGTACATGCTGGACATGTTGTACCACTTTGATCAGGAGCTGTTCCTGGTCCACATTTTTGACATACATTTCCTACTGTAATTTCACCTGCTTGGCATGTTACTTTATCTTGTTTGCAGTATGCTTCTTTTGTTCCACCATTTTGTAATGTAAAACCTGTTTTACATCCTGTTGGAATTGTTAAATAACAATCTGTTACTAAAATTTCTGATGAAGCTGATGCATTCACCGGCATTGCTGTAGAATTTCCTACACAATATGATTTAACACAAGTGGTGCCTTGTGCTGTTTGACCTGCTGGGCATTCAAATTTTTTACAAGTAGCATTTACTGTTGCTGAATTTTCAAGAGTATAACCATAATTACATGTTGTTGGTATTCTTCTGAAACATCTGTAATTACTGTCTAAAATTTCTGTTGCTGCACTTGAGTTTGTTGGAATTGAACCAGCAGTATGACCATCACAAAATACTTTTACATTACATACTGATGAATTACCTGATAATGTTGCTGTATAACCTGGATAGTAAAATGAACATGATGAACAAGATGTTGAACCTTCATCAGAAAATGAACCTACTGAACATGTTGTACATGGCTCTTCACCATTTGTTCCATATGTTCCTGCTTTACATTTTGTTGCTGCTGCTACTCTTGATGCTGTTGACGATGCTGCTGCTCTTGTGCTTGATCTTGTTGTTGTTTCATCATCGTCTATTAAAGTTGGAGCGGATGATGAATATGATGAACCACTTGTTCTTGAAGAAGAAATTGTTGAAGAACTTGTCCTTACTCTAACACCGGAGTCTTCTGCACCTAATGCTTCAACTTGTGGCTGAGCTAATAATGCAAATGAGTTAGTTGTTAAAAGTAGTGTTGTTATTCCTATTATTATTTTCTTCATTTTTTTATCCTCTTTGATTTAATCCTTATTTTCTATTTGGTATAGATTTTGTTGGTGTAGTTGTAGTTTTAACTGGTGTTACAGTCCCACCTCTTGTTGATGTTACTGGTTTTGCTGTTGCTGCTGCACCAGGTGATACTTTACCTGACATTCCTTTTGATGTGCTCATGCCTGTTGATTGTACTGTAGATGGAGCTGAAATTGTAGCTGTAGCAGTAGTTTTATTACATGATGAATCACATTTACTGTGTTCGTTTGGTGAATATAAAGTAACTGCTTGCCATTCTCCATTTATCTGTTGGCATAAAACATTGTTTTGTTGACATGATTTTGGAACTTTATATAAAACATCACCTGCTTCAATATAATCCCAATCTTTTACAACTTTTGTATTACTTGCATTGTATGGTATTTTTTCTGTAAAACATTTATCATCTTTGCTGTTTGGATTAGATTTTTTTCCACCTGAACACACACATTTTCCACCTGATAATACTTGACCTGCTCCACATGTTTTCTTTTCACATTTTGCATTTATTGTTCCTGCATTAACTAATTCATAATCTTTATTATCACATTTTGTTGGATAACATGTTACTCCGTCTGATGATTCATCTTTCTTACATGCTTCACATTTTGACGCAGTATCTTTACCTGTTAATTTTTGTCCTACATTACATTTTGTTGGATAACATGTTTTTCCATCTGATGTTTGATTAGCAGCACATTTTTCACATTTTGTATTTGAACCTGCACCTGTTAACTTTTCACCAACTGAACAATTTTTTGCATAACACGTTTTTCCATCTGATGTTTGACCATCTGGACATGTTTCACATTTTGCTGATATACCTGTTCCTGTTAATTTTTGACCTACTGCACATTTTGTTGGATAACATGTTGTACCATCCGATGAATATCCATCTGGGCAATTTTCACATTTTGTTCCTACTAATTTTTGACCTTGGCCACATGTAGGTTTTATACATCCTGTTTTTGTACCATCTGAAATATATCCTGCTGGACAAGCTTCACATTTTGCAGCTCTTGGTGTTGAGTAAGAACCATCTGGACATTCTGAACATACTGAAACTGTTCCACCTGCAGAATATGTTCCACCTTGACATTCTTGACATGACCCATTTACTAAAATTCTTCCTGCTTCACAACTTGTTGCTGCTGTAGATACACATTCTGTATATTGACCTGTTCCTTGTATTTTGTAACCTTGCACACATGCTGTTGGGATTTTTGCAAAACATCTTCCTGCTAATATTTCTGTCATAGATGTAGCGTTTTGTGGAATTGAATATTCTGAACTTCCTTGGCAATACAATTTTATATTACATGATGAAGCATTACCACCGCCTGATGATGTAAATCCTGGGTATGATGTTTGACAGTCTACACAGACACTTGCTCCATCTTCTGAAAATGACCCTGATGGACATGGAGAACATGGAGTTCTTCCACCATCACCATATGTTCCTGCTGAACATTTTGCTAAATTTACTGAATTTGACATTGTAGAAACAGCTGCAAAAACTTTAGCATTTAATATGCTTAATGAACAAGATGAAGCACCAACACTTGATATTTTACCTGATGGACAATCTATACATTTTGTTCCCTTTTCTGCTGGTTGATATGTTCCTTCTGGACATACTTGACATCCACCCTTGTCAGGTGCTGGAATTTTTCCTGGTCCACAAGGTTTACAATCATTTGGACTTTTTGATCCTCTCTCAGAATAAGTTCCAATTGGGCAAGGATCACAAAAAGCGTTAAATAGACCATCTGAATATTGACCTGCTGGACATATTTTGGCTTGTGCAAATCCTGTTGATAAAATTGATAATAATGCTACTAAGAATAATTTTTTCATGTTTTATGCCTTTTTGTAATTATTTATGTTTTCGTATGTACCTATATTTTGAGATGGGATATCTGGAGCTATTCTTTTTAAGAGTCCACATAATACTTCTCCACATCCAATTTCGTATGCTTGTTTTACACCTGATTTCGCAAGTGTCATTCCATTTTCACGGAAACGAACTGATGCTGTTATTTGCTTTAATAATAATGATTTGATTTTTTCACCATCTGTTTCAAATTCATTTGTATTGTTTGATATGAATTTGTAAATTGGTTTTGCAAATTTTATGTCTTTCATGAATTCTGTTAATTCTTCTTGTGCAGGTTTCATTAATGATGAATGCACTGCTACTGATACTGGTAACATTAGTGCTCTTTTTGCACCCATAGATTTTGCTATACCTTCTGCGGCTTCTAAATTTTTTTTGTTTCCACTTATTACAACTTGACCATCACAATTATCATTTGCTAGTTCACATACACCACCTATTTTTGATGCTTCTTTGCAAACTTCTTTTACTTGATCAACTGTTAATCCGAGAATCGCCATAACACCACCATCTTTGGCAGATGTTGACATATATAATCCTCTTTTTTGTAATATGCGCGCTGTGTCTTTTAAGCTGATAGATTTTGCTGCACATAATGCAGAAAATTCTCCGAGAGAATGACCAACTACATAATCAGTTAGTGGCTCACCAAATTTTTCTTCGAGGACTGCTATTGTTGCAACAGAATGCGCCATGAGAGCGGGTTGCACGTTTTGTGTTAATGTTAATTCAGCTATATCACCTTCGAACATTAACTTTGATAATTTGAAATTTAGTGAATCATCTACTGTGTCAAAAACTTCTTTTGCAGATTTAAAATTTTCATATAAATCTTTTCCCATACCGATCTTTTGAGATCCTTGTCCAGGGAACATAAATAATGTTGTCATAAATTCTCCTCTGAGTTTTTTATAGCATACAGGGCATTTTTTTGCAAGAATAAATTTGAATCTTATCCCATATGGTTTTTTTCTTATTTTAATTTTTGTTTTTATGTACTATATTAAATGTAAATTCAAAGGAGGCAAAAATGTTTGAGGTAAAAAAATTAGGGTTTGATTATATTATTTTTGATGGAATTATTTCAAAGGAAACTTTTGAGTTTCATCATGATAAACACTATAGTGCTTATGTTAATAAATTAAATGATTTAATTAAGGGTAATGAGTTCGAAAATTTATCTTTAACTGATATCGTTAAAAAGAGCTATAATAAGAATAATCCTGTGTTTAATAATGCTGGGCAAGTTTATAATCACGAGTTCTATTTTGATGGTTTGAAAAAAGATTCAAAAATGTCTGACAAATTCTTAAAAAGAATTAATGAAAATTTTGGCTCATATGAAAAATTTGCAGAAGAATTTATTAATACTGGTGTTGGCACTTTTGGTAGCGGCTGGGTTTGGCTTTGCGAAGATAAGGACGGAAAACTTAAAATTGTTTCTACATCAAATGCAGTGCCTTGCTGGATTCTTGGTGACTATAAGCCTTTAATGGTAGTGGATGTTTGGGAACATGCCTATTATATAGATTATAGAAATGATAGAAAAAATCATATTACTAATATATTAAGCATTATTGATTGGGATAAACTTGGATAAAATTTTATTTGATTTTTATTCTTAATGTCTTATATTTAAGGTTATGGAAAATATTTTAATTATTGATGCATGTTATAGCCCTGTTCGTCTTTGTTTATATCAAAAAGATGAAAAGAAAAATATGCATAAATTAAAGTCTGTTTTTGTTACTGAAAATAATGCTATTAATGAGAAACTTTTTGTATCACTTACCGACCTTTTAAACGAAGCTTCAATCGATAAAAATGAAATCACTAATTTAGTTGCAATTGTTGGACCTGGTTCTTTTACTGGAATTAGAATTGCTATTGCTTTTATTAAAGGATTACAATTCGGTTTAAAAGTTGATACTATTGGAATTTCTTCTTTTGATAAGTATCCTGATGATGGAGCAGTTGTTTTAAATTGTGATAACGAAACTGTTTACTTAAAAGTTGGCAATAAGGTCTATGAAAAACCTGTTGATAATGAGAAAGTTTCTAACATTATTAAAAATGAAAAAAAGATTTATAAAAATGAATATAGCGATGATGATTTCTTGATGAAAAAAATTGATAAATGTTTTGAAAGTCCTGAAAAATATCCTCTTAATCCTATTTATATAAAAGGTCATTATGCAGAAAAATAAACATATTTTTTTAGCTGAAAAAAGTGATATTGATTCTATATTAAATCTATATAATAAAACTTTTCACCCTTGGTCACGTGAACAAATGATGGAACTGTTTGAATATGGCGCTAAAGCATTTATCTATGTTAAAGATGAAAAACTTCTTGGATTTTTGATTTTTAAAACTGTTTTTAATGAAACAGAAATTATTTCTTTAACTGTAGATGAAAATGTGCGACAAACTGGAATTGCTAGCGAGCTTTTGAGCTATCTTTTTGAAACACTTTCAACACCTCATTATGTTTTTTTGGAAGTTAGAGTTTCTAATACTCCTGCTATTAAATTTTATGAAAAGTTTGGCATGAGCCAAATCAATGTCAGAAAGGATTATTATACTAATCCTATTGAAGACGCCCTTATTTATAGAAAAAATTTATAATAAAAAAACAGGAGTTTTAAAACCCCTGTGAACTGTTTAAATACGGTAAAATTTTTTCAACTACCTCTTCTTGATAAGTTGTTCCCAATGACGGAAACTTTGCAACAAAGTAATCCCACCGGATTAATTGAATTGGTCGTACCAAGACTTGCTTTTCATCCTGCTTGATGGAAATTGAAAGATATTGGCAACAGCAAGAAAAAAACTTTTTTTCTTCATCTTTGTCTATAACTTTAACACTATGACCTGTCATAATCTTAAAGATTTCACTATCCTTGCCATCAAGAACGTGAAAATTAACCATGTTGTGGCGTTCTAAAAAATCAAGAACGTCTTTAAGGTCAAAGAACTTTCCCTTTGAGCTAATGCAAAATGTTTTCATATATTGGATTTTTAAGTTTATTTTTGAATTTTTATTAGTCTATCTGATTTTTTGAAATTGTCAAAATAAAAAAGGGGGTTAATACCCCCATTGTTTTCGTTGATCAGCTTTAGCCATTATTTCCTCTTTAGTTGGAGGGATTATCTTTTGTCCTTTTGGAACAAAAAAACTGCAAGCACCAACAGTGCACCAATTTCCATCTTCTTTTGGCTTGGAAGCCTTCTTTTGTTGTGTGTTCATATTTGTTTATTTGATTATTTATAGAGTTTTGATATTAACAACTTGATTATAATTGTCAATAAAAAATGTGCGGGTCAATTCCCGCACAATTCTTGAGGTTGAGAAAAGTAAACTTTTCCTACCTCCTTGTGTGTTAATGAGTAAAGGAGCTCGGGGTTTATTGCCCCAAATTTGAAGTTTAGATAACCTTGACAGAAACCTATCATTCTGCAAAAAGTGTCCATAGCTTTTTCTTCATTTTCATCTGAAGTTGTTGGATGATCTGTTAGAAACTCTACCATGTCTTCCAAAAAGGCTATTTGTTCTTCTTGTAGGATATCTTCCCAAAGGAGTTTTAACTCCTGACCCGAATAATTTCGGACTTCACTGCTTATACTCATTTTATTTAATTTTTAATAAAACATGAGTGTATTATAGGATATTTTTCTTTATTTGTCAAGCTTTTATAAAATAAAAACGGGGATTACTCCCCGTATATTGCTTCTTCAAGCTGATTTAAGTACACCTCCTCACCTTTACTGAACAAATCAAACTTTCTTAAATCATTCATTGTTTCAGATAAAGATACTTGAGAATAAATTTCAGCTATTTGCTCACAAATTAATGATAATTCCGCATTGTACATGTCAGGAACACCATTGTGAGCCATAGATCTCAGCCTACCCAGCGCCCAATCAAGCTGTAAGGGCATTATGAGATAACTCTCATCTTGGTCGATATCAATTAACCTCATGCCTTTTTTAAAGGTACAGGTTTTTTCCAAGTCAGAGTACAGGCTTTTTAGCTTATTGCCACAATCTTTGTGTAACAATTTAAAATTTGCTGCTAATTCTTCTGAAGTCGCACCAGTCAAAATTTGAATTGCCTCTGTAATAGAAGGCTCATTTTCAAACTTTTTGTAGAAAAACCCCAATAATTGTCTGGGACTGAAATGCTTTGAAGGCTTGCCGATTTTATAGGTTACTTTACTCATAACTATAATTTTTAGGTTTGTAAGCTTCACTCTAATTATATAGGGTGAATTGTCAATTAGAAAAAAAGAAAACGGAAGATTTATTCTCCCGTTTCTTTGAATTGTACAAATTGGTCTATTTCCTTTGAAGCATAATGACTTCCTTGAATCTTTTTCTTTGTGTTGAAAAAATTGTAAACCAACTCTTCCCTTTCTTGGAAAGATTTGTTCCAAGATGTGTTTGCTCTTTCATATTCAAATATAAGAATTGGAGGAATAGAATAATTTACACCACCTCTGGCTTTTGGAACATGTTGCTGGCGAAAATAACCATTTTTCATTGATATATAATTGCAACACAATTCATAAAGCTCATCTGCTCTTTTTTCAGGTAGAAGGAAAAAATCCTGACCTGTCATGATTTCAAATATTTCAGAAAAACGTTCACAGTCTTTTTTGTTTTTTGGAACACCCTTTAGAAACATTTTTAATTCCGTTTCATGAAACCAAGCTGACTCTTTTGTTATTCGTAATGGTTTATCCATATATTTATTTTTAAGTTTAAATTCAGTCTATACACCTTAACCACATTGTCAATGATTAAAAAAACGGAAGTATTCTTCCGTTTTACATTTGTCGCATAAGTCCATTTTAACAAGGACCAGGAGCCCAATCGTATGTCCGACTGAATAACCCAGGACTGTTATCCCCATGATCCGCAAATGGGAAGTTGAGTTCAAACCGAGCCACTGCCATATTTGGTGTTATATGGTTTCTTGCTCTTTCTCTTCTTTGATTCATTTTCTTTTCGGCTTCTATTTCAGCTTCAATAAAAAGGATTGAGCAAACCTCTGAATACCATATTTGACCTTCATGCAATTCATCAGGCCAACGTTGCCAACAACTAATTTTACGGTTTAACCCGTTATGGGCAAGCATAAGATATTTCTTCCTTACTTTTCCCGGCAGGTTGTCATACCTGTAGCCCGTTAATATATGGAAAATTTCTCTGGTCTCTGGAGTTTTAGGCTCCTTTTCTATGAAAAACCTGTAAATGTGGTGGCACGGTATCTTTTTTGATTGCATTTTTATTAAAGGATACCTAGAAATTTCTAAGTATTCTAGTAAGATTTTTTTATCCATATGTTTGATTTTTTAGATTTAACAATAGCTTACAATAAACTCGTAATTTGTCAAGCCTAATTAGGCTTTTTGGAAACAGAAAGTTGACTTTAATGCTTGATTTTTTTGCTTTTTGTACTAAATTAGAACTGGAAGTAAAAAAGATCCAAGGATTGAAATGATAGATAAAAAATTTGCAGTGCTACCGCTTAGAGATGTTGTTATTTACCCAGGCATGATTTTGCCTTTGTTTATTGGTAGAGACTCTTCTATTAAAGCTTTACAAGCTTCACTTGATGAACATAAGTCTGTTTGTCTTGCTACTCAAAAGACTGCTCAAATGAAAGATGAAATTACTGATAAAGACATTTATAAGGTAGGAGTACTTTGTAACGTACTTCAATTTCTTAATCTTCCTGATGGAACAGTTAAAATATTAGTTGAAGCAAAAAGTTCTGTTAAAATCTCTGATGTTGCCTTTGAAAACTCTGTTATGACCGCATCAGTTGAGGTTATTGAAAATATAGATGATATTAAAAATTCACCTGAAATTAAAAATTTAGTGGAAACTCTTGGGGACTCATTCTTGTACTATACTAAGATTTCTAAGAAAGTACCTAATGACATAATCGAAAACTTACGTAAGAACCTTGAATTAGGTGTGGTTATTGATAATGTATTAAACTACGTAGATATTGATATCAAAACTCAACAAGAAATATTAGAATTGCCTATTACTGCTCAACGACTAAGCAGATTTATACAAATTGTTGAACAACAAATTGCTACTTTCAAATTGGACCAAAAAATTCAAAACAGAATTAAATTCCAATTAGATAAAAATCAAAAAGACTTTTACCTTAATGAAAAAATGAAAGCTATTTCTAAAGAATTAGGCGATGATAACGAATATGACGTTTATGAAGAAAAATTAAAAACTGTTAAACTTTCTAAGGAAGCTGAAGTTAAAGTTAAGGCTGAAATTGCTAAATTGAAAAAAATGCCACCTATGTCTGCGGAAACTACTGTTATTCGCAATTACTTAGACTGGGTGTTTGATTTACCTTGGGGAAGAAAAAGTAAACTTTCTCACGATATTTCTGAGGCTAAAAAAATACTTGATGAAGATCATTATGGATTGGAAAAAGTTAAAGAAAGAATTATACAAAATTTAATAGTGCAAAAAAGAACTAAAAAAACTGCACCTACTATACTTTGTTTGTTTGGACCTCCAGGGGTTGGTAAAACTTCTTTAGGACAATCTATTGCTCGTGCTATGGGTAGAAAATTTGACCGTATATCACTTGGTGGGGTTAGCGATGAATCTACACTTAGAGGTCATAGAAGAACTTATATCGGATCACAACCTGGACGTATTATGGCAACTCTTAAAAAAGTAGGAACTAATAATCCTTTAATCATGTTGGACGAAATCGATAAAATGACCAGAGATTGGCATGGAGATCCTACTGCTGTACTTTTGGAAATATTAGACCCAGCGCAAAATAAAGCGTTTAATGATCACTATATCGAATTAGACTATGATTTGTCTGATGTGATGTTTATTACTACTGCTAATTCCCTTAATATTCCTCGCCCTCTTCGCGATCGTATGGAAATTATTAATATCGAAGGGTATACAGAAGATGAAAAATTACAAATTGCCAAGAACCATTTGATAAATAAAATATTTGAAGCTAATGGAGTTGGACATAGCGAAATAGTATTTGATGATAATGCTATACTTGACTTAATCAGATATTATACTCAAGAAGCTGGGGTTAGAAATTTAGATAGAGCTATTTCTAAAGTTGTTAGAAAGTCTATTATGGAAATCGAAGATAAAGGATTAAAGAATATAAAAATTACTCGCGAAAACTTAAAAGAGTTTGCAGGAATTCCTCAATATTCTCATGAAGATAAAGCTAATAAAAATCAAGTCGGGGTTGTTAATGGACTTGCTTGGACGGAAGTTGGTGGGGAACTCTTACCTTTGGAAGCTGTTTATATGTATGGAAAAGGAAATCTTACTCTTACTGGTTCTTTAGGTGATGTTATGAAAGAATCTATTCAAACAGCTAAGTCTTTCATTAAATCACGTGCTATATCTTTTGGAATTCACCCTCAGATGTTCGATAAATATGATATTCATATTCACGCACCTGAAGGAGCTACACCTAAAGACGGACCAAGCGCTGGACTTGCTTTTGCTACCGTTATAGTTTCATTGCTTACTGGAATTCCTGTGAAATCTGATGTGGCTATGACTGGAGAAATTAATCTTCAAGGTAAAGCATTGGCGATTGGCGGATTGAAACAAAAACTCTTGGCTGCTAAACGAGCTGGGATTAAAACTGTTCTTATACCAGCTAAAAATGTTAAAGACTTAGAAGAAGTGCCTGATAATATTAAAAATGCTTTGGAAATTAAACCAGTAGAAACTGCTGATGAAGTGTTTGAAATTGCTTTGGCTACACCACTTATTCCTTTGAAATGGGATAAAGAAGCTGAGGATAGGTATCTTAATATAAAGCATGATGAAAATATGAAACCTACTGTAAATTAAAATTAAGCCCTTGAAAAAGGGCTTTTTATTTTCTAGGAATTCCTTCTTATTGATATAACTTTTTGATTGTTAATACTTAAAAACGTTTTTAAATATTAAATAAATAATCATATGAAAGATAACTTATTAGAAAATCGGAAAGGCTTATAATGAAGCCAAAACTCAAAATGAACTGTTTCCTAAATTAGAGGAAATTTTGAAAAAGTTTTCTCTTGCAGAGGAATTTATCTTTTTTTCTTTCTGCAAAAGACTATGTCTTTGGGATGTAGCAAAGTTTTATGCTAAAAATTTTGGTTTTGAAAAAGAAGTTCAAGAAAAATTGGTTAATGAAATTACTATACTTGGACAAGAACTTGTCGCAATGGCTGATGAAAGCGATGAAACATTAAAACTTCTGAAAGATATTTCAGAAATGTAAAATTAGAAAGCGGCCATTAATTAGCCGCTTTCATTTATTTAGCTTATTGCGCTGCTGCTTCTGGAGCTACTGGAGCTTGATCAGGAGTTACAGGAGCTTCAACTTGAATAATTTCTTCTTCGTATACTGCTGGAGTTGATTTCTTTGAGAAATATGTCCATGCAATTGCTACTGCTACGATTAAGATAATTACTACTAATGCTTTTTTCATTTTTACTTCCTTTTATTTTGTATTTTTAGTTGACTTTTTATTTCTGATATCTTGTATACGTTTATAAAAATATAAATTTAACAAGAGGCATATTATAAAAACTGGGAATATAAGCTGTTCATTCATTACTGATAATGAAAAGAAAAACATACATATATTTAATCCGTTATAAGCGTTTATTTGGTCTTCTGTTTTTAAATTAGGGAAAACTAACTCCGCTTTATTCTTTGTGAAATATTTTTTGTATATATACATTCCTAAATCAAATAATTCTGGAAGTATTAAAAATAATAATAATTTTGTGGAACTTACTGATAATATCAATGTTAGTGATATGGCAACTAACATTCTTGCTTTTCTTTGATTTAAATTAAAAAAGTTAAAGTATGCTGCTAAAAATAAAAAAGCACCCCAAATTACAAAACTTTCTGGAAATATCGATAGAATGGAAAATATAAACATTCCACCACCTATACAATATGATTTGTTTGTTAAACTTTTGGAGTCGTGTGTTGCGGATAGCAGCGCATATAATGTAAATAGCACAATTATGAGCATAATTATTGATAAAATCATCATCCGTATTTCCTCTTTTTGTCTTTAGACTTATTTAGTATACAACATAGATTTTCATAAAAAAAGAAAAAAAGATTGTATTTTATTTACAATTATGCTCTTATTTATATAGATATGAAAAAAACAATTAAGACCAATATGAAAGAAAAACTTTTGAATTATATTAAATTATTTCTTTTCCTTGTAAAAATTAGCGTTTTACAAGTATTTTTCTTTTTCTCAACATGGTTTAAAAAACAACAAAATATCTTGCCTGATAGCCCTTTATTACAATTTAGTTTATGTGGCGCAGGCAACAACAAAATAATTTTTAAAGAAATTTACCTAAGGAGTGTAATTTATGACAAAAAAAATTTTAATCGATGCAGTTCATCCCGAAGATATCAGAGCAGTTGTCCTTGCCGACAACAACGTGATTGAAGACTTCGATGTTGAAACTACTACAAAAAAGCAAAATAAAGGTAATATTTACCTTGCGAAGGTTATGAGAATTGAACCTTCTATTCAAGCTGCATTCGTTGATTATGGTAATAATAAAAATGGATTTTTGCAATTTAGCGAAATTCACCCTAGTTATTTCCAAATTCCCGCTGAAGATAAATCTAAACTTTTAGAAACTGCTTTGCAAAAAAAACAAGCAGAAGAGGAAGATGAAGATAAACTTAATGCAGATAATGAAATCAAAAATTTATCAGAAGATGATGAAGGAACTGAAGTTGATGTTTCTTGGAAGAATTTAATCAAGAAATATAAAATTCAAGAAGTTATTAAACCTAGACAAGTTTTACTCGTTCAAGTTGTTAAAGAAGAACGAGGTAATAAAGGTGCAAGTTTAACTACATATATTTCTTTGGCTGGAAAATACAATGTTTTAATGCCTAATTCGAATCGTAAATCATCTTATGGAATTTCAAGAAAGATTTTTAACTATGAAGATCGTAAGAGAATTAGAGAAATTCTTAAATCGTTAGATATTAAAGAAGGTATGACTGTTATTACTCGTACAGCTGGACTTGATGAAACTAAGGCTTCTATTGCTGCTGATTACGAATACCTTTTAAAACTTTGGAGCAAAATAGTTGAAAAAACTATGGAGAAAGAAGCCCCTGCTCTTATTTGGGAAGAAGGCGATCTTATTAAAAGAGTTATTCGTGATATGGCTGGAAAAGATATTGAAGAAATTATCATTCAAGGCGACGATGCTTTTAATACTGCAAAAACTTTTTATAAAGAAATTACTGGAAAAGTTGCTAAACATATTAAGCTTTTCGATGAAAAGACACCTATATTTATCAAATATAATATTGAAAAAAGATTATCTACTATTCATGACCCTGTTGTTTACTTGAAAAGTGGCGGAAGTATCGTTTTAAATCAAACTGAAGCTTTGGTTGCTATTGACGTTAATAGTGGACGTTCTACTAAAGAAAAAACTGTCGAAGAAACTGCTTTGAAAACTAATTTAGAAGCTGCTGAAATGATTTGCCGTCAATTACGTCTTCGTGACTTGGCAGGTATTATTGTTATTGACTTTATTGATATGGAAGAAGAAAAAAATAATCATACTGTTGAAAACAGAATGAAAGAATGCTTGAAAGCTGATAGAGCTAAGATTGCTTTTAGAAAAATTTCTCACTTTGGACTTATGGAATTATCACGTCAAAGACTTCGTTCTTCATTTATTGAAGCTTCTTACTTGCAATGTCCTCATTGTAAGGGGTCTGGTATTGTGCCTTCTGTTCAAACAGCTGCAGTTTTGACTATTAGAAATTTGGAAGAAGAAATCTTAAAGAAACATTCTGAAAGATTGTTCTTAACTGTACCTAATGATGTTGCTTTATATCTTTTGAACCAAAAAAGAGAAGATATTTCTCAATTGGAACAAAATTACCAAACAAGTATCATTATTGCTGGATCAAATAATATTCTATCTTTTGCTGATAGAACTATTGAAAGAATGGAAAAAAATGCTGATCTTGGAAAATATTTTAGAGAAAAAAATGCTGTTAACTCTTTTAATGATGAAAGTGCTCATGAAATAGAACACAAAAATCTTATTAAAGAAACTAATAGCAAAATTAGACCTGCTTTGCCTGTTACTAAATCTAAAGAAAAAGCTGAAAGCTCATTTTTGGGGAAAATATTTGGAAAAAGCAAAAAAGAAGAAGAAAAAAAGCCAGCAATGGTAGAAAATAAAAAATATAATAATAATGGTAATAACAACAATAATAAAAAGAGAAGATATTACCATAATAACAATAAAAATAAGAATAATAACAATAACAACAATAAAAAGTAAGTTATGAAAAAAGCAACTGGATTTTTTAAAAAACTTTATGTTCTTTTAGGAATCTCGTTGCTTTTTTTCTCTTTTTCCGCAAAGGCTCAAGTATTTATTCGTGACGCTGAAACTGAAAAATATTTACAGTCTATTACCCAACCTATTTTTAAAGCAGCTGGATTAATTGAAAAACAAACTAGTATTACTTTGTTAATGGATAGACAAGTTAATGCTTTTGTTGCTAATGGACAATCCCTTTATCTTTATACTGGTTTGATTTTAAGGGCTGAAAATGAAGATGAACTTAAAGGCGTTATTGCTCATGAAACTGGGCATATGATGGGGGCTCATTTAAGTCGATTAAGAAAACAAGTTAAATATGCTTCTTATCAAGCTATGATTGGTATGGCTTTGGGAGCTGCAGCTCTTGCTATGTCAAAAAATGATGGAATGGCTGAAGTTGGAACTACACTTTTGGTTGGGTCTCAAGATATTGCTATTAGAAATTTGATGGCTTACTCAAGAGGCGAAGAAGAAATGGCTGATGAAAGCGCCATTACCTTACTTAATAAACTTAATATGCCTTCTACTGGACTTTTGACATTTATGGATAAGTTGAAAAAAGATCAAATGCTTATGCCTGATATGTCACCATATTTGCTAAGTCACCCTATGATTGATGAACGTATTAAACATTTGAATGTTAAAATTGCTCAACAAAAGAAATACCCCGCTTCTAAAAATGATAATTTTTTTAGAATTAGATATAAACTGCAAGGATATATTTTATCTGAATATGAATATAACAAATTGAAAATTGATTCATGGAATTGGAAATATGGAAAGATTGTTAACTTGATGAAATATTCTAAACTTGATGAGGCTGTTAAATTGGCTAATTCACTTTTGGAAACTAAAAAAAATGATCCTTATATTTTCGAACTTTTAGGAGAAATTTACTTCTTCCAAAATAAATTTAATGATGCTGAAAAATATTATCAAAAAGCTTATGATATTACAAATTCACCTTTGATTCTTACTGATTTGGCTCGAGTTCAAACTGAATTGAAAAAATATGATGAGGCTATTTCTAATTTAAAAATTGCTGTTTATAAAGATAAAAGTATTGGAAATGCTTATAAACAACTTTCTATCTGTTATGGGAAAAAAGATAATAAACCTGTTTCTAATTATTATTTAGCTGAATATTATTTCAGAATTGGAGATATGGAAAATACTGATATAGCCCTTACAAAAGCTATGAAAACATTAGATAAAGAGTCTCCTGAATATTTAAAAGCAACTGACTTGAAGTTGGAATATAAAAATAAATTAAAAGAAAAATAGTCGCATATTTTTTTAATTGATTAACTTTTAAAAAAATGAGATAATAAGATTATTAAGAAAGGAGAGAGTTTATGTCTAAATCACAAGGAATTTTTTACACATTCGTTTCATTTGTTTTGTTCTTTTATATTCTTTATATAGGTAAAGATATTTTAGTTCCTTTTACTATTGCAGTTTTGGTTTGGTATTTATCTCACTCTATATCTTCTTTTTATACTTTGTTTTGGCCTAAGAAATTTATGAATGTGTTCGTTAGAATTTTACTTACTGCACTTGGTATCACCAGTGTGTTTGCATTGTTATTCTTTATATTCTGGGGACTTAGTTCTAATATGGGCGATATTTTAAAAGAAATGCCTAATATATCTAATAAACTTATTGGGCTTGGAGAAATGGTTTTACATAAATTAAATATTGAACATACTATCGATTTTAGTTTGGTTAAACAATACATTAATATTGAAGCTGTTGTTAAAAATATTGCTCTTAATATTACTTCCACTGTTTCTGTTGTATTTATGATTTTTGTTTATGCCATATTCTTAATCTTAGAACAAAATAGCTTTAATGAAAAATTAGCTAAATTATTTAAAGATAAAAAAAATCAAAGCAAAGCTCAAAAAATGGTTAGGTCTTTAGATAATAAGATTAAAAAATACTTCTTGCTTAAAACTTTAGTTGCTGGATCTATTGCTCTTGTTTCTTATGTTACTATGGTTGCTGTTGGATTGCATTTTGCTGTTTTCTTTGCTGTGCTTATTTTCTTGCTTGGATATATTCCTACTATTGGTTCTATTATAGCTACTGCCCTTCCTGTTTTATATTCACTTACCCAATACGAATCACTTCATCCTATTATAATCTTATTAGTTGGAATTGGAGCTGCCCAAGTTATTATTGGAAATATTCTTGAACCTAAATTAATGGGAAATTCACTTAACCTCTCACCTGTTGTTCTTTTATTATCATTGGTGATTTGGGGAGAAATTTGGGGATTGACTGGAATGTTTTTATCTGTTCCTTTAATGGTGAGTTTGAATCTGTTCTTATCTGAATTTGAAAGTACAAGAAGTATTTCTATACTGCTTTCAAAAGATGGAAACGTAGAAGAATAATTTACGCGAATTTGTTGGTCATTTACAACTTGAAATGTTAATTTTAAGATGTAGAATTATTTATACAAAACTTAAAAAATATAAACTTAAAAATTAAAAGACTATGTTAACAGCAAAAAGCTATATCGAAAGTGCTCAACTTCTTGATCAAGTTGGTTGGGATGGATCTGGACACCAATTTGGTGCTGTAAATGATCGCCTTTATGGTGATATATATGTTAACCCCTCTTCACGCAATACATACACTGCGTTGGATGGGAGAAAAAGTAAAAAGAAAAAAAAGTAAGATCATGAACAAAAGTAAAGTAGATGTTCCTTACAGTTGGATTCAATTGAATATAAATATTAATTATGTTCCTATTGGATCTCCTAAATGGGAAAAGAGAGCTCGGCCAAAAACTCTCAGAAGGGGAAGGATAGAGTTAAATTAAACTTATTTCCTTTGTTAATTTTAAATCAGAAACCCAACTTGGGTTGTGGGTGACTATTAAAAAAGTCACCCCTTTTTTATTTAAATCTTTGATTGTTTCCAAAATTATTTCTTTTGTTTTCGTATCTGCACCAGAATCGATTTCATCTAACATAACAAACGTTGGTTCAAATAATAAAATTTGAAGCAATTCAAATTTCTTTTTTTCACCACCTGAAAAGTTATGATTTAAATTTCTTGATAAAAATGATTTGTCGAGTCCTACATATTCCAAAATAGGATAAACTTTTGCAAAATATTCCGGAGCTGTTAATTCCTTTTGTCCCCTGTTCCTTTTTAAATTATTTATTGCATACTTTAAAAAAGTTGAAACTGAAAGACCTTCTATTTCAACTGGATTTTGATAGGATAAATATAATCCCATATTGGCACGTTGCTCAATTGGTAGATTTGTTATATCTTTTCCATCAAATATGATTTTTCCTGATGCTGTATATTGACTTAAACCCATAATAGCACTTAATAATGTTGACTTACCTGCCCCATTAGAGCCAATTAAATGAACTATGTCACCTTCTTTAATTTCAAAGCTTATATTGTTAACTATTTTTTTATCTTGTGCTTTAACGCTAAGATCTTTTACTTTTAACATTATTTAAAATTATCCTTACCTTTTTGCTTTATTCTTGATGTGCCTCTACCATTGATTTGGTATAAATCCATTAAATATTGAGCTTTCCCGTTTGATAGAATTCTGAATGTTCCATTTATTCCATTATAGCCACCTTCTGCTATTAATTCTGATTTATTGAAATATCCATCACGTGATAAATGTTGAACTAATTTTCCTGCATCATAGGCGTATAGTGATAATGCTTCTGGTGTAGAATCAAATTTTGATTGATATAATTGCTCAAATGCTGCCTTGCTTTTTTGAGATAAACTTACATAATTTGCATTTAAAAAATTACCGTCTGTTAGAATCTTATTGTTTGACCAAACTGATGTTCCATAATATTTTACTTTTCGTGGATCAACTTCATAATATCTTAAATATGAAACTATACCTTTTGTATCGTTTATATTTCCAATGATTATTATAGAATCGAAATCTGTTTCACCAATTGTGTCTATGTTTTCATATTTCTTTAGTCTTCTTTCCTTTTCAGCAGCTGTGATTGCTTGGCTGTTTTTTATTTCACTCTTTATCTTATCAAGTTCTTTTTTACGAGAATCGTATTCTGAAAGAGTTCTTACTTGTTGGTCTATACTTGTTAGATTTCCTTGTGTGTAGTAAATTATTTTTGAAACATTCATTGTGTTGTCTATTTCTTTTCCGAAAATTCGACCCATTTGATTGTTTGGAATCATTACTACTGTTTTTTTTACTCCGTCATTAATCATGAAGTTCTTTAAATTTCTTACTTCTTCTTCCTGTAATAACCCCATAGAGAATGTGTTAGATGATATTACCGATGTGTCTGTTGAAAATGAGATTATTGGAGTTGTTGTTAAATCTTTTATTGCTCTTACATCTTGTGCATATACTGGACCCAATATTACGTCTATTGAATATTGTTCAGCCTTTCTTAAAGCATTAACTGAACCTTCTGGAGTTGATTGAGTGTCAAAAAATTCATATTTAATCTTTTTTGTGTCAGTATTTGCAAATGATAGCATAAATGCTTTCTTCATTGATTGACCAATTTTTGTTCCGTTTCCTGTTAGTGGAAGAAGAATTGCTATTTGAACTATATCTTTCTTTATTGGAATTGTTACTGCTGGTTCTGCACGATTTACAAATGTTACTTTTTCTCTGATTACACCAACAATTTCTGGTGTTTCATAGTCTTCTAATGTTTTAGGTTGCTCGAATATTATTGGTTCTGTTGTTGCTATTTTTGTTTCTGGAGCTTTGGTCGATGGACAACCTGTTAGAACTAATGTCGCAAGGATTAAACTTGCTATTCTTTTAAACATCTTTTTTTCCTTTATTTTTCTAATTTTTTGTCATAAGGTTAATATATCGATTAAAATTAGAAAAGACAACAAAAAATATGGAAAATTTAGGGCAATTATATATAGTTTCTACTCCTATTGGAAATATGGGGGATTTTTCTTTTAGAGCTGTGGAAATATTGAAAATGGTAGATTTGATAGCTTGCGAAGATACTCGCGTTAGTGGGAGACTTTTAAAGCACTATGGAATCAAAAATAATTTAACTTCTTTTTTTGAACATAATGAAGATTATAAATTAGATTTAATCATCAAAGAACTTTCTTTTGGAAAAAATGTTGCTCTTATTTCTGATTCTGGAACTCCTTTGATTTCTGACCCTGGTTTTAAATTAGTTAGAAAAATTCGTGAACTTGGTTTTAATGTTACTGCTTGCCCTGGGGCGACTTCTGTTATTACTTCTTTGAGCATTTCTGGATTTCCTACTGATAAATTCTTTTTTGGTGGATTTTTACCTACAAAACAAGGAAAAAAGGAAAGAGTTCTTCTTGATTATATGAAAATAGGATGCACTTTAATCTTTTTTGAATCTCCACACCGAATCATTTTTACTGTACAAACTCTTGTTGATATGGGAATTAAAAATGATATTTGTGTTTGCCGTGAATTGACTAAAAAATATGAAGAAGTTCTTATTGGTTCTGCATCAGAAGTGTTAGAAAAATTAAGCGATAAAGACGCTGTTAAAGGTGAATTTGTTTTACTTATTAAAGCCTTAAATGATGATGAAGCAGATGAAAAATCTGTGGAAGATTATGAACCTGAGATAGTTGAACTTTTTGCTGAAGGGAAAACATCCAAAGATATTGTTGGCTATTTAGTTGATAAATACGAGCTTAATAAAAAAGAAGTTTTTAACTTTGTTCAAGAAATAAAAAAACTTGTAAATTAGCTTTAATTCCTTACAATAATCACTATGTTAAAGAAATTACTTTGTTTTGCAATTATTTTTGTATTGTCCGCATGCGGATTTACTCCTGTTTATACTGGAAAGAAAAATGAAAACATTATAAAATATACTCAGGAAATTGCTGTGGCTCCTATGGATGGAAAATCCGGAGTTATTGCTAGAGAAAGATTGCGTGATCAATTAAGCCCTTATGGGTTGCCTGATAAACCAGAATATAATTTGACTTTTAATGATACAAAAGTTGTTTATGAAAAAAGAGGTATCAGACCTGATGGTACTGCAACTTGGGGAACTGTTGTGACTTCTGTTGGATATAAACTAACTAAGGTTTCTGATGGATCCGTTTTACTTGATGATAAAGAATATTCTTTTACTTCTTATAATATTTTAAGCAATGTGTATTCTGCCACTGTTTCTGAAGAGCAAGCTGCTATTCGTGGAGCAAATATGATTGCTGATCAAATTGCAACTCGAATAATGGCGTATTTTAAAAACTATGAAGGACAATGATTTTAATTTAGCTTTGGAAAATGACTTTGCTGGAATTTCTGGCTTGCTTGTCTATGGTCCTGATCGTGGTTTAGTCTTAGATTACTATGATAGAGTTACTCAACATTTTAATAAAGATGAAAGCGGATTTTGTTTGGTTGATTATGAAGCTAAAAAAGTTGAAGATGATCCTGCTGATTTTTTTGCTGATTGTGTTTGTGACTCTTTCTTTGGTGATAAAAAATTAATCAGAGTTAAAGATGCTGGCGAATCATTTTATAAGGTTATGGAAGATTTATTGGCTAAGCCTATTTCTTCTTTTGTTATTGTGACTGCTGATAATTTGCCTAAGAGTTCAAAACTTAGAACTTTCTTTGAAAAAAATAATTTTTGCGAATCACTCGCTTGTTATCAAGATAATCAAAAAAATATATTGGATGTTATTTCTAGATTCTTTTTGGGCAAAAAAGTTGGAATCGATTATGATACTAAAAATTATATAGCATCAAAGCTTGGGGAGAATCGTGCTGTTACTATGTCTGAACTTGAAAAACTTCATCTTTTTATTGGAGATAAAAAAAATGTTTCTTTCGAAGATGCTAAGGCAAGTTTATGCAATGGGGAAATTATTGAAATCGATGATTTTATTTATGGAATCTTAGAAGGTAACTTTGAAAACTTTTTAAAAGCTCAAGATAAATTTTTGAATGAAGGAGCTTCTACTATTACTATGCTTAGAGCTTTATCGAATCACTTGAAAAGTATTTATAAGATGAGAGCTGAATTTGATAAAACTCGTAACTTGCTCGAATCTGTTAAGAAAATTAATCCTAGAGTTTTTTTTAAAAATCAAGATAACTACATGAAACAAGTTAAGAAATTTAGTGCGCCCGTTATAATAAAAATTATGGACGAAATTTATAGAGCAGAAAAAAATTTAAAATCTTCTGAATATATGCCTATTGCTGATACGTATGCAAAAAGATTCTTTTTAACTTTATCTTATTTCTGCAAAAGTGTGGGGTAAAAGATGGCTATATATAATAAACACGATTTTGCTAAATTAAGAGTCGCTGGAAGAATCGCAGCGGAAGTTTTAGATTATATTACTCCTTTTATTAAAGAAGGTGTTTCTACACTTGAACTTAATGATTTGTGTCATGCTTTTATTTTGAAAAAAGGAGCTACTTCTGCTTGCTTGCATTATAATGGATTTCCTAAGTCGGTTTGTATTTCTATTAATGATGTGATTTGTCACGGAATCCCTCGCAAAGATGAAATACTTAAAAAAGGTGACATATTAAATATAGATGTTACTGTTATTAAAGATGGTTACTATGGTGACACTAGCAGAATGTATACCGTTGGAAAAGTTTCTAAAGGAGCTCAAGATTTAATTAACTATACTTATGAAGCTATGATGTCTGCAATTGATATTTTACGACCAGGACTTCCTTTGTCTGTTATAGGCTATACCGTTGAAGAAGTTATCAAACATAAAAAATATGGAATCGTAAAAGATTTTGCAGGACATGGAATCGGTAAGAAATTTCATGAAGATCCTAATATTCTTCACTACTATACTTCATTTTATGATAAACACATTATTCAAGAAGGTATGGTGTTTACTGTAGAACCTATGATAAATACCGGTAATGATGAAATGTTTATTGAAAAAAATGGATGGATTGCTCGTACTTGTGACGAATCTTTGTCTGCTCAATTCGAACATACTATCGGAATTACTAAAGATGGAGTAGAAATCTTTACTTTATCGCCTAAAGGTTTTACAAAACCTCCTTATAAAGTATAAATTTCGTTTTTTAACATAAGTTATTGTTTTTAGTTTTATTTATTGAACCATTGCGAATCTTTAATATTTTGATAGCTATCAAACCATTTTTGACCAAAATGCGAGTCGATATTGAAAATCAAAACTATTTTATTTTTTTCGAAAATTTAAGGAATTTAGTCAAGGGGAAATTGGTCAATGGATAATTTTAAAAAATTGTTAATAAAACAGTTTTAAATTGTTTTTTTTGATTTATAGTTCTTTTTAACGAAAGGGTTAGGAGAAAAGGAAATGCAAAAATAATAAGATTTATTGACAGATAACTTTAAGCTTTAAAAGTTCGTTTTACCTTAGAAAAAGTTTACAAGTTGTTTAAGTTATATTCTTAAAGCTGTCTGGAAATAAATCTTATTATTGGCTTAAGGGGAGTTCTTATTAAGAAGATTTTAATATATAAAGAATTCTTAATTTAAAGCTCATAAAAAAGTTCTTAAAAGTATGTGTTTTCTTTTTTAAGGTTTAAAATGGTTGGTTGGATTTAATAAATATTTTAAAAACAATCTTCCGTTTTAAATAGTTTGAAATGAGAGGTGTTTTATCCATTAGGAAATTTTATCTCTGATTTTAAACAAATTTTAATGGTAAAGATTTTGGGAAAGTCTTAACCAAATAGTTTGAAAAAACTATATTAGAATTTAAAACTTAAGAGGAGAGAGAAAATGGGAAATATTTGGGAACAAGTTCAAGATCTTTTAAAAGCTCAATTGGGAAATAGTTCTTTTGCATCTTGGCTTTCACCTTTGAAATTTGAAAATTTCGAAAATGGTAACCTTTGCCTTTCTGCTCCTAATAGATTTATTGCTGATTTTTGTGCACAAAATTATAAAGATGAAATTCTTTCTTGCTTGAATGCTAAATTTAACGATATTATTGATGTTAATTTTTCTGTGTGCGCTGTTATTAAAAATAATAACGAATCATGCCCTCTTCCTGAATTTAAACCACAAGAAAAAGTTGAAGAAAGCAAACAAGAAAATCCTTCTTGGTTCTTACAATCTGTTTTAAAAGAAGAATGGACTTTTGAAAATTTTGTTGTTGATGAAACTAATGAATTTGCTTATAAAGCTTGTATGAAAATTGCACAAAGCACAGACTTTGCTTATAATCCTGTATTCTTATATGCTGGAATTGGTTTGGGTAAAACTCATCTTTTACATGCTATTGCAAATTATATTGCTAAAAATGAACCTTGCCGAAAAGTTCTTTATATTTCTGCAAGACAATTTGCTAATACTTATGTTAAGTCTATTTATGAAAAAAATACTACTTACTTTAAAGAACAATTTTCTCAATATGACGTTTTACTTATTGATGATTTACAATTTCTTGATGGAAAAAAATCTACTCAAGATGAATTCTTTGGAATTTTGTCAGAATTGACTTTTTTAGGCAAACAAGTTGTGCTTGCTGGAAATAGAAGTTTATCTTCCTTAACTCAATTCGACAAAAAATTAAAATCTTGCATTATTTCTGGTCTTTCTTTAGACATTGCTAGACCTGGTTATGATGCAAGACTTAAAATACTTGAAGCTAAACAAAAATTATTCAAATCATTTATTGAAGCTAAACACCTTGAACTTATTGCTCGTACTATTTCTTCTAATGTTCGTGAATTGGAAGGAGCTATGAGAAGAATCGTTGCTTATCAAGAACTAAGTGGCGCTTTAATCACTGAAGATGTTATTCAAAATGTTTTGAGAGATATGGTTACTCCAGATAATAAAGAAATCAACGCTGATGAAATTATTAAAAAAGTATGCAACTATTTTGATGTGGCGGTTTCTGATGTACTTGGAGCTAAACGAGAAAAGAAAATATGCTATTGCAGACAAATTGCTATGGCTATGGTAAAAGACCTTACAAAACACTCATTTCCTGAAATCGGTAAGAAGTTCGGAAACAAGGATCACACTAGCGTTATGTACTCTTGCCGCCAAATTGAAGCTAAAAAAGAGTATGAACCACGTATTACTACAGATATGGAAAATATAAAAGAAGCTTTAAATATCTGATTTTCATTATAATTTTAATCTTTCATAAAAACTTGACAAATATTAAGTTTAGTACTATATTAATAGTATAAACTTAATAAATATATATATGAACTCACAACAAAACGGGACGCCTCAAGTTCTTATTGAGCTCCCACAAACGCCGACCTTTATGGTCAAAGATTTGAAAACCAATAAGACACTCGAAGTGTCTTACAGTATCAACGAACAACAATATGAAGAGCTTAGAGCTCTTGATATTACGTTAACAAAAGAAAACTTCATAAACCTCCCACGAGGCGTAAAGAAGTTTGTTAATGGAGTCAAGTTACTCCGTTGCAGTTGGGACTGTTACTTTTTGGAATTCAACGTTTGTTAAACATTCAGGGGCCTTTCGGCCCCCTTTTTTATCTTAATTTTAAACCTTGTTTATCGGCGGTTTCTATTATCTTTTTACTTAATGTTTCCAAATCACTGTCAGTTAATGTTTTTTCAAATGGTTGAATCTTTACATTAATTGCTAATGACTTTGTTCCATCTTTCATATCATAATTATCAAATACTGATACACCTGAAATTAATGTGTCCAATGATTTTACTTTTGAAATTAATTCAATGGACGCAAAATCAAATGGAGCTATGAAAGCAAAGTCTCTTTGAACTTCTTGGAATTGTGATAGTTTTAATTCTGGAAGTGCTGTTTGCTTCTTTTCCTTTATAGGCAATTTTTCTTGATTTATTTGAAAGAATACTACGTCACCTTTTATATCAAATTTCTTTAATATAAATGGATGAATTTGACCAAAGGATGCTATTTCAATATTTCCTAACATAACTTTTGCAAATCTTTTTGGATGAGCGTATTTGCATGAACTGTCTTGGACTATTTTTACTTTTTGTGATAGACCAAAAGCATTTAATACAGAAAATAATTTTTCTTTTGCATCAAATACATCGTAATTTTTTTCATTATGTTGCCAGCTTTTTTCATGATTTAAACCTGTTAAAATTCCGCATGTTACTGTTTCTTGTTCACCTGGGTTTGAACCCTCAAAAATTGGACCAGTCCTGAATAATGGTAAATTAAAATTACCTTTGTTTTGATTGTAATTTACTGACTTTAACAAATTAATCAAAAGTGTTTTTTGTAGAGTGTCAAATGTGTCTACTATTGGGTTTTGAATTTCTACCATTTCATCTGTGAATAATTTTTGTATTTCTGAATGAACAAATGACCATGATAGTGTTTCATATAAACCTAATGAACATAGAGCTCTTTTGATTTTGATTTCTACTATTTGTTCTGTAGTCCATGTTGGACGCAAAATATTAGTTCTGTCCAATGGAGCTGGAGTTAATTTATCATATCCATATATTCTTATTAATTCTTCTGTTATATCATAATGATAATTTAAATCTTGTCGAAAAGATGGAGGAGTAATTGTTAAATTATCACCCTTTTCTTTTACTTCACAGCCTAAATTTTGTAAAATTTTTACAGAAAGTTTTTTATCAATATCTATACCAATTAACTTTTTGAATTGTGATAAATTATAGTCTATTTTTCTTTCATCTTTTGGAAGTGTTCCTAATTCTTTTACTGATGAAATTTTACCACCACAATTTTCTTTAATTAATGATGCGGCCAATTTCAATCCTGGGAGAGCTGATAATGGATCTACCCCTCTTTCAAATCTGAACTTTGCATCTGATTCTATTTTTAATTCTCTTGCAGTTCTTCTTATTTCTGATGGAACTAAGGTTTCACAAATAAGCAAAATATTTTTTGTGTTTTCATCACAACCTGTTGCTTTGGCACCCATAATTCCACTTAATAGTTGAACACCATTTTCATCTGCTAATACACAATGAGTTTTTGATAGTATGTATTCTTTGTCGTCTAGACCAACAAACTTTTCACCTTCTTTTGCATAACGAATTGAAATTTTTCCTTTCAATTTATCTGCATCAAATGCATGCATTGGACGGCATTGGTCTATGGTTTCATAATTTGTTATGTCTATTAAAAATGATTTTGGATTTATACCAATTGCTTTTAATCTTGAAGTATATGGTTCTGGAGATACCTTGTTTTTAACATCTTTAATTTGAACACATACAAAGTATGGGCAAACTTCTTTTGCTTCGAGTTTAATATCTGTATCAAATTCAAAATCCTTTTTTAATTCTGGAGTTTTTAATAGAATGAACTCACCACAATCTGCTGCTGATAAATCACGTGCTATACCAATTACACTTAAATAATCTACACGATTTGGTGTTATTTCTCCATCAAATACTGCGTCTGATTTTAAATATTTTAATGCTGAGTCGCCATGCTTTGCTGATGATGGTAATTCTATGATACCTTCATGAGAATCTGAAATTAATAATTCTTTTTCAGAACATAACATACCTTCTGAGTCTACACCTCTTATCTTTGATGCTTTAAGTTTTTCTTTGTAAGCTGGGATTTCGTCACCTACTCTTGCTAATACTGATTTCAATCCAACTTTAACATTTGGAGCACCACATACTATATTATATGTATCTTTTCCTGCTTGAACTTTTAGCACATGCAACTTGTCTGCATTTGGATGATTTGAAACTTCTAATATTTCACCAACTATAAAATTCTTTACATTCTCTGATGCGTCGTTTAGGTCTTCAATTTCTAATCCTATTAGTGATAATTTATCCGCTAATTCTTTTGGACTTTTTTCTGTCTTTAAATAAGTCTTTAACCAATCATATGTGAATTTCATCTTATAGCCCTTCTGTTTGTGATGGAGTTTTTAAATGTGTGAACCCATAATGTTTTAACCAACGTATGTCATTTTCTACGAATGCTCTTAAATCTGGAAGCCCGTATTTTGTCATTACTAAACGGTCTATCCCCATTCCAAATGCAAAGCCTTGGTATTTTTCTGGGTCTATACCACAATTTTTTAAAACGTTTGGATGTACCATTCCTGCACCCATTAATTCCATGTAGGTATTTCCTTGTCCTACTAAAATTTTGCCGTCTTTTCTTTCATACAATACATCAATTTCTATTGATGGTTCTGTAAATGGAAAGTCATGTTGACGAAGACGAATTGGAACATCGTCTACTTCAAAGAATGATTTTAGGAAATCTTTTAATACTGAAACTAAATTACACAGTGTTATATTTTCACCTATTAGCAATCCTTCACATTGGTGGAACATCGGAGCGTGAGTTGCGTCCATGTCTACACGATATACTCTGCCGGGGCAAAATATTTTTACTGGACCTTTTTCAATTTCCATTTTTCGTATTTGAACTGCTGATGTTTCTGTTCTTAACATGTTTAGCGAATTCTTTAAGAAGAATGATGAATTACGATCACGAGCTGGGTGATCTTGTGGAATATTTAGGGCTGTGAAATTATGCCAGTCATCATCTATGTCTGGACCTGTTGCTATTTCAAATCCCATTTTTCCAAGAATTGCTGAAATTTCATTTATTCCTTGTGTCACTGGATGAAGTGTTCCAAAATTTTCATCGTTTACTGGAAGGGTTAAATCGCTGAATTCTTTTTGGATTTTTGCATCCATTTCTTGTTTTTCTAATGTTTCTTTTTTAGATGAAAAGATTTCTTCAAATTTTGACTTTAATTGATTAAGGTCTGCACCTTTTTTCTTTTTTTCTTCATCTGGCAGAGAACCCAATGATTTTAATTCTTGAGTCAGAATTCCATTTTTACCTAAGAATTCTACTCTTAAGTCTTCAAGTTCCTTGTTTGTGGAAACTGATTGCAATTTTTTTAATATATCTTCCATTTTTACCTTCCTAAAATTTAAAAAAGAGCTTTATTGAAAAGCTCTTTTAGTATATAAGTGATTTAAGCTTTTCGCAACTTTATTTTGCTGAAGCTGTAAATCGTTTTGCATTGTCAGCAATTTTTGCGAATTCTTGAGGATTGTTGATTGCTAATTCAGATAATACTTTTCTGTCTAGTTCAATTCCTGCTTTCTTTAATCCACCCATTAATTGTGAATATGTTAATCCGCAAAGACGAGCACCAGCGTTGATTCTTTGTACCCATAATGCTCTGAATGTTCTTTTTTTAGCTTTACGATCGCGATATGCGTATTGCATTGATTTTTCAACAGCTTGTTTTGCTGTTTTAATACATGATTTACGACGACCACGAAAGCCTTTTGCTCTTTCTAATACTTTTTTATGTTTTGCGTGTGATGTAACGCCTCTTTTTACTCTTGCCATTTCTTACCCCCTACGCGCCATATGGTGTGAATCGTTTGATAGCTTTCATGAAGCAAGATTTTAAATAATTTGCTTTTCTGTTAGCTGTGTTTGCTCTTTTTGTTTTCTTGGTTTTGAAGTGGTGGCAGTTTGAACGTGACACTTTCGCTTTACCTGATGCGGTAAATTTTACCTTACCTTTTAGGCAAGATTTTGTCTTTAGTTTAGGCATTTTATGCTCCTTTTTTAAGCAGTTACGAAATAAATACGGCAGCCTATATCTGGCCGATTTATTAATTAAAACTGTTTCAGTATACGGTTTTTGTTTGATTTTGCAAGAGAAATTTCAATTTTATTGACAAAAATACTTTTGAAAACTATAGTTGGCTTAATATCTAAAATTTCTAAACTTAAAAAATCAAAAAATATGTATTCTATTATCTCAAGATGTAGGAGAAAGCCTGAAGTAGTGGTTACCACTGTGAAAAACATAAAAGAACCACATCCTGCTTATAAAATTGAGCATGAAGTGGCTTATGAAGTAACAGGACGGGTTGAAAGAATAACTGAACCCATTGTTGCTGAATGCCCTGTTAAGAGAAAACAAATAATTTCATTCATCATCTTTTTAGAAGGTGGATATTCATTTGCTTTTTATTTTGAGGCTATTGATGACTATGGCTGTGGTAATGTTAGGCTTGTTAAGCCCGGTGATGTAATTTCCTTTGAAGTTTATTATTATAAAGACACCTTTAAAGTGAGAAGTTTTGAAAACAAAATGTGTTTTGCTAAAAATCGACATACTTTAGACAATAAAATTTATTATTACTGATAGTATTAATCTTATAGTTAAAAAATTTAAAAAAATGGCTAAATTTACTGAAAAGTATATTGGGGAAGTTATGGGGTTGAATGTTTTAGGTAAACAACTTTTAATTCTTGGTATCGTAGTTATCTTAATTATTGCTTTTTTGAGTATTAATATATCAAATGATAATAAACATAAAGAAGCAAAATTTAAAGCACAACTGGAACAGTCTGGAGATACTTTGGTTGTAAAAAAGGTTATTTACCCTGGGGGATTTAGAATAGTTGTGTTATTTGAAGATGACATAATTGGAGTTACTTGTCCCGATGAAAATGAACACCTTTTTAAAAATTCAAAAAGGATTATTCCTGGTAATAAACTTAATATTATCTTTACAGATAGTGTTAATTTTATAGTTAAAAAACACCTATAATTTGGGAGCTAATGCTCCCTTTTTTTATTTCTTTAATTTTGCATCATAGGTTACTGCTGATACATAGGAAAAGATTACATTTTGATCTTTGTCTAGTTCTACAAATGTTATGAATTCTGCATTGTTTATTACTTCAACAACTTCTTTATCAAAATATGTGAATACTATGTCTTGAGTTTCATCTCTGTATAAGACGCCTATATCCTTTCTGTTGAAGGCAAATATTGGAGTTTGATATGGGTCGTTTGGAAAGTGTGGAAGAACAAATATTATCTCTTTATTCTTTCTTATAATTACATCAAAAAATGGGATAATTATACGCATATTTGAAATATTTTACCTTTTTTTGCTTGTATTATCAACCAATTGGTATTATGTATACATATAAATATAACTTTTATGAAAGAAACACAAGGGAAAATTTTAATGAAAAGATTTTTATTTGCAGTATGCATACTTTTCTGCTTTAATAGCCAAGCTGAAACATTATTAGATGTTTTTGAATATTCTTATAAAAATAATCCTAAGATTGCTGCTGATTTGAAAAAAATTCAATTGAATACTTATAATAAGGCTGATGCTCGCGGTGCATTTTTGCCTACATTAGATGTTTTTGCTCAAGCTGAATATGATAAGTCTACTACTGAGATTTCTGGGAATCCTGCTTTTGCTGGGAAGATGGAATCCGAATCTAAACCTTTCGCTTATGGAGCTAATGCTGAACAAGCATTGTTTGCTGGTGGATCTAATGTGGCTAATTACAATGCAACCTCTTCTTCTGTTAAAGCACAAAACGAAATGTTGAATTATGAAATCGGTGGACTTTTAATTGAAGTGGCTGAATCTTATATCGATGTTTTACAAACAAAAAAAAGTGTTGTGTTTTTTACTAAATCAAGAGATGTTTTAGAAACTAATGTGAAGATTGCTAAATTACGTTTTAAAAATGGAACTACTCCTAAAACTGATTTACTCAGAACTGAAGCTTCTTTTGCTGCAACAAAAGCTGATTTATCAAGAGCTGAAGGTAATTATAATATAGCTGTGCAAAAATATATTAGCTATGTTGGAAAAGAACCTCCTGCAAATTTGACTATGCCAAAAATTTTATCTAAACACGTTTATAAAAATTTCGAAGAATATTATGACGATGTTCTTAAATTTAACCCTAGCTTGAAAGCTGCTGGACTTTCTAAAGATGCTGCTGATAGTTCTGTAAATGCTGCGCGTGGTAAGTTTTTACCTAAAGTTGTGGCTCGTGCTTCTTATAGTAATTCAACAAATAATACTATGATGGGTATGAATATGGATAATACTGATGCTAAGATTGGAGTTTATGCTGTGCTTCCTCTTTTCAATAGAGGTTTGACTGCTAATGAAATGAGAAAGTCTTTGGTTAATCAAGAAATTGCATATCTTAATGAAAAAAGTTCTTTAGAAGATGTTGCTCTTTATGCTCAAAATGCTTGGGAAAATTGGAATACTTATCGTGAAGTTAAGGTGGCTGCTGAGGAAAAAGTTAAAGCACTTTCTACTGCTATGACTGGTGTGCAATTAGAAGCTAAGATTGGAAGAAAATCTTTCGTTGATGTGCTTCAAACTCAACAAGAATATATTGCTGCTGAACTTGAACTGCTTAATGCTGAAAAACAGGAATTAATATCCTATTTACAAATGCAACAATTAGTTGGTAAAATGACTATCAAAGATTTGAAGGATTTGAAATATGACTGATAATGTTGATAAAATTTTAAAGAATATTTCTAAAAAAATTAAAGAGGCTCAAAATACTAAAAAAGAAGTTATTACATTAGAAGATGATACCCCTGCTGATGATCTTTTATTTTTATCTAATGACATGATTGTTTCTGATGGAAAAAATCAGGAAAGCCTTAATCTTGAAAAACAAGCCAAAATTATATGCTATGACATATATGAAAATTTAGACCTTGAAGAAGTTAATATGCGTGAGCTTTTTGAAGTAATCTATCAATCTCTTAAAAATATCAACAAATAAGGACCTGACGTCCACGCTTTAGTTTGAATCTTGACAAAATCATTTGTATCAAGTAATTTGGGTTTAATAAATATTAGTCAAACTTAAAAAAATCAATTAATTATGGATATAAAATATGAATGTAGAAATATGGATCATGTTGAATTCATGACCCTTGTCAATGAACATGCTATCATTAGCTTTCAATCAAATAGAGGTGGTAATTTTGCTGTAGTAAATACTTGGGGTGCCTTTGTATTTTTCTATCAAAAAGATGTGTATTTGTTTGAAGGAGCAACTGGCGCTGAAGTTTTCAAAAATGGATGGTTTAAAATTAAAAAGAATGGTTATTGGAAACTTTTTGATAGACAACTACACAATATTGAAGATAAGGTTTTGGATGTTAAAGTTGATTCTGTTTTGAACCTTCGGGCAATTTTTGATGAAAACTTGGAAGGATGGATAATCCGAGATAAACATGGAGCATTGATAGATAATGAAGTCTTCAAAGATGTTAAATTTGGAAATAACGGTCTTTATGCCGGTGAAGAAAAACGTAGTCCTGGATCTTGGAAAGTATTTGATAAAAATTACCAAAAGTACAAAAGAATTTGTATTACTTCAGTTGATTTTTATCCGGATGCTATCGTTGTTTTAGGCATGCTTTCAAGGAACAATATGGGTAATTATACAACCTATTTCGAAATGTACAAAAACGGTGTTTTATACCTTTCAACTGAAAGGCGCGCTATTGCGGCTAAGATATTTCAAAACGGACAAATCGGTTATAAAACCGAAGAGAGTAATTATCTTTGGCATGTGTGTGAAATTGTTGAGTTGAAAGGAATCAAGACTGTTCAAGCCTGGGATATGGAAATTGATACCTATGGTAATATTCTTTATAAAAGAAATGACGACGGGGGTTGGATTCTGAATTCCGTTTATCATGGATTTGATAAAGTTGTTACTTTTGAAGATGGATTTTGTGGACTTAGAATTATAGGGGATTCTATATTACAATATCAAGAAAACAGAGCCCGTGTTTCTATTGATGGACTTCGACAAGTTGTGCCGGTTGGAAATCAAGCTTTTCTTCTTAGGATATTTGAATATTTGATGATGATTGATTTTAAAAGAGATTATCATGATTACAAGCATAGCTTTCTTTCCATTTCAAATAAAGTTACTAAAGGGCGAGCTGAAGATTTCACTTTGACATACGCTAGGTTTATTGAAAGATATGCCACGCGAACGTCTAATGACTTCAAAATGGAACTGGAGAAAATCCTAAAATAGTATTGTCGCATAATCTTATAATCTCAAGCTTAGTCTTGAGATTATTTTTTTATACTGCAGATTTCCGAGGGTTTTTAAAACTATAATTTGATAGTTTTATAATTATCAAATGGCGCATAATTCTGTTTTTATTTTCAGACAATAATAATTTTAGTTGCTATTTTGAATTTCATACGATATATGTAATAGCAATAAATAAAGTCAAACTTAATAATCAAATATATATGGGATATAAAATTAAATCCTCTCCTGTTAATAATCAGGTTTGGGCAAAAAAACTTAAGTATGGTTGGAAATTCTTTGGAGTTTACAACGATTGGCTGAAGCATAGGTATTTAACCGTTGACTTCTTTGATAATGGCTACATTCTTTTGAGCCGGTATATAAATAAAAAAGAACGGGAAATTCGATATACCCTTTTGAACAAAGATTTCGATTTCTTAGCTGAAAGTCTTAGTCCTATTACAGTCAGCGGTGACTTTTGGGGGATTAAGCACTTTAAGAACTATGAATTGTATGCTCCTGATAAAATCCTTATTTCTTATAGCTATGATGATTTTGTTGGATTTACAAAACACTATGCTGTTCATCATGTTCAAAGGTTAGAAGAAGGGTATGTGGAAATGGTATGGATTTTCGAATATAAAGGCGGATATAGCGAACAACTTGCCGATGTTGCACCTTCAGACTTTAAGCCTGAGGAAAAGAAGTATTTCTTTGAAGATCAATGGCATGAGCTGATTTAAGTCCCTGAAAAGGGGCTTTTTTATTTTAATTTTACAAAAGTTATTGAGTTTTTGTTAAAGTCTATTTTTACACCTTGCAATGTCTTTGGTAATTTATTTTCTCTTATTGAAAATAACAAATTTTCTAATTTTTCTAATGTTGGTGGGTAATCTTGGTTAGATGTTTCCATGATAATATTTGAAAGGCTGCGTAAAATTACTTCATCATCTGCCTTTAAAAACAAATCTTTGTTAAATACATTCTTTTGAGTTTGAGAATCTGAAATATGATTTTGAACTAAATTTTCTATAAGACTTCTGACTCTTGATAAGTTTTGAATGGCCAATATAACTTTATCATCTGAAATGTCTAGCTTTTCATTCAATAAATGACGGTTCTTTCTGATTTTTACTCTTAGATATTTTTCATCGTCATTCATATTATCGTGATAGAATTTAATCCCCTGCTCTTTGCAAAAGTTTAAAATTTCTTCTTTTGAAAATGATAATAATGGGCGGATTAATGTTAATTCATCTTGAGTTGAAATTTCTTTTATTCCTGATAATCCATATACTCCTGAACCCCTTGATAAATTTATTAAAAATGTTTCTATTTGATCATCTTTATGATGTGCTGTTAACAAATATTCACATTTATTTTTTTTGCAAAAATTCTTTATTAGGTCATACCTTGCTTGGCGTGCTTGGTTTTCTATATCGGATTTAATATCTTTATGCTCCCAGACTAAAACTTCATGATATATACCTTCGTTTGATAGAAAATCATGAACGCCTTTTGCTTCTTTTTTGGCTTCTGGGCGGAGTTGATGATCTACAGTTACTGCATATAAATTAATCTTTTTCTTTTTGCAAAAACCTTTTAGTAAAATGCAAAGTGCAAGAGAATCTGCACCTCCTGAAACGCCTATACAAAATGAAGTTGGGGTTTTAGGAAGCTTTGATAGTAAATTATTTAATTTTTTTTCAAATCTATCTTTCATAAAGCTTTATTGTTTCAAATCTCTCTGATTTTGTTTTTTCTTCTGTTCTTGTTACTATTTTGCTTTCTTCAATGCCTAAATTAATCATTTCTTGTCTTAATTTATATGTATCTTTTTCTATTTGATTTTGATTGTCTTTTGCATAGAAACCTATGATTAAAAAGAACTGATTTGGATAGCGTTGCAAACTTTGATTCAATGCATGATATAACCCCTGTCCGTAAATTGTCTTTTTATTATCATATGTTATTACATAAATTGGTCGACCATAAAAGTCCATTACTGGTGGCATTGGGTTCATTGTTTTTTCATCTGGAACTTTTACAGGATAGGAACTTACATCATGGAATAATATCCATGAAGCTGTGTCACACCCAAAAAGTGGTAAAAATAGACAAATGATTAGTATTTTTTTCATATACTCAGATTATTTTATTTTTACTTGAAAATCAAGGAGAAATTTACTATAAATGAGGGATATATAAAGGAAATACTATGTGGAATTATATAAAAAAGATTGTTAAAGATAAGGGGCTTTTGAAAGAAGCTCTTACACATAGTAGTATGGTGAAAAATAATATCCATAGTAATGAACGTTTGGAATTCCTTGGAGATAGAGTTCTTGGTCTTGTTATTGCTGAAGAATTAATGAAAAAATATAAAAATGAAGCTGAAGGAGATTTAGCTAAACGTCATGCTGTCCTTGTGTCTTCTAAGAATTTAACTGCTATTGCTTATGAAATTGGACTTGATAAAGAATTAATATTTTCTAAGGCTGAAGTTACTACTATTGATTACTTATTAGCAGACTGCATGGAAGCTGTGTTTGGAGCTTTATATTTGGATGCTGGGTTTGAAGAAACTAAAAAAATTATTTTGAAACTTTTTATCTCCTCTCTTAATGATATGAAGGAAGTGCCTATTGATATGAAGTCTAAACTTCAAGAAGTACTTCAAAAATCTGGGTATGATTTGCCTGAATATTCTGTTGTTAAAAAAACTGGAACTGATCATAATCCTGAATTTCAAATAGAAGTTCAAACTGGACTTGGTATTGGACATGGTGTTGGATCTACTAAAAAAGAGGCTGAACAAAAAGCAGCTCAATTCTTACTTACTAAGTTAAAAATCATTAAATAATTAATTTTGTTGACAAATTTAGGTTTGAGTACTATCTTTTGACAGTATTTTAAAATCAAACTTAAATAATTTTATAATGGAATTTAATAAACTGAAAGAACAAGTTCAGGTCTTGTTTGAAGTAAACAAAAACCCTGTTGTAAGCTGCAAGGCTGAAAATGGATCGTGGGCAATAGGCGTTTTGCCGGAAGAATGGAATCTTTCAAAAGATTCACAGTATAATTTTGCTCGGTTTTTTGTCTCTTACAGAGGTAAAAAGGTTCAAAAAATTGATTGCCGAAATGTATATTTCGAAGATGATGGTTTCGTGTGCCAAAAAATGGTCGCCGGAAAAAGTATTTGGGAAAAAAATGGGAATGTTCCTATTGATTATTTCCCAAAATTTGCATCAAAAACTCCTCCAGAAATTTTGGAAATTAATGACGAGTACCAAGCTCGTCTTAAAGGTACAAAAGTTTATTTTCTGTACAAATATGAGGAACAAGCTGGCATAGAATTTGCTAGTGATTTTTTTGTTTTGGAAGAAGATGTTTTTATGTTTCGAAATGTGACAGAATTTGTTTTCATAATTGATCTTGATTCTACTTACGGCGATTACCGTGAGATTTTGGCAGAAATGGCCGAAACCGTTGAAGGAGATAGAATGAGATTGTATCTGCTATATTTTGTGGAGATAATTAACATTATTCACCAAATGCCGAAAAAAAGCCTCAAGCAAGAGGTTTATTATTTAATGAGTAATTAATTTAGTTTACTTAGTTTTTTCATTCGTTAGGTAGAGTCTCGAGAAATCGAGGCTCTTTTTTTATATCTCTTTTCTTCTTAAGAAAATAGCTTCTGACATATGAGATTGATTGACTGTTTGACTTTCTTCCATGTCGGCTATTGTGCGTGCTACTTTTAAAAGACGATGATAAGAACGAGCAGAAATTTCATATTTTTTTGCTGTTTGAATTAATAATTCTTTAGCTTGTTGTTCTATATTTACTGCTTCTTCCAGTTGTTTTCCTTCAAGTTCTGAATTGTATAATGGAGCTGATTTTCCAAATAATTTTTGAAGGCGATTTCTTGTAAAAGCTTGAGTTTTTATTACTATTTCACGAGCTGACTTTGAGTCTATTGTTTTTGTTTGTTCACTCAATTCCCATGGGTCGAGTGGTTTGATTTCTAAGAATAAATCTATACGGTCTAAAATTGGACCAGAGATTTTATTTTGATATTTTTCTGCACAACGTGGAGCCTGTGCACATTCTTTTTTTACTGTTCCAAATTGTCCACATGGGCATGGATTCATGGCTGCTATTAATTGAAAATTAGCAGGATAGCTTATATGACAATTTGCTCGAGAAATCAATATTTTACCATTTTCTAATGGTTGTCTTAAAGCTTCAATTGATGTTCTTTTAAATTCTGGTAGTTCGTCTAAAAATAATACTCCATTATGAGCCAATGAAATTTCACCTGGGAGTGCTTTTGCCCCTCCTCCTATCATTGAAATTTCTGAAGCTGTGTGGTGAATTGCTCGAAATGGTCTTTGCTTTATTAGTGAGTTTTTTTCTGACTGACCAGACAGAGAATATATGCAAGATGTTTCTAACATTTCATCTGGATTTAATGGTGGCAAAATTGAAGGTAATCTTTTTGCAAGCATTGACTTTCCTGCACCTGGGGGACCTATCATAAGCAAATGGTGGCGACCACAAGCTGAAATTAGTAAAACTCTTTTTGCAAGTTCTTGACCTTTAATATCTGCTAAATCCAAAAGATTTTCTTGCTCAAATTCTGATGATGATTTTTCATCTGAAGGTGTAAATTCTCCATTAAAAAAGTCTATTAAATTCTTTAAATTTTTGATTGCTACTATTTCTTTATTACCTGAAAATGCAGCTTCTTCATACTGAGATTTTGGACATATTATTCCTAAATTATTTTCTTTTGCATAACAGCTGGCTGATAAGACCCCACCTACCGCTGAAATGTTTGAATCTAACCCAAGTTCACCCATTATTATGTAGTTTTCTAAGGTTTTTGAATCTATTTTTCTCATTTGAGCTAAAATTCCAGCTGCTATTGCCAAGTCATAATGAGAGCCTGTTTTTTCTCTGTTGGCTGGAGCTAAATTTACTGTAATTCTTTGTGGTGGAAGATCAATTGATAAGGATCTTAATGCAGACTGTATTCGCTCTTTAGCTTCTGATACAGCTTTGTCGGCTAAACCAACTATTGTAAATTTTGGCATACCAGAGGAAATTTGAACTTCTACTTGAATTTCAACTGCGGTTATTCCATCAAATGCTACTGTTTTGGTTTTTGATATCATAAACTTCATAATATAGGTATTATTTCCTTTTTGCAATTGAGATTTTGATATTTTTAGTTTATAAATCTGATATTAATGGTATATTAAAAGAAAAAAGGAAAATTAGATGCAAAAACAAATTAAAAGAATTAATTTTGTAAATGACCCACTTTTGACTCCTGATATTAAAGTTCTTTTAGAAAAATATTTCGAAGTTATAATTGATAACGAAAATCCTGATTTCGTTTTTTGCGGACCTTATGTTGTTGGACCTAAAAAAGATAATCCTTATAAATTCCCAAATGCTGTTAAAATTTTTTTGACTGGGGAAGCTGTGGCTCCTGATTTTAATATCTATGATTATGCTCTTGGATTTGACGAACTTGATTATGGGGACAGATATTTAAGATGTCCTTATTGGGCACTTTCTATTTCAAATGAAAATTTGCAAAAACTTATTGATAGACAAGTTACTCGTTTTGAAGATTTAGATAAAAAGAATAAATTTTGCAATTTTATTTATTCTAATCATAATGGACATAAAATGCGTCGAGAAATTTTTGAAAAACTTGAGCAATATAAAAGAGTCGATTCTTGGGGCAGATGGCTGAATAATATGGGTGAATTTGCTAAAGATAAAATTCAAGTTATTAAAGACTATAAATTTTCTGTAGCTTCTGAAAATGCTTGGTATCCAGGATATACTACTGAAAAATTGATTGATGCTTATTTGGGAAATACTTTGCCTATTTATTGGGGAAATCCAGATGTAGTTAAGGAATTTAACGAATCTTCTTTTATTAATGTTTTTGATTTCAAAGACTTGGACGCTCTGTTAGATGAAGTAAAAAAAATCGATAATAATGATGCTTTGTATTTGAAGTATTTGAATCAAGCTATTTTTAAAGTTGATCCTTTTATTCATAAAAGGAATTTTGAAAAATTTATTTTAAATATTGTTTCTCAAACTAAAGAACAAGCTGTTCGAAAAGGTGTTGGAATGTTTCCTGACAGAGTTACACGAATTTATAATGAATCATGGAATGCTACTCATCCACAAAAGAATTTTTGGAAAATGATTTTTGATATAAGAGCTAATAGAAGTGTTATCTATATACAAATCTTGGGAATCAAAATTGAATTTAATTCTTTGTTTTATTTTTTACAAAATTTATTAGAAAAAGCTTTTGTTATTAGATTTAAAAGATTTCATACTCAAGTCAGATTATTTGGAATCGATTTCATAAACAAATTACATTAAAAATTTGAAGTTTTATACTTAGTTTTGAATTATAAAAAAGCTCCTATTTGGGAGCTTTTCTTTTATATCACTCAGGTTTAGAATCTATAGCCTAAGTCTACTCGGATTTCTTGTGATTCATAGTTCTCTCTGATATCCATTTCAAAGCCTACTCCCACTGTTGACCCATTCT
>JAVBPW010000008.1:0-30557 GCA_031549385.1 Alphaproteobacteria bacterium
AGAATGGGTCAACAGTGGGAGTAGGCTTTGAAATGGATATCAGAGAGAACTATGAATCACAAGAAATCCGAGTAGACTTAGGCTATAGATTCTAAACCTGAGTGATATAAAAGAAAAGCTCCCAAATAGGAGCTTTTTTATTTTGTTTTTTGTAAGATTATGTTTAACCATTTTCCATCTCGGTTTTGTTTTAATCTTACATCATTTGTTACCCACATTTTTATTAAATCAAAATCAGAATTAAATTTTATTAAATTGAGAAATTTTTCTTCAGTGAAATCATTAAAGAAACGTCCATTTCTTATTCCTTCATATTTTCCGTATTTGAAAGATATGAAAAAGATTCCTTTATCTGTTAATGCAGTTGCTACTTTTTTGAATATATTTGGTAAATCAGATGTTGAAACATGTAAAATAGAGGCAAATGCCCACACTAAATTATAATTATCTTTTTCATTTAATTCTTCAAATGTTTCTTGTCTTACATTTTTGCATGAATTAGATGCTATTTCACACATTTTTGTAGAACCGTCAGTTGACGTTACATCAAAGCCTAGAGATGTAAAATATATATTATCTCTTCCTGTGCCACATCCATAGTCTAAGATTTTATCTCCTGGTTTTAAAAAGGCTAAGACTTCTTTATAAAAAGGGGTAGTTTCATCCAGAGTTGATGTTCTGTCAGCAAATGCTTGGTGATTATCATCATAATACTTTATTGTTGAATCTTTCATAAACTCCCTTTTATTATCTATTTTATTATAGTTTTGTGCTTTTTTAAGTCAATAATATAGAAGCTTGAAAAAGTTTTTTGTTTTTACTATATTAAAACTAGCAGATTTATATATAAAATTCATTAATGAAACCTTAGAAAACCTTATGTTTTTATGTTTTTTTTTAAAATGTATATTTTTTTTCAAAAAAAGTGTAAAAAGGGCTTGACTTTATTTTTCATATATTATATAACTGTTTCCACGCTGAAGTTGAAGGGATGGATCTCAACCTCTCAGAAGAGAAAAAATAACAGTTTTGTTAGAATGTTTGATGATATATAACCCTAAGAAATCATCGGAATGCTTTTTATTTTGTGAATAAGAAATAGGAAGAGATGTGTTGGCGGACATAGAAAGAAATTTCGAAAAGATGTACCGACTACACATTTTGACAGTACAAGGTTTTATTAAAATAGTAGAACCTGTCAATTATATACGATATAACCATTTGGTTATAAAGATTTAAGTAAATGCGTAGTTCAGGAACAAACTTAATTAAATTTTTAATTGAGAGTTTGATCCTGGCTCAGAACGAACGCTGGCGGCAGGCCTGAGGCATGCAAGTCGAACGAGAAAGTGTAGCAATACATGAGTAGAGTGGCGCACGGGTGAGTAACGCGTGGGAACCTACCCTAAAGTGGGGAATAACAGTTAGAAATGACTGCTAATACCGCATAATCCCGAAAGGGGAAAGATTTATCGCTTTTGGATGGGCCCGCGTTGGATTAGTTAGTTGGTAAGGTAACGGCTTACCAAGACGATGATCCATAGCTGGTTTGAGAGAATGACCAGCCACACTGGGACTGAGACACGGCCCAGACTCCTACGGGAGGCAGCAGCTAGGAATATTGGACAATGGGCGAAAGCCTGATCCAGCCATGCCGCGTGAGTGAAGACGGCCTTCGGGTTGTAAAGCTCTTTTAGTTATGAAGATGATGACTGTAGTAACAGAAAAAGCACCGGCTAACTTCGTGCCAGCAGCCGCGGTAATACGAAGGGTGCTAGCGTTGTTCGGATTTACTGGGCGTAAAGCGTATGTAGGTTGTTTGATTGGTCAGGTGTGAAATCCTGGGGCTTAACCCCAGAACTGCATTTGATACCGTCAAGCTAGAGTATGATAGAGGATAGCGGAATTCCGAGTGTAGAGGTGAAATTTGTAGATATTCGGAGGAACACCAGTGGCGAAAGCGGCTATCTGGATCATTACTGACACTGAGATACGAAAGTGTGGGGAGCAAACAGGATTAGATACCCTGGTAGTCCATACTGTAAACGATGTATGTTCGTTGTTGGGGAACGTTAGTTCTTCAGTGACTTAGCTAACGCGTTAAACATACCGCCTGGGGAGTACGGCCGCAAGGCTAAAACTTAAAGGAATTGACGGGGACCCGCACAAGCGGTGGAGCATGTTCTTTAATTCGAGGCTACGCGAAAAACCTTACCGACCCTTGACATCGTGATCGCGGTTTATGGAAACATTTACCTTCAGTTCGGCTGGATCAATGACAGATGTTGCATGGCTGTCGTCAGCTCGTGTCGTGAGATGTTGGGTTAAGTCCCGCAACGAGCGCAACCCTCGTCGTCTGTTGCTAACAGGTAATGCTGAGAACTCTGACGAAACTGCCGGTGTTAAACCGGAGGAAGGTGGGGATGACGTCAAGTCGTCATGGCTCTTACGGGTCGGGCTAGAAACGTGCTACAATGGTAACTACAATGAGTTATTGCAATCCCGCGAGGGGGAGCTAATCTGTAAAAAGTTATCTCAGTTCGGATTATTCTCTGCAACTCGAGAGTATGAAGTTGGAATCGCTAGTAATCGTGGATCAGCATGCCACGGTGAATACGTTCCCGGGTCTTGTACACACCGCCTGCCAAGCCATGGGAGTTGGCTTTACCAGAAGATAGTAGGGTAACCGCAAGGGGCCCGCTAGCCACGGTAGGGTTAGTGACTGGGGTTAAGGCATAACAAGGTAGCGCTAGGAGAACCTGGCGCTGGATCACCTCCTTTCAAAGAAACGATTTTGTCTTCGGATAAAATCACTTTCTGTGTCCCCCAATACATCTCTTTTTAAAAATTTTAGACCTAAATAAGGGTCTGTAGCTCAGTTGGTTAGAGCGCACGCCTGATAAGCGTGAGGTCGGAAGTTCGAGTCTTCCTAGACCCACCATATCTAAGCTTATTTTTGGGGCTATAGCTCAGCTGGTTAGAGCACCTGCTTTGCAAGCAGGGGGTCAAGAGTTCGAATCTCTTTAGCTCCACCACTTAAAAAAGAAACTTTTTTAAGTAGCGAATCAAAAGACATTCGAAAGAATCTCTTTTTGCTCGCGCAAGATGGCGCTGTGCGCTTGACGTACGAATAAAATTCTACGTCTCGTGAACTCCACCATTAATAGCATTTATAGTATGGAGGGAAATAATAAGGTCTTAAAAGTTTTTAAAAAATAAAAGTTTTGAAAGATTGTTTTTAATAGAAATTTAAAAATAATCTTTTGATGTTTTAACTATTTTGTGAATAAGTTATAATATAGATTTGAGAGTTTTTAATCCGAAAAACTAAAATTTTATGTTTGTAAAATAATAATAAATTTTAAACTACGTCTAATCCGTTTAATCTTTACTTATTAGGTAATTTTATTATCCACTCATACGGTTTTGTTTTTCCGCAAATTAAAAGTTTGTGAAAAAAGAAAAGCTTAAAAATCGCGATTTTTCTTTGCATCTCATCATAACGAAAGTTGTGATGAAATAACAAGATTGTTATAATCCTCAACAGATTATAACAAACAAAATTCTTCAAGCGTCACAATTAAATTTGTGATAAAGAGAACTGTTTTTGATTATTAAAATACAAAAACAAGAAAGAGAAGAGCATTTGGTGAATGTCTTGGCAATCAGAGGCGATGAAGGACGTAATAGACTGCGATAAGTCACGGGGAAGTGTCAATACCTTTTGATCCGTGAATGTCCGAATGGGGAAACCCACTGCTTTATGCAGTATCCTTAACTGAATACATAGGTTAAGGAAGCGAACCTAGGGAACTGAAACATCTTAGTACCTAGAGGAAAAGAAATCAATTGAGATTCTCCTAGTAGTGGCGAGCGAACGGGGAACAGCCCAGTTCTTATTTTACTTTTAAACAGAACAACCTGGAAAGGTTGACCATAGTAGGTGATAGTCCTGTATGTGAATGAAAGTTTTATAAGGCATGAGTAAGGCGGGACACGAGAAATCCTGTCTGAATATAGGAGGACCATCTTCTAAGGCTAAATACTACTGATTGACCGATAGTGAACGAGTACCGTGAGGGAAAGGTGAAAAGAACCCCGAAAGGGGAGTGAAATAGATCCTGAAACTGAATGCTTACAAGCAGTCAGAGGGGCTTTATGCCCTGATGGCGTACCTCTTGTATAATGGGTCAGCGACTTAATGTAGCAAGCTTGCTTAAGCCGATAGGTGTAGGCACAGCGAAAGCGAGTCTTAATAGGGCGTAATTGGTTTGTTGCATTAGACCCGAAACCAGGTGATCTATCCATGAGCAGGTTGAAGGTGAGGTAACACTCACTGGAGGACCGAACCCACTAGCGTTTAAAAGCTACGGGATGACTTGTGGTTAGGGGTGAAAGGCCAATCAAACCTGGAAATAGCTGGTTCTCCGCGAAAACTATATAGGTAGTGCGTTATGTGATCCCTTTTGGGGGTAGAGCACTGGAACGACTAGGGTCTTGCGAAAGATGCCAAATCGTACCAAACTCCGAATACCAAAAGATTACAGCATAACAGACAGACTACGGGTGCTAAGGTCCGTGGTCGAGAGGGAAAGAGCCCAGACCTACAGCTAAGGTCCCAAAGTGATGATTAAGTGGGTAAGGAAGTGAGAAGTCCAAAACAACCAGGAGGTTGGCTTAGAAGCAGCCATCCTTTAAAGAAAGCGTAACAGCTCACTGGTCTAATTAAGACTTTTTGCGCCGACGATATACCGGGGCTAAAATCATCCACCGAAGCTTAGGATAATAGTTTACTATTATGGTAGCGGAGCGTTCTGTAAGCCGTCGAAGCTCGATCGTAAGGTCGGGTGGAGGTATCAGAAGTGCGAATGCTGACACGAGTAGCGATAAATAGAGTGAGAGACTCTATCGCCGAAAGCCTAAGGTTTCCTATCCTATGCTAATCAGGGTAGGGTTAGCCGGTCCCTAAGGCAAGGCCGAAAGGCGTAGTCGATGGGAATCATGTTAATATTCATGAGCTCGTTAGAAGTGACGAATCTCGTAAATTGTTCTTTCTTATTGGATTGAAAGGGCAGTGAAGGGGTTCCAGGAAATAGCTCTAACATATGAACCGTACCAAAACCGACACAGGTAGGCAGGTCGAGAAGACCAAGGCGCTTGAGAGAATGGTGTTGAAGGAACTAGGCAAATTGCGTCCGTAACTTCGGGAGAAGGACGACTCATTTTTAGGTAACTATGATTGAGTGACACAAACTAGGGAGTAATGACTGTTTATCAAAAACACAGGGCTATGCAAACTCAATAAAGAGGAAGTATATGGCCTGATGCCTGCCCGGTGCCGGAAGGTTAAATAGAGGTGTGCAAGCACTAATATGAAGCCCCGGTGAACGGCGGCCGTAACTATAACGGTCCTAAGGTAGCGAAATTCCTTGTCGGGTAAGTTCCGACCTGCACGAATGGCATAACAATTTCTCCGCTGTCTCCAACACCAACTCAGCGAAACTGAATTCTCTGTTAAGATGCAGAGTTCCCGCGGTTAGACGAAAAGACCCCGTGAACCTTTACTACAACTTCATATTGGTATGAAGAGCATATTGTGCAGCATAGGTGGGAGCCTTTGATGATAAGACGCTAGTTTTATCGGAGGCACCATTGAGATACCACCCTGTATGCTTTTTATATCTAACCTAGATCCGTGAATCCGGTTCGGGGACATTGTGTGGTGGGTAGTTTGACTGGGGTGGTCGCCTCCCAAAGAGTAACGGAGGCGCGCGAAGGTAAGCTCAGATTGGTTGGAAACCAGTCGTTGAGTGCAATGGCATAAGCTTGCCTGACTGCAAGAGAGACATCTCGAGCAGATACGAAAGTAGGTCATAGTCGCCCGATAGCTCCGCATGGAAGGGCTATCGCAGACGAATAAAAGGTACTCCGGGGATAACAGGCTGATAATACCCAAGCGTTCATAGCGACGGTATTGTTTGGCACCTCGATGTCGGCTCATCTCATCCTGGGGCTGGAGAAGGTCCCAAGGGTATGGCTGTTCGCCATTTAAAGAGGTACGCGAGCTGGGTTCAGAACGTCGTAAGACAGTTCGGTCCCTATCTGCCGTGGGCGTATGGAAATTTGTAAGGATTTGCTCCTAGTACGAGAGGACCGGAGTGAACGCACCCCTGGTGTACCAGTTGTCGTGCCAACGGCAGCGCTGGGTAGCTACGTGCGGACGGGATAAACACTGAAAGCATCTAAGCGTGAAACCCACCTTGAGATTAGATTTCCCTGAAGAATCGAGGTAGACTACCTCGTTGATAGGTCAGATGTGGAAGCGCCGTGAGGCGTGCAGCTAACTGATACTAATAATTCGTTTGTCTTGTTTTTGTGTTTTAATAAACAAAAGCAAAATATTCAAAGCAAAATAAAATCGCGATTTTTAAGCTTTTTTACAAAATCTGTATTGTTTAATCTGCTGGTGATTACTGCGGAGTTGACACACGCTATTCCATCCCGAACTAGGCCGTGAAACACTCCAGCGCCGATGGTACTTTGCCCTAAGGCACGGGAGAGTAGGTCGTTGCCAGCATATTAAACAATATGATAAAATTATGTTATAACTTATATTTTGAATGGGCCCCTTTGAGGGCACTTTTTATTTTAAAAATTATTGAAAATATTTATAAGATCCTTTATTGAGAAATTCAAAATTTATTCCTATATGTTTTTTGGAAGAAAATAAGGATTAAATTTTAAAAAATCTAACTACATTATTACTAATAAAAAATAGGCAATTTTAAACAACTGTAGAGTATGCTTAAGAGAAATTATGGGAGTTGTTTTGATTGTTTGTTTTTGTCGCCCCTAGCTTTTAGGGGCGAATTTTTTGAAATAAAAAAAGGTGAAAATTCACCTTTAATTTGTTTGACTGAGAGTAAAACATCTTTTAATTCTCAACATTACCATTGATATATTTCCAGGTAATTCTTTTGTGTTGAGTAGATATTGGAAGGCTCTCCAAACCATTTCTTCACGAAAACTTTGATTGCTTGTACCAGTATCATCCCAATCTAATTTTTCTAAGATTGGGGTCATGTTATCCCACAGATCTTCATGAAGAGTTTGAAGACCTTGTTCAAAGTCCAATAAAAGATGTACTTTTAATGTGCTCTCGGCAATACCGAGGTTACAATAATCTTCAACAGACATACCTTCTTCTTTATTTATAAAGGTGAAACTTTCTTCCTTTAACCACATTATTATTGCAAAAAATGCAAATTTTTTTGAGTAGGTTGAATCTTTCCTTAAAAGAAATCTGTTCAGCTCTTTTTGGAGGATTTCTCCCATTTCCTTTGTATTCATACTAATTTATTTTTTAAGTTTGATGTTAATTTAAGTGATTATTTATCCTAAGTCAAGGCTATTTGACAAAATTGTAATATTTTATAGACAAATTAGTAATTTAATTGTATTGTTTTATAAATTTTAAAAATCAAATATATGAGTAAAATAAATATTATTGCTGCAGTTGCTAAAAACTGGGGCATTGGTTATCAAGGAGGAATTCCTTGGAAATTGTCAGCAGACATGAAACAATTCAAAAAGCTTACTATGGGTGAAAATCCCAATGTAATGAATACTGTGGTTATGGGGCGGAAAACTTTTCAAAGTCTTCCCAAAGGACCATTGCCGGGTAGAGTGAATGTTGTCCTGACTCGGGATGTTGATTTTAGCTATCCCGATGTTGTTGTGTTACATTCTTTTGAAGATGTTTTGAAAATGTCTGATGGTGCAACCGGTGAAATCTTTATTATCGGTGGAGAGCAGGTTTATAAAGATGCTTTACCGTATGCAGATAGGATGTATTTAACATTGGTTTCTGCAAACCCACAATGCGATGCGTTTTTTCCTAAGTTTGATGCTTGGGATTGGGATCTTGTGTTGGATGAAATGTATTCGTGGGACGAAAAAAACGAATACTCTTACCGGTATTATTATTTAGAAAGAGGAGAAAATTAGGAGCTTTATGCTCCTTTTTTTATTTATAGACAATTTTGAATTTAGAATATAAGATTGTTTTAAATTCAAAATCAAACTTAAAAATTTTATCTATGTTTAAATTAATTTTTTCAGAAACCCCCCAAAAGAATTTTAAAGGTTTATCAGATGCATTTTTGCATATTCTTTCAAAAAAGCAATTTAGTGTTGATGAATTAAATGGTGTTGTTAGATTGACTTTGTTTAATTCTGGTGTTGTTGATGGTATTTATTGGGATCCGGAGCCTGCAGACCTTGCTGCACGTATTCAAATGGATAAATTTGGAAATAAATATTTCTTATTTGGAAAATATGTTCCAGGGGAAGTTTTCTTTGCTGGTAGTAAGTATTGTAAATGGTCGCCTGTTTCAATTCCAAAAGATGCTTTTGTTATTACTGATAATGGAAATGTTAGAAATAAGGCACTGAGATGTGTATTGACTCATTGTGGTAATATCTTTCAACTTCATGAGCCTAATGAAGTTAGGGCTTTTGAAAGTGAAAATGAATTTACTGCTTGGACTTTTGATTTTTGACCCCGAAAAGGGGTCTTTTTATTTAAATATTGACAAATAATATAATAAGTTTAGGATTAATAGCATATTAAATTTTCAAACTTAAAAAAATCTATATATGAAAGAAATAAAAGAAGAAGCTCAACAGGAAATTATCCAGTTGATGTTTGATCCTTTGATTGATTTGGAAATTCATAAGCAATACCTTATTGAGTTTTCAAAAAATTTAGCTCCTACTGGATTGTTTTCTCCAGAAAATAAATCTGTGATATTTAATTCTAAAGCTTTTGGCTTTGAGAAAGATGGAACAGTTTACCTTTTTGGTAAAAAGTTATGGACTTTGGATGTTATTTATACATACAGTGGTAAAATTTCTCCAAATTCTCCTAACCAAGCCGCTCCGGATACTTTTTATTCTAGGATTGGTTTGAATGATGACAAAAGTTTCCAACGGGTGCTTGGTCATTGTAGGCTTTTGAATGGGGCTATTGCTTCATTTTATAACGATGTCAAATTCGTTATCTTTGAAACTGAACAAGAATTTTTGAATTATGAATTTTAAGTAGAAAAATTTTTTGTTTAGATGTAAAATTATATTAATATTTTAAAAAATAAACTTAAAAAATATGAAAACAAAAATTAAAAATCTTTGGGACGATATTCTTTGGTCCAACACCTTTACTTTTGTGGTGGTGTTATGTGCGTTTTATGGAGTGTATTTTGCATTTTATTTTCCAACAAAGTGGTTGGTTGAAATAATCAAAACATCATTATTATGAAAAGGAATTTTTTGATTTGGAAAACACTTTGGTGGGAATGCAGAGATTTTACAATATTGAAAGTTATATTGTTTCTTGTTGTGGCCATAGATCTTATACCGCTTGCGGTAGTACATCTTATTAGATGTGTGTTTTAAAAAGGGGCTTTTTACAGCCCCTTTGTTTTTTATACTTCGTTTTTGAATTTAGAAATGCTTGAGTAAATAGTATTTCTGTATTTGATGTTTCTTTTTGCACTTCTTATTAATCTGTTATAGTGCTTTTCATCTAATCGTTTTACTATTCCATAGCGGTTTTCTTTTTCTACATATGATGCAAGTTCACCATCACCTAATTGGCTGTCCAATTGTAATGGAGAAACTCCCTTTCTTACATAGAGTTTTGGATCATAACGATATAATGGCCAGTGACCTGTCTTTACTGCTTCTTTTTGTTGGTTCAATTGGAACTTCATGTCTATTCCATGTAGAACACAAGGAGCGTAAGCTATAATCAATGATGGACCATTGTGTGCTTCGGCTTCTCTTATCGCTTTTACTGCTTGAGCTTCATTTGCACCTAATGCTATTCTTGCTACATAAACGTTTCCTGATGCCATTGCAAGAAGACCTAAATCCTTCTTTGGTAGAACTTTACCAGTTGATGCAAACTTTGCTGCTGCACCTATTGGAGTTGATTTAGATTGTTGCCCACCTGTGTTTGAATATACTTCAGTATCCAATACAAATATATTTACATTTTTGTCTGAATATAAAATATGGTCAAGACCACCATAGCCTATGTCATAAGCCCAACCATCACCACCCATAATCCATAATGATTTCTTTATTAAAGATTGAGTTAATTCTGATAGTTCTTTTGCTTTTTCACTTTTGATGTTTTTCAATTTAGCATTAAGTTCTTTTACTAATGCTCTTTGTTCTTTTATTTCAACATCATTTGATTGTTTGTTATTTATTATTTGATTGATGAAATCTAAACCTAGTTCATCTTTTAAATCTTTTAATAATATAACTGCAGTTTCTGTGTTTTTATCTAGTGCTAAACGCATTCCAAATCCATATTCTGCATTGTCTTCAAATAATGAATTTGACCACGCTGGGCCACGTCCGTCTGAATTCTTTGTGTATGGAGTTGTTGGTAAGTTTCCACCGTAAATAGATGAACATCCTGTTGCGTTTGATATTAACATTCTGTCACCAAAGAGTTGTGTTAATAATTTAACATATGGAGTTTGTCCACATCCTGCACATGACCCTGAAAATTCAAATAATGGAGTTACTAATTGATTATGTTTTGTTATGTTCATATTCAATAGCGATTTGTCTATATCAGGTAATGATGCACAATATTCAAATGCTCTTTCTTTTTGTTCGAGATTGTTTTGAATATCTTCCATTACTAATGCAGGAATTTCTTTTGTTTTCATTGGACAGTTTTCTACACATAATCCACAGCCTGTACAGTCGTGTGGGGATATTGTGATAGCGTAATTATATCCTTGTCCCAATTCTGGAGTTTTATAATCTGCACTTTTGAAATTATCTGGTGCATTTTCTAATTGTTCTTTTGTTAGCACTTTTGATCTGATGGATGCATGAGGACATACTAATGAACATTTTCCACATTGAATACAACTTTCTAAATTCCAACAAGGTACTTGAGATGCTATTGATCTTTTTTCGTATTTTGTTGTACCTGATGGAAATTGACCGTTTGTATCTGAGAATGCTGATACAGGAAGATCATCTCCTTTCCCTTTTATCATTTGACTTATTACATTCTTTACAAAGTCTGGGGCTGATAATGGAACATTGTCTGACATTAATGGAGCTTTCTTACTTACAGCTTTTGGATGATCAAAACGATATAGATTTTCTACTGCTTTATCTATAGCTGCTATATTCATTTCAATAATTTTTTCACCTTTTTTACCATATGTCTTTTTTACTGACCTTTTAATATAGTCAGAAATTTTTTCAAAATCAGCTAGCTTTGATAAATAGAAGAAACATGTTTGCATAATTGTGTTTGTTCTAAAACCTAATCCTAAATCACGAGCAAGACGACCTGCATCTATTATGTAAATAGTTAAATTTTTATCAAGAATTTGCTTTTGAACTTCTTGTGGTATTTGATCCCAAAGAGTATCTGCTTCGTAAGGAGAATTGATTAATAATATTCCACCTTCTTTTGCATTAGCTAATACATCTTGTTTAAAGAACATTGGAAAATGAGATACTGATGTGAAGTCTGCATTTTCTACTAGGTATGGACTTTTTATTTGTGTGTCTTTTATACGCAAGTGAGAACATGTAAATCCACCTGATTTTTTAGAATCATATACACTGTAATTTTGTACGTACTTTCCAGTATTGATATTTATTATGTCAGCTGAATTTTTTGATGCTCCAACTGTTCCGTCTGAACCTAATCCAAAGAACATTGCTTTATAAGCATCATCTTTGAAGTCATATTTTAAATCATCAAGTGATAATTTTGTTACATCATCATTTATTCCTACTACAAATTCTTTTTTAGGATTTGGTTTTGATAGTTCTTCAAATATTTGTTTTACATGGTATGGTGTGAATTCTTTTGAACCTAGTCCATATCTTCCACCTATTACTTCTATACCTTCAAGTTTGTTTCTTTTTAATGCTGCTACTACATCCAAGAATAATGGTTCACCAACTGAACCAGGTTCTTTTGTTCTGTCGAGTACTGCTATTTTTTTTACGTTTGATGGAAGTAGTTTTGAAAACTTTGCAACTGGAAAAGGGCGGTATAGGCGAATCTTTATTAAACCTAACTTTGCACCTTTTTTGTTTTCTTGGTCTATTGTTTCTTCTATAATATCACAAGATGATCCCATTGATACTATAATGTTTTCTGCATCTTTGTTTCCATAGTATTCTACTGTGTCATAGTATCTTCCTGTTTTGTTTCCAAATTCGTTTAATACATCTTCTACTATTGAAATTACATTATTATAAGTTGGGTTTTGAGCTTCACGACCTTGGAAGAATACGTCTGGGTTTTGAGCTGTTCCTCTTATACATGGTTTTTCTGGTGTTAAACCATTATCTCTTTTTTCTTTAATTAATTTTTTATCTAATAATGATAAAATAGTTTCATCTGAAATTTGTTCTATTGATGTTATTTCATGTGATGTTCTGAAACCATCAAAATAGTGTAAGAATGGAACTTTTGCTTTTAATGTTGATAAATGAGCAACCAATGCCATGTCATGTGATTCTTGGACATTGTTTGAACCTAATATTGCGAATCCTGTTTCTCTTACTGTCATGATGTCACTGTGGTCGCCAAAGATTGATAGAGCATGAGTTGCTACTGCTCTGGCTGCTACATGCATTACAAATTGATGGCCTTCGCCGGCTATTTTATACATGTTTGGTATCATTAATAATAAACCTTGAGAAGCTGTGAATGTTGATACCTGAGCTCCAATTTGAAGAGCACCATGTACTGCTCCTATAGCTCCTGCTTCTGATTGCATGATTGTAACGTTTGCTGTGTTACCGAAAATGTTTTTTCTTTGTTTTGATGAGAAAGTTTCAAAAATTTCTGCCATAGTTGATGAGGGGGTTATCGGATAGATAACAGCCAAATCAGATAAACGGTAGGCTATATCTGCTGCTGCTTCATTGCCATCGCAGACGTAACTATTTTTAAACATTTAGTTTTCCTTTTTTTTAGTTAATAGGGTCTAATTATAGAAAATTTTGTCATATATTGCAATTTTTTAATTTATTAGTCTTTTTTAGACAAAATATTTTGTTTACTTTTGAAAAATTAACTTTATCATTAAAAGAAAAATGGAGGTTATGTTATGGTTTTATATGTTATTTTTTGTATTATTGCAGGTTATTTAATTGGAAGCATTCCTTTTGGATATGTGTTTTCTAAAACTATCTTAAATAAGGATGTTAGAAAAGTTGGAAGTGGTGCTACTGGAGCTACTAACGTTATGCGTATTAGTAAATGGGTTGCTGTTCTTACTTTCCTTTGCGATTTTGCTAAAGTTTGGTTGGCAGTGTTTATTACTCAAAGAATGATATTCTTCTTCCCACTTACACCTCTTAGTTTTACTTTATATTTATTTGGATATTATATAATGCTTACTGGAATCTTTTGTATAATTGGACATAATTTCCCAGTTTGGTTAGGATTTAAAGGTGGAAAAGGATTTGCTGCTACACTTGCTTTAGTTTCTATATTCTCACCACTTGTATTTATCATGTTAGTATTATTATGGTTAGTTGTGTTTGCAGTGTTTGGTTTCTCATCACTTGCTTCTTTAACTGTACTTGTAATAATGCCATTTATATTCTTGTTCTTAGGAATGCCTGTGTATTTAGTATTATGCTTAGCTTTTGTTTCTATGCTTGGTATTTATATGCATAAAGCAAATATTGCAAGATTGCTTAAGAAAGAAGAATTCAGATTCTATTTGTTTGGTAAAAAAGAAGTTGTTTCTTCTAAGAAATCAAAAAAGAAGTAATGTTTTTATCAAAAGAAGAAAAGATTGCAAGACTTAGACTTATTAGAACACCATTAATTGGACCTGTTCGTTATCGAAAACTTGTGAATGTTTATGGAGGGGCACAAAATGCCCTTTTCCATTTGCCTAAAGTTCTTGAATTAAATAAGAAATTCAAAATATCTGAAGTTTATCCAGAAAAAGAAGCTTTGATTGAACTTGAATTAGCTGAAAAAAAAGATATCAATATTGTTTTTTATGGGGATGAATTTTACCCAGAAGCTTTTAATCCTGTTTCATCTGCTAGTCCTTTATTGTTTGTTAAATCAAAAAATTTATCTGCTTTGAAGAAAATAAATGGAGTTGGAATTGTTGGAACTCGCAATTCTTCTATTGTTGCTGAAAAGTTCTGTTATCAATTATCAGCTGATATAGCAAAGAGTGGAAATTGTGTTGTTTCAGGCATGGCACAGGGAATCGATGCTTTTGCTCATAGTGGGGCTTTATCAGTGAATTCAGATTTTCCAACTGTTGCAGTTCTTGCTGGTGGTGTTGATGTTATTTATCCACTTAAAAATAGATTTTTATATGAAGAGATAATTGAAAAAAATGGAGCTATTGTCTCAGAAAGACCTATTGGTAGTCAACCATCTGCTAATTTTTTTCCTGTGAGAAATAGAATTATCGTTGGGTTGTGCAAAGGAGTTATAGTAATTGAAGCCAAGGCAAAAAGTGGCTCTTTGATTACTGCTGAATATGCTAAGGAAATGAATAGAGTTGCTATGGCAGTTCCAGGATTTCCAACTGATGAAAGAGCAGGTGGACCTAATTATCTTTTAAAATATGGAGCAAAATTAATTGAAAATATTGATGATGTTAAAGCTGCTCTTATTAATATTGGAGAAGAAAATAAAGAAGATCTTTATCAAAATATTTTTAGTGTAAATGAAATTAAGTTTGTTGCTTCAAATGATAATATAGATGATTTGAAGGAACTTGTTTTGTCTAAATTGAGCAAGACGCCTATTGATATAGAAGAACTTATTAGTAATTTGAATGTTACTACTCCACTTGTGCTTAGAGCTTTATTGGAATTAGAACTGGCAGAAAAGATTGTTTGTAGTTCAACAAATACTGTTTCAAAAATTTAGTTTGTATGTGCAACTTTTCTTTTAAATAAAATTGATCCGCAATATATTAAATATCCTATTCCAAAGAATGCTGCCATTGCTATTTTTACAAATGGGATAAATTCTGTTTTTGATATAAATGAAAATAATACGCCAAGTATTGCATTTGCAAATAATACGAGGAAAATCTTTCTCCAAACTCCTCTTTTTAAATGTGTGTAGTTTCTTTTTATTATTAAAACTATGTAAATTAAAAATGGTACTAATGAAGAGAAGAAACTTGCATATGGGATTGCTAGCATTCCTATTTTCTTTGTTAATGTAAATAGTAAAATTAAGTTTGTTACAAATGAGAAGAATGCTATGATTGCTGGTATTTTTGTGTTGTTTCTTGCAAAAAACATGCTTCCAAATACTCGGTTGAATAAAATGATTAATACATTTAATCCTAAGATTTTTAACATTGCTGCTGTTTGTAAAGTGTCGTTTAAATTAAATGATCCGTATTGGAATAATAGTCCAACTATATCAACTGATAATAAACACATTGCAAGAGCGCATGGTAAACCTAGAAAAATATTTAATAGGAATGAATTGTTCTGAAGAAAATGTTTTTCTTTTAAGTTAGTTGTTTGTAAGTTTGATGATAAATGTGGAAGCAATACTGTTGAAATTGCTGCTCCTATGATTCCTATTGGAAGAAGGTAAATTCTTTGTGCAAAATAAAACCATGATACAGCACCATCAAATAAAGATGCAAAGATTGAGCCTACTAAAATATTTAGGTAATAAATTCCAGCTCCACATATTGCTGGTACAAATTTTAATAAGAATTCTTTTGTTTCAGGTGTTAGTTTTGGAAGTTTTATGCGAACTGATATACCTTGCTTTCTTACAAAGTAATACATGAATATTAATTGAACTATTCCAGAAATAAATACCCCATAAGATAATGCTACTGCTACGTTTGGTGTAATATCTTTAAATGCAAAAATTGATGCTATTAAAACTATGTTATAAATTATGGGTGTTAATGCTGGAATTAAAAATTTTTTTAAGTTTTGCATTACGGAAATGAAAAATGTTGTTAGTGATATGAACATTAAAAATGGGAACATTATTTTCGCTAAATGAACAGTTGTTTTGAATTTTTCACCTGTGAAGCCTGGAGCAAAGACTGTTATTACTTGTGGCATGAAAATTATAAAGACTACTGTTAATAAGGAAAGTGTTATGAATAAAAATGAAAAACTGTCATTTAAAAAATTTTGTTGCTTTTCTTTATCATGACTTACTTTTGCAAGAGTTGGTATAAATGATGATGAAAAAGCACCTTCAGCAAATAACTCACGAAATGTATTTGGGATACGTAGAGCAATTAAAAAAGCTTGAGACAGATATGACGAGCCTAAGAAAAAGGCTATAAATTGATCACGTACAAAGCCTAATACTCGGCTTACCATAGTAAGTAAACTCACTGAAAAAATTGATTTAAAAAATCCCATATTTATTACTTTCTTTTTTAATTTTAATATATTATATTATATACATTATAAGGAAAAAATAAACAATGTCTTTTTTGAAAAAGTTTTTAACCATTTTGGTTTGTGGGTTTTTATTTGCTTGTTCTTCTACTGATAAATATGTAGAACGATCAGATACTGAAATTTATGATAAGGGTATGAAGTATATGAGGGAAACTGCATGGGTTGCAGCAGCTGACGAATTCTTGGAAATTGAGCGACAACACCCTTATTCAGAACTTGCTCCAAAAGGATTGTATTTAGCTGGGTTTGCTTATTATAGCGAAAAAGATTATTTACAAGCTGTTATAGTTTTAGATAGATTCTTGAAACTTTACCCAGGACATGACCAAGTTCCTTATGTGCTATATTTAAAGTCTGAATGTTACTTTGCTCAAGTTTCTGATATTAAGAGAGAACAAAAGTATACTGCTGATGCTATTAAGACTATGGAAGAACTTGTTAGACGTTATCCAGATACTCCTTATGCTAAAGCTGTTAAGAACAGAATTATTGTGTTGAAGAATTTCTTGATTGCTAAGGAAATGGAAAAAGCTAAAGAATTGACTAAACAACAAAACTTTGTGGCAGCGCTTAGACGTTATCAAGGAATTATTGGCTCTTATCCAGAAAGCTATATGACACCTGAAGCTTTGTTTAGAAAAATTGAAATATATTTGACTATTGGTATGGATAAACAAGCTTTGGAAGTTGGGTCTATACTTGGAGCTAATTATCCTTCATCAAAATGGTATAAAAAAGCTTACAAGTTGTTAAAGAATAATACTAACTATTTCAAAAACAAAAAATAATCCATTGACTTTTATTTTAAATCAATTAAATTGGTGTTTAATAAGTTAAATAAACATACAAAAATGAAATTTTAAATCGATTTTGAAGAAGCCTGAGCCGATGTGGGTTTCAAAAATAGGCATAATGTAGAGTTTCAAAAGGTTCAGGTGAACCACCATCTCTTACCCCCATAAGGATGTTCAAAATCTTAAGCCTCCACGTGTTGGAGGCTTTTTTATTTTATGATTTCTTATTTTTTAAAAGTCTGATTTGAAGTCTTCGCCAAGGTATACTTTTTTTACATCTTTATTGGCTACTAATTCTTTTGGTTTACCATGAGCTAACATATAACCATCGTGTAAAATGTATGCACGGTTTGTTATTTTTAGAGTTTCTGCTACGTTATGGTCTGTGATTAATACTCCTAAACCTCTTTCTTTTAAATGAGATACTAGGGTTCTTATGTCATTTACAGCAATTGGGTCAACTCCTGCAAATGGTTCGTCAAGCAATATGAATTTTGGATTTGTTGCTAAAGCTCTTGCAATTTCAGTTCTTCTTCTTTCACCACCTGATAGTGAAATGGCTAATGCATCTCTTAAATGTTCTATTGAGAATTCTGCCATCAACTCTTCACATTTCTTTTCACGTTTTGATTTTGATGGTTCTACTACTTCTAAGATTGCCATAATATTATTATAAACTGTTAGGTTTCTGAATACTGAGTTTTCTTGTGGAAGGTAGCCTATACCCATTTGTGCACGTTTGTAAAATGGAAGAGATGTTATATCATAGTCGTCTAAATATATTTTTCCACCATTTGGTAATATCAATCCTGTTACACAATAAAAACATGTTGTTTTTCCAGCTCCATTTGGGCCTAATAATCCTACTACTTCACCTTGTGTTAAATCTAATGAAATGTTTTTTAGAATAGGGCGACGGCCATAACTTTTTTTAATTCTTTCTAACCTTAATGTTGATGGAGTGTTCTTCATTATAGTTTGTCCTTTTCTATTGCGCCTTCTATCATTGGTGTTGCTTTATCCGTTGTATTGAATGTACCATGGATTTGTGTTTCACCTTTTTTAGGATGCAATCTTGTTATTCCTGTTTTCATATTGTATTCAAGAAGACCACCGTCTAATGTTGCTTGATTTCCTCTTTTGATTGATACAGAGTTTGTGATTTTTGCAAAACCTGATTTTGCATCATAGATTGCGTTGTCACCTGTTAATTCTTCTGTTTCAGTTGTGAGTTTTACGCCGCCTGTTGCTTCTGCTTTTGATAGTCCAAATTTACCGTCTATTTTTTCAAAGTAAGCAGTCATTGTTTTTGAACTTAGAATTCTTTTACCTTGTTTGATTTGTCCGTCTGTTGCAACTGCGATACCTTTTATGTGATTGTATTTTATTGTGTTTGGTGATGATAAAACTATGTCATCATAATAAAGACGAGTTGTTGGAGAACCTGTTAATTCCATTTGTCCTGTTTCAAGATTATATGTAACTTTTTTTGTTTCGATTCTTTCTTTTGCTGATGTTATTTGAACGTCACCTATTGCTTCTACTTTATAAATTTGTGGTTGTTTTTTTGCATCTTCTTTGTAATAAGCTATAATTTTGTCTGCTGTTAGTGTCATGTCACCACGTTCTATTTTTGCATTTTTAATAGCTGATAGAGTTTTTTTTGATTGATTTAATTCCAAACCATTTTCTGCTGTCAAATTTACTGTTTGACCAAAAGATAAATGGCTTATGAATAAAACTGATAAAAATAGTAAGAGTTTTTTCATGGAAGATCGATGTCCTTTAACATAGTGTCTGAAATTGTTGCTTTGATGTTTCCTTTTAATATTATATCACCATTTAAGGTAAAATCCAACCCATCAGCTTCAATTGTGTTTAATCCATTTTGAATTACTACACGAACATCTGATTTTGCTGTCATATTTTTTGTGTCTATGTTTAGACTTGTTGTGTCTAATTTATATCCATCCTCTGTTAGTAATGTTATGTTTTCATAAAGATTGATAATTTTAGTTTCTTTGTTGTATCTTCCTTTTGAGGCAGAAAATCCAGCCCATCTTGAATCAGAAATTGTTATTTCACCTTCTATGTTTTGAAGGACCACATTGTTGTCTTCTGAATTTTGTTCGATTGCTTTTTTAATTTCTAATGATAATGGTCTGTCATTTTGGTCTGTACCAAAAAATCTTGCATTCGTTAGTGTGAATACACTTGGATTTTTTACATTTACTTTTGGAATCTTTAATTTTAAATCATCTGTTTGAATACCAGAATAAGGAAGAAGTAAAAGAGAAAATACTACGCCAGCAAGAACTAGCATTAGTATTTTCATCTTTTTTACAAACTTAAAATAACCTTTTGGTTCTGACATTATTGTCCTTGTTTGAGGATTGATTTTGAATTAGTTATTCCTACTAAACGATTTTTTGAATCAATTACAAAACAAAAGTCTGTTGCAGAATCTGATAAAGCAGTATGTGCTTCATATGCTGGAGCTTCTTCTGAAATTGTTGGAATTTTTGTAATTATTTCAGAAACTTTGTTTACTTTTTTAATTAATAGGTCTTGATTTGTTACTGTACCTATTACTTCTTTTTTATCGTTTTCTATTACAATTACTCCTGGAGTTTTTTGATATGTTTTAAGCAAGTTTTCTAATGTTTCATTTTCTTTTATTTTAATTAATTTAACATTTTTGTCTGTTAGAGATTTTGCTTTGATTAATGATGAGCCTAGTTTTCCACCTGGGTGCCATTGTTTGTATGCTTCTGGGTTTAATCCCCAACGTTCTGCCATTACGATTGCTATTGCATCACCTAATGCCAATGTCATTGTAGTTGATACTGTTGGTGCTTTTCCAATTGGACATGCTTCTGGTACATTTACCATAATTAATGGAACATCTGCTTTTTTTGCTAATGTAGAATTTGCTACACGGCATACTCCAATTAATGGAATTTTATTTTTGTTACAATAATTTAAAAGGTCAAATAACTCTTTTGATTCACCTGAGTTTGATAATGCCATAACTACATCATTTTTTGTTATCATTCCAAGATCACCATGTGATGCTTCTGATGGATGAACAAAGAAAGATGGTGTTCCCATTGATGCAAATGTTGCTGCCATTTTTTTGCCTACATGACCTGATTTACCAACGCCTGTTACAATTAATTTTCCTTTTTTTTGAACTTCTTCTAATAAGTGTAGAGTTTTGATAAAGTTCTTAGAAAATTCCTTCTCATTTAATTGATCAGCCATTAATTTGATTGCATGTGATTCTTGGAATAATACTGCTTGAGCTGATTTGATTCTGTTAAGTGAGTGGTTTAATTGTTTTTCTAACATTTATTATCCTTATTTTGAGTTATGGTCAGATTATAGCAAAAAATGCCTTAGTAATTCAAGCTTTATTTTAGAATCCTTGGTAGTAAATAGTTTAATATTTTTTGCTGTGAGGCTGTCAGTTTGATTGAATTATTTCTTATTTTTATATTGTTTTTTTCAAGTTCTTTTAAATCGAAAATATTTTCAAATTTTAATCCTGTTTTTTTAACTAACAAATCTTGTTTGAATGGTTTGTTTATTCTTAGGTGCATTAGAATTATTTCTGTTGTTCTATCAATATTAGAAATTCTTTTAGGAGTTGTTTGTTTTTCTTCCCATTTATTTATATCAGCTGGATTTTCAAGTTTATACCAAATACCGTTTTTTTGAAATCTGGCATGAGCTGAGGGACCTATTGCAAAATAGTTATCACCTTGCCAATAAATTAAGTTATGTTTACATTCAAATCCTTTTTTACAATAATTTGATGTTTCATATTTTTTATAACCATTATATTTTAAAATTCTGTTTGTTAGATTATATAATTTTTCATCATTTTTATTTGTTATTCCTGGAGCATAGATTTTTCCAAACGGAGTAGATTTTTCTATTGTTAATTGATAGATAGATAAATGAGGAAGATTTAGTTTTGCTATTTCTTCAATTTCTTTTTGCCAGTTATCAATTTTTTGATTTGGAAGGGCATACATAAAGTCACATGAAATATTATCAAATAATGATTTAGTTTCGTTTATTATTTGGATGTTGTCTTTTGTGTTGTTGATGCGACCTAAGAAGTTTAGGTTTTCATCATTCATGCTTTGACAGCCTATTGAAATTCGGTTTATACCTAAGTTTTTTAAGAATTTTAGTTTATCAAAGTTGATTGTTTTTGGATTTACTTCTATTGATATTTCTGCATTTTTATCAATAGTGAAAACTTTTTTTATTTCTTTGAAAAGGTTTAAAAGTAAGTTTTCTGACATTAATGAGGGTGTGCCACCGCCTATAAATATAGAAGTTAGTTTTTTGTTTTCTACGTCTTTATAGATTTGTAAATCTCTTATATAACCTTTGAGTAGTTTTTCATCGTCTGCTTTTTCACAAATTGAGTAAAAGTCACAATAAGGACATTTGCGAATGCAATGAGGAAAATGAATGTATAACCCTTGCATTAGAAACTCCACATAATGGGCTGCGATTTTGCAAATTTGAAAATTTTAACTTGGTCAACGTAACCGCATGTATGCCTCCCGCGTGAAAATTTTTGTTTTACAATTCTCGCTCCATTCTTTGAAGTTTCTGACTTTTCTATTTTCATTTATTTCCTTTGTTTCGAATACTGAATTCACAACCACAATAGTTTTGATTGTAGATATCATATTTGGTTATTAAATCTTTCTTTCTTTGTGGATTTGAAATTTCTTTCCAATTATAATCAAAATATGGGAGGTTGTTTTTTATCTCAGATGCAGCTTTATTTACTTGATTTATGTCTTTGAAACGAGAAATACCTAATGTAGATGAAATTATATCAAAGTTGTTTTCTTTTGCATATTGGAAAGCTTTTTTTAATCTCATAGCAAAACACTTTTCACAACGTTTTCCTTGCTCTGGTTCAGATTCTAATCCATTTATTTCTTTTAAATAATCTTGATGATTTGGTTTTATTTCTGAAAAACTAACGTCTAATTCTTTACAAAGTCTTTTATTTGTATCTAATCTTTTTTGATATTCGGTTTCGGGAAATATGTTTGGATTGTAAAAAAGAACTTCAAAATTTATATCGTTGTTTTTTAATAAAGTTATTATTTCTATACTGCATGGAGCACAGCAAGATAGAAGCAATAATTTTTTGTTTTTCAAAGTTGCAATTGACATTTGGTTCATAGAACTTAAAATAGAGGAACATATCAGGATTTTCAAGGAGATAAGTTTGAAGAAGTTTTTATTAGTTTTTGGCAGTTTAGTTTTATTATCAAGTTTTGCATCTGCGGCTTCTCCTTGGGCTTATAAATTTAATGGGTATCTTAATAACATTGTGGCTTATGGCGACTTAGAAAGATACAGTACAACTGATAATAAATTTAAGTATTCTTTAGATGCTCGAGTTTTAGGGGAACTTTCTTATAAGAGTAGGGATTTTACTATTGGACTTAGAGCAGAAGCAGAATCAGATTATATCTTTAAAGAAGGTTATGTTTTTTTACAATTTCCTTTTATCAGATTTGAAGCAGGACGAGCTTTAAATTTGGCAGAAAAACTTCATGTTGCAGTGCCAGAAGCTTCTTTTTCTCGTTTTAATAATGATAGCTATATTTATGATCTGGTGAATAATACTCAGGTTGCTCATTTGACTACTACTGCTCTTAATTCTGATGATAAATCTCAAAAATTGTCTATTATTTCTTCTAAATGGAAAGGGTTTCAAATAGGGGCTTCTTATGCTCCAGGGCAAGCTTCAGGTTATAATAAAAAATATGAATTTTATGATGACGAAAATGATGGGCATTTTGAAAATTCCTATTCTGCTGGAATTAGATTTATGCAAGATTGGGGATATTATAAATTGGCTGTTTCTGGTGGTTTTTTAGAAACTAATAAAGCTAATGATATAAGGATTGATCTTAGTGGAGTTAAAGATAGTTTTGAAAAAAGAACTGAATATTCTTCTGGTATTAATCTTACTCTTGGAAATGTTGTTATTGGGGCAGCTGGACGTATTATAAATGAAGTAGCTCCTTATAACCCTTCTGGGAATTCATATGAAGGATATGTGGCAGCTGGTGGAATTTCTTATACTTTCTTACAATATGCAGTTTCCTTCGATTACCAAAGGTCTGTTATGGCTGGACAGTATAATATTGAGGGAGATGACATAGTTAACCTTTATCAAGTGTCTTTTAAGTATAATCCTAAGAAAAAGTGGCATTTATGGCTTTCTGTAGGGTATATTGATATGTATGATGAGACTGAGTTGGAGGAAAATGAGACTAAGGGAGTGGTTGGTTTGTTAGGATTAACATACGTTTTCTAAAAATACTTGACAAATATTAAGTTTTATGCTATATTATTAGTATAAACTTAAAAATCAAAAAAACATGAATATAACTGAGAAAGTCCGGGAGAACCTGGAAAAATATAAGCCGCTGGGTGTGACAGAAAAGGAATTGTTTGCTTTTCCTACCCAATTAGGTAGGGATCTTTGGCAGCTTGAAAGCAAATTTGTGGAGATTGTCCGCAGAAGAAATGCTACCTATCTTAGGTATTGGATATTCGATAAAGGGCGGTTGCCCAAGCAAAAATACCGGAAGTTGCCGGTAAGCCAAATACAAGGGGAAGACATTGTTAAAGTTTTTTTCCTGAAAGATTGGAATCTTTTGCTTGAGCAATACTTGATAACTGAGGGGCATTTGCCAGATCCGTTTGTTCATCTTGCTTTTTTATCAGGACATTTCAAAAGATTTTGTACTGATAGGCGGTTTGAACTGCTTGATCATCAGAAAAAGCAATACGCTTATTATAGCAATTTAATGAAGGGGGAGTAATCTCCCTTTCTTTTTTATCTGATTGACAAAATTTAACGTAGTTGTTATGGTTGTTTCATCTGATAATCTTTAAACTTAAAAATAATATGAATAAAAAATTTGAAGCGTCTTGGGTTGCCACTACGGTGGAGGCTAATTATCTTTCATTTCCGAAGTATTTGAAGGATATGATTGATTTTGATCAAAATTGGTTTACAGTCATTAATTTCTGGATGATGTGTGATTATGATAAATCACGCTTTTCCGATTTTAGCAAAGGTGAGTATTTCTTTGCTTACTTACCTGAAAATGCTCGCGATGAATGTAAAAAATATTTACCGTTTGATGAAGAAAATGAATTAAGTTTCATTAAGTCGGTATATTTGCGTTGTGAAGACAAAGGATTTGAGTTTTTGAAAACATATTTGCTTTTCAAAAAAGCAATTCTGGATTTGGTTTTGGATTTTGCTATTTTGACTGGAAATTATGATGTGGTTGATTTTTGTAGCGCTTTTAAGCTTAGTGAAATTCAACAAAAGAAAATTGATTTCTATGACAAAATTTTGGAAAGAGATTTAGATTTAATTTCTTAAATCCGAAATTATTTTTTTGTAATCATTTGATTTGAAAATTGCGCTGCCTACGTCTAATAAGTGGGCAGTTTTTTTACATAATTTTGCTGTTTGGATTGTTATACCACCATCCATATGAATTGGAAGTTTTGGATAAAGTTTTTTTATTTCTTTTGCTTTCTGTAAACCATATTCATCAAATTTTTGTCCACCTGCACCTGCTTTTACTGTCATTACTAAAACAAAGTCCAAATCTTTTAAGAATGGTTTTATTTTTTCAAGGGGTGTTGGAAGGTCTATTGTTAATCCTGCTTGAATTTTATTTTCTTTTATCAATTTTAATAAAGGTATAGGATTTTTTGTTGTTTCAATATGAAAACATAACCCCTGAGGTTTTGCTTTGATATATTTTTTTACTTCCTTTTCATTATCTTGAACCATTAATTGAATGTTAATAGGTAAATCAGATATTTTTTTTACTTTATTTAAAAGCTTTATTCCACCAAATTTATTTGGTACAAATTTTCCATCCATTACGTCATAATGAAGTCCGTCTGCTTTTGCTTTTTTTAAAGCGTCTAATTCTTCTTTTAATTTTTCTTTATTTATTGATAAAAGAGAAGGGTAGATTAACATTATAGTTTCTCCTTTATCCAATTTTTTAATTGTTCGTAAAAGCCTTGTTCTGGAGGAGCAATGTCTACAAGTTTGTGATGTTGAGCGTATAATAATGCGCCTATTAAACTTGCTGATTCTGGTCCTGGGTTTTCAAAACCTTGGATTGACATTGGACGGCCTATTTTACATTCTGATTTAAGATAAGATTCTGCAAGGTAATCTATATTTCTTATGTTTGCTCCACCACCAGTTATAATTACATGTTGAAGATTTGTTTTGAAATTCTTTTTTTCTAAGAAATCATTTATGTCTGCAAAATAGCTTGATAAATATTCTGATATGATTGATAGAATTTCATCCAAGTTATAACTTTTTTCTATTGTCTGTCCGTTTGGTTGAATTTGTCTTAAATTGATACTTCTTAAATGTGCATCATTTGGCTTTATGCAGCTGTTATCTTTTATTAATTGTAGAGCGTCTTTTTCACTTATATGAAAACGATATATTAATTTTTGAATTATTTGAGCTATACCTTTGTTGAAGATTTCTATTCCAATTAATATTCCTTTTGAGAAAAAGACTAGGTTTGTAAAGTGTGAACCTATTTCAATTATCAATGCTTTTTCTGATTGTTTGATATTGTCTGAAAAAGATAATGAAGATGCATAAGGTGAACATATTATCTTGTTTAAATTAATATGGCAGTTTTGTATCATGTTTTCTATTGTTTTATATTCTTCTTGTGGAAGAGTTATAAACAATGTTTGCATTGTTAGGTAACACGCATATGAGCCTATTGGATTCATTGAATATTTTTGGTTGTCCAAAATATAACGTAGGGCAAATGAATGAATTATCTTTTTATTTATATATTTTTGAGAAGTTAGAGTTTGTGTTAAATTGTCTAAATCTTCTTGTGAAATTGGTTTTGTTAGTGTTAGATTTTTTGTTATTCCTTGTAGGGAAGTTTCTATATTAAATGAATTTATACAAACGTAGGCGTCTTTAAATTTAAAGTTTGGAATTTCTTTTTCTATTTCATCCATTAAAGTTGCTATCATTTTACCAAGTTGACTTGGGGAATTTAATGATATGTATTGTAATTGTGAAAGATTTATTTGTTTTATTGTTATTACTCGTAATGGCTCACGAAGCGCAACCAAAATTGTAATCTTGGATGAGCCTATATCAATTATGTTGATGTAGTCTTTTATTTTTTTTGCCATGTTGCTTATAGTATATAATTTTTTTTTACTTTATTCTAGTACTATATCGGCAGGAAATTTATTTCCTTTCAAAAATTCAGCTGTTTTTAAAGGAGATTTACCTTCTGCTTGAATTTCATTTATTTGTAAGGCTGTCGAATCGTTACATGATATTAAAAGCGAATCGTTTAATGTTGTTCCATTTTCTTTTATACTGTCTTTATATGATGGAGTTGATGAGATTACTTTATATCTTTTTCCATTATACATAAAATACATATTTAAATCTGGATAGTATGCTCTTACTTTTCGGTCTATTGCAAATGCATCTTCATTCCAATTAATCTTCAAATCTTCTTTTGAAATTTTTTGGGTATAAGTAGCGTCTTCATTATCTTGTGGGGTTGGTGTTATTTGGTCTATATGATTTATAACTTCATTTACTAGATATGCTCCTAAATTAGATAATTCTTCGCATAGTGAATCATAAGTTGTTTCATCGGTGATGCTTACTTTTTCAATTGCTAACATATCGCCTGTGTCCATACCTGCGTCCATTTGCATAATTGTTACACCTGTTTCTTCATCATTGTTTATTATTGATGAACGAATAGGATTTGGGCCTCGGTATTTTGGCAATATTGATGGGTGAATATTTATACATCCATATTTTGGTGATTGTAAAATTGATGATGGAAGAATTAATCCGTATGCGTAAACGACTGCAATGTCTGCGTCTAAGTCTTTGAACTGTTTTACTGTTTGTTCATCTTTAAAATTTGATGGAGTAAATACTGGAATTTTTAATTCTTCTGCTTTTATATGTATTGGAGTTTTTTGTAATTCCATTCCACGTTTTGCTGGACGAGGTTGTTGAGTATAAACTGCAACAATTTGATGGTTATCAAATAATGTTTGCAATGTTGGAATTGCAAAATCAGGGGTCGCCATAAAAATTATTTTCATATAAATTTCCTTTGTTTTTTAGTAGTATAGTTGTTGAATCTAATTAAATCAAGTTTATGAATCTAAAAAATTGAAAAACGACTCTTTTTTTTTGTAAATATATGTGTTATAATAAAACTAAGAGAAGGAGAAATTTACATGAATTTCAAGAAAATTTTATTACCACTAATTGGAATTATAGGATTGTTTTCAACAAATGTTATAGCGCAAAGTGCAACATGGACAGGTGCTGATGCTCCAATTCCTAATCCTGCATATTATTCTTGTGGTGGAAGTATAGATGGTGGAAATAACGATTGTATTACTATACTTAGTTGGTCTAACTCTTCAAATATATCAGTAACAGGTGTTGGTAGTGAAGATAATTATGCAAACTTTATTGCAAATCTTAACATTAGTAGTTCTTATTCAGCATTATTGGATATAAGATCTGGAGTTAATTATTTAAACATTTATAATGATGTTGGTAATTCTATGACTGCAGATACTTCTATTATAAGAGTATTAAGTAATGCAGAATATCATGGGAATATTGTTAATTTAGGTACTATGAGAAATACTAATACTGGTACAAGTTATACAATGCAATTTATCAGTAAATTATACGGTAATATTTATAATGGTTGGAATGGAATAACAGGGGCAGAATCAGTTACAAATGATAATGCAAGAATTACAGCAACTGCAACATCTGTAGTTCAAAGACAGATTATTATTTTCAATGATGGTATGACTGGAATTATAGATAATTCAGGTCTTATTGGGACATATAATCCCAAAACTGGTACTGTATACATAGATGATGCAATAAGATTTACTACGGGAGATTATGGATTAACAGGGGATACAGGTATAAGATTCATAAACAGAGAAACAGGTATTATAGGAGGAGAATATGGGGGGTTATCTATTGAAACTGGTGCAACAGTTTATGGAGATATTATAAATTTAGGGTTAATGACTAGTCAATCAATAGCATCAGGATCAGGGATTTCTAATCTTACTAGTACTGGCGTTATAAATGGTAATATTTATAATGGTTGGGATGGTAATGGTAGTACATCAATAAATACCTCAGCTAAAGTTACTGGATACACAGGAATGTCATTATCAAACTTTTCTGGAGGTTTATATAACTATGGTATAATAGGAGATACTTACTTAACAAGAAATGGAACTACAGCTAACGCTGTACAAGGTCTTAATCTTATAATGATGGGTGTAGCAAAAGAGGTAATAAATTACAAAGGAGCTAAAATTATAGGTTCAACATATGGTATGTATGTTGGTGGAACTTTTACAAATGGAGTAACAAACTTAGGATTAATACAAGGTGGAACATCTTTAACAACCCATTATGGGTTATGGTTTGGCATGACTGGTAATCTAATAAATGGAAGTATAACAAATACAGTAGAAGAAAATTTACAAGCAATTATTTCTGGATATTCAGGCATTAAATTAAATGGAGGTACAGGTAACATAGAAAATTATGGTGTTATACAAGGAACGGCATTTGGTATTGATATCCCAATAGGAGCATATGCTCTAAATGGAAAAGTTATAAATTACGAAGGTGGGGTAATTCAAGGTGGTAGTTATGCTCTTTACAATCCAGCAATAGGTATTTTTTTAAATTATCAAGGTAATGGAACATTAGTTGGAGGGATTTATACAGCAGGTTCAAGTGATGGTGGGTATATATTTTCTAATATGAACAGAACACCTATTAATAAAACAAATAGCATATCAGGAGGTACAGCAAATAATATAAATTATTATGGTGGAATTGTTAATAGCATTGATTATGGAACAACTATTTTAAAATTACAATACTCTCAATCAGATATTAATTTAAATTGGACACAACCTGCTCAAATAACAGGCGTTCCTGGATACTTAACTCTTAATGGTATAATAAATAATATAACAATTGATGGTAATTCAATAACAAGTACAGGAAAATTTTTAATTGCTCAAACAACAAATCAAGCAATAACATATTCAAATTTATCAACAATCACAGCAACAGATAATAACACACATGCTAATGGATATGGTTTTGATTTAACTAATAAATCATTAATATATTCTTATGACTATTCAGTAACTTCTCAAAATAATAAGAGATTGTGGTTATTCTATGCACTTAATTGGTGGACAGAAGGTGATGCTTCTCATTTAGAAGCAAAATGGTTTAGTGTTTCTGGTACATATGCTTCAACAAGGATAAATTCATCAGATATACAAATAAGAAACATTGGAACATCTTCAGACTTTAAAACTTTAAATATAAATAACTCTATAACTTCTGTTAACAACGATGCTGCTATAAAAATTATTGATGGTGAAAATTATTTAAATATATTTGTATATCAACCAATAACAGGAAAAGCTGGAGAAAAAGCAATAAGTTTTGAAGGTGGAAATTTCTATGGTTATATAAGTAATAATTCTAATCTAATAGGAATAAATGGAACTGCAACAGGTTATGCTATATATAATGCTGGTTTAAATCAGGTAAATTATAGAGGTTCAGGTATATTAACAGGTAAGTTATATTCAGGTGGAGGTTTTATTTTCTCTGAAATGATAAGTGCACCAATTGCAAATACAATAGAAGGTAATGGAAAAATTTCATACTATAGTGGAACAATAAATAGTATTGATTATGGTTATACACAATTAAATCTAGCATACACTGCAGGCAATATGACTGTTGCAAAAGTAACAACACCAGGAGCATTGGAATTCAACGGAGTAATATTAAATTATACTGGAACAATTGGAACAGGAAGATACTTAGTTGGAACATCAACAAATGGTACGGTATCACAATTAAATCTATCTACAAGAATTAATGGTAGTTCCACTATTCCTACAAATTATGAAGTGACATATTATACAGCAAATTCAAACAAAGAATTGTGGATGGCATACACACTTGCATATTGGACACAAGGTGATAATTCACACTTAGATATAGCAAGAAGCTTTACATGCACAGGTAATGACTGTACATCAACAGTTGCATCAACTGATATC